>JBKPNC010000155.1:0-23780 GCA_046732435.1 Actinomycetota bacterium
ACCTTGCGCTGCTCCTCGCATACGAGAAGGGCGCGCGTCTGCTCGTCGCGGTCGGCACCCACTTCAATCTGATCGACTTCCTCGAGCGCGACCGTGCGGGCATGTCGTCGACGTTCGTCACGCGCCTCAAGGTGGGAGAGATCCTCGTCGACGCCCGCGGGATCTCACGGCTCGTCAGCCGCCGGGTCGGCCTCTGGCCGCTGGTCGCGTTCACCCTCGGGGCCGTCGGGGCCGTCGTCGTGGCGGTCGCCGCGGATCCGGGAATCCGCCGATTGATCGTGCTGCTGAGCCAGCGCGTCCGCGACCTCGTCGGGCTGGGTTAGGGACCGGCGGGTGTTCGACCTCCGCTACCACGTCGCGTCGCTCGCGGCCGTCTTCGTGGCGCTGCTGCTGGGCATCGTCGTCGGCCTGGGGATCTCGGACCGCGGGTTCCTACGGGGCACCGAGCGGTCGCTGTTCGAAAAGGAGATCTCGGACCTCCGCCACCAGGTCGACGGCCTCCGCCGCAGCAGGGCAGCCGATGCGACCAGCCGACGAGCCGCCGACGCGATTCTCCGGGCCGCGTACCCCCAACTCGTGGCCGGCCGGCTGGCCGGGAAGCGCATCGCCGTCGTGTTCGTGGGCCCTGTCGACGACAACGTCAACGGCTCCGTCCAGGCGGCGTTCCAGGACGCCGGCGCGCCCGGGGTTCTCCGGCTGCGCGCGATCAAGGTCCCGGTCGACCCGGACGCACTCGACCGCGAGCTCTCGGGTCGCCCAGCTCTCGCCGCATACGAGGGCGCCGGCCGGCTGGTTGCCCTCGGGCGAGAGCTCGGGCGGGAGCTCGTCGCCGGCGGTGAACCGCCCCTCTGGGATCGCCTTTCGGGCGTGCTGGTCGAGGAGCGGTCGGGAACCAGCGGACGGACGGCGGACGGGATCGTCGTGGCCCGCTCGGCGGCGCTGCAGCGAGGCCCCACGGAGCAGCTGCTCCGGGGGCTTTACTCGGGGATCGCCGGCGGCGGCGTTCCGGCGGTCGGCGTCGAGAGCTCGCACGCTCCCTGGTCGGCGATCGCGCCGTTCGATCGCGCCGGCCTGTCGACCGTCGACGCGGTCGACGACCCTGCCGGACGTACCGCCCTCGTCCTCCTGCTCGCCGGCGGGCAGCCCGGGAACTACGGCTTTAGGGATACGGCCACGGCGGGCGTGCTGCCGCCGGTCGCGTCTGTCCCGGAGGTGGCGACGACGGCGCGTGGCTGACCGGCTTACCGTCCTCGTAGCCGCGCGGGACGAGGAGGCGGTGATCGGTCAGACGGTTCGTCGCCTCACGGAGGCGTTTCCCTGCGCGACCGTCGTCGTCGCCGACGACGGCTCGGTCGACGGGACCGCGGCCCTGGCCGGGGCCGCCGGCGCGGACGTGGTGCGCCTGCCCCGCCTGGGCAAGGGTCAGGCCTTCTCGCTGGCCGAACGGCAGCTGCCGCCGGGGCCGCTGCTTCTCTGCGACGCCGACGTGTGCGGCGACCTGCGGCCGCTGGTCGACGCGCAGGCCGATCTCACGATTGCCGCCTTCTCCGAGCGCCGGGGCGGCGGCCTCGGCCTCGCAAGGGGCATCGCCCGGGCGCTCGTGCGAGCCCGATGCGGCTTCACTGCGCGGGAGCCGCTGTCGGGGCAACGGGCGCTCTCGCCGGCGGCGCGGCAAGGGTGCTTTCCGGTGGCCGCGGGGTTCGGCGCCGAGGTACGAATGACGATCGACGCCGTCCGGGGCGGCCTCACCCTGCGTGAGGTGGAGCTGCCGCTCGCACATCGCGCGACTGGTCGGGACGTTCGCGGCTTCGTCCACCGTGGGCGCCAGCTCGTTCAGGCGCTGCTCGCCTGTGGACCGCTCGCGGTGAACCTCCGCGGTCTTCGCCTGCCGGTCGTCGGCTGGCTGATCGGCGTCCAGCGCGACCCGGCGGTGGCGCTCGTTTCGCTGATCGGCCTCGCGGACGACGTGTGGAGCGGGCCGGAGCGCGGCTTCGCCGAGCATCTGCGGTCGGGCTCGACCACCGGCGTCCTCAAGCTTGTCGCCATTCCCCTGGTGGGGCTCGCCGCGACCCGCCGGGCGTCAGGCGCGCTCATCGTCGGCCTGGCCGCGAACGCGCTCAACCAGCTCGACACGGCGCCGGGCCGGGCCGTGAAGGCCTACCTGGCAGCGGCGCTCGTGCTCGGGGCGCCGAAGCGAAACGCCGTCTTCCTGCTGCCGTACGATCTCCGCGAGATGGCGATGCTCGGGGACGCGGGCTCGAACGCGCTGGGCGCGATGCTAGGCTTGAAGTCCGTGAGCCGACTCACGGGACGAGGCCGTGCCGCCGCGATCGCGGTGCTCGCCGGTCTCACGATTCTCGGTGAGCGGCGTTCACTCGGCAGCCTGATCGAGCGCGCCTGGGGCCTGCGCACGGTCGACGCCGCCGGAAGGCGCGCCTGGTGAGCACGCGGCCGACGAAGTACGTGTTCGTCACCGGCGGCGTGGTCTCTTCGCTCGGCAAGGGCATCGTTGCCGCATCGCTGGGGCGGCTGCTGAAGGCGCGCGGGCTCAAGGTGCAGGTCCAGAAGTTCGACCCGTACATCAACGTCGACCCGGGGACGATGAGCCCGTTCCAGCACGGCGAGGTGTTCGTCACCGAGGACGGCGCCGAGACCGACCTCGACATCGGCCACTACGAGCGCTTCGTCGACGAGAACCTCTCGCGGAACGCGAACCACACGCAGGGCGGGATCTGGTACGCGGTGCTCCGCAAGGAGCGCAAGGGCGAGTACCTCGGGTCCACCGTCCAGGTGATCCCGCACATCACCAACGAGATCAAGCTGCGCGTCCGCCGCATGTCGGAAGCGTCGGACACCGACGTCGTCATCAGCGAGATCGGCGGCACCGTGGGCGACATCGAGTCGCTGCCGTTCCTGGAGGCGATCCGTCAGTTCCGGCGGGAGGAAGGCCCGGAGAACGTCTGCTACGTCCACGTGACGCTCGTGCCGTTCGTGGACACCGCCGGTGAGCTGAAGACGAAGCCGACACAGCACTCGGTCAACGAGCTGCGGCGCATCGGTATCCATCCCGACGTGGTCGTGTGCCGCTCGAAGGAGCCGCTTTCCGCCGATATCCGCGACAAGATCGCGCTGTTCGCCGACGTCGACCGGGACGCGGTGATCGCCAACGAGGACGTGCCGGACGTCTACCTCGTCCCGTCCGCGCTTCATGCCCAGGGGCTCGACGAGCTCGTGTGCGAGAAGCTGCGGTTGCCGGCAGGCGAGCTCATTCTCGGGGAGTGGCTCGAGCTCGAGGAGCGAGTCCGCGACAGGGCCGAGGAAGTCGAGATCGCCCTCGTCGGCAAGTACGTGAAGCTCCACGACGCATATCTGTCGGTCTTCGAGGCGCTCAAGCACTCGGGCCTTCACCACGGCTGCCGCGTGCGCGTGCGATGGGTCGACGCGGAAGGCATGTCGCTCGAGGAGGCCGCCGCCGAGCTCGAACGGGTCGACGGGGTCCTCGTGCCCGGCGGGTTCGGGTCCCGCGGTTGGGAGGGCAAGATCCTCGCCTGCCGCGTTGCCCGCGAGCGGCAGATCCCGTATCTCGGCGTCTGCCTCGGGATGCATGTCGCCATCTCCGAGTTCGCTCGCCACGCCGCCGGCCTCGACGGCGCCAACTCGACGGAAATGGACCCGGAGACGCCGTACCCGGTCATCGACCTGCTCCCGGAGCAGAAGGAGATCGAGGATCTGGGCGGGACGATGCGGCTCGGCGCGCAGGCAGTCGAGGTCGTCGACGGCACGCGCGCGCGAGACGCCTACGGCGAGGCCGTGATCCACGAGCGGCACCGCCACCGGTACGAGGTCAACAACCACCTGCGACCGCTGCTGGTCGAGTCCGGCCTCGTCATCTCGGGCACGTTCCAGTCCGGCCGACTTGTCGAGATCATCGAGCTTCCGGACCACCCGTGGTTCGTGGCCAGCCAGTTCCATCCGGAGTTCAAGTCGAGGCCGACGCGCCCGGCGCCGCTGTTCCGTGACTTCGTCGGTGCCGCGCTGGAACGCGCTCGCGAGCGCGCGGGCGTTGCGCTCGAGACCGCGCCGTAGCGCGCCGCCGTCGTGGCGTTTCCCCGGGGCCATCCCGGGTGCTCGGGTGCCCGCGCGACTGGTTGAGGCCGCGCGGCGCGCGCTGCCCCAGCGCGGCGCCTTTTTTCACAGAATTGGCACAGCGGCGTGCATCCGCCCGCGATATCGTCGGACTCGGGTGGCGGGTGGAACCCGACGCCCCACCCAAGGGTGGGGAGCGGACCGGTACGGGGGCCGCCGGTCGGGCGCAGCGTCGCGCTTGCGGCTTCCCGCCGGCCGCCGACAACCGGCGGCCTAAGATCGCGTCGTGGCCGTTCCGGAGCTCCTTCCGCTCTTTCTCGAGCTGACGGCGATCGCCAGCCCTCCCGGCGCGGAGCGGCCGGTCGCAGACCTCGTCATCGACTATCTCCGCGAGCTGGGACTCGAGCCGACCGAGGACGACGCCGGGGCGCGGATCGACGCGTCCGCGGGCAACGTGCTCGCGGCTGTCGAACCGACCGGCGCCGACGGTGGGACGCCGCTCTTCCTCTGCGCCCACCTCGACACCGTTCCGCCGGACGGCCCGATCGAGCCCGTCGTCGAGGACGGGATTGTCCGGAACGACGGCGGGACGATCCTCGGGGCGGATAACAAGGCGGCCGTTGCGGCGATGCTCGAAGCGGTTCGCCGCTGCGTCGAGGAGCGGCGGCCCCACGCCGGGATCGAGCTTCTCTTCACGCCGAAGGAGGAGGTCGGGCTCCTCGGTGCCGCCGCGTTCGACGCCGGCCGGCTCCGCGCCCGCGTCGGCTACGTCTACGATCAGGCCGCGCCGATCGGCGACGTCATTCTCGGCGCCCCGCACGCGCGGGCGATGGAAGTGCGATTCCGGGGCCGCTCGGCGCACTCGGGGATGTATCCGGAGGAGGGACGGTCCGCGATCGTCGCCGCCGCTCGCGCGATCACCGATCTCCGGCTCGGCCGCGTCGACGAGGAGACGACCGCGAACGTGGGCACGATCACAGGCGGAACAGCGGGCAACATCGTTCCCGAGCAGTGCACGTTGCTCGCGGAGGCGCGCTCCCACGACGAGCGGAAGCTCGCCGATCTCGTTCAGGAGATGCTCGACTCGTTCGCCTTCGCCGCCACCCTGGCCGAGTGCGAGGTCGAGACGCACCTCAAGAAGACGTACCGTGGCTACCGCTTTCGGCCCGACGACCTGCCGGTCGCGCTCGCTCGCAAGGCGTTGCAGCGCTGCGGGTTCGAGCCGCGGCTCGGCCTGTCGGGCGGTGCGGCCGATGCGAACGTCTTCAACGATCGTGGCCTCGAGTGCGTCAACCTCGCCAACGGGATGCTCGACATCCACACACCCTCGGAGCGGATCTCGGTCTCCGACCTCGAGAGCATGGTCGAGGTCACGCTCGCGCTCTTCGACGAAGCCAGGCGTGCCGCTTAGCCTCCGCCGCGGCCGGATCACCGCGGTGCTGGAGCGTCTCGAGGGCATCGCACGCCTGGAAGTCGACGGGCGGCCGTGCGTCGCCTATCCGCGCCTCACCGGGCCGGTCGCGCTCGACGACGAGGTGATCGTCAACGTCCAGGCGCGCGAGCTCGGCCTCGGCTCGGGCGGATTCGACATCGTCTACGCGAACCTGACGCGCGGCCTCGGGCTCGAGCCTGCGCCCACGGCGCACGTGATGACGCTGCCGTACACGCCGATGCAGCAGGCCGTGCGCCATGCCGAAGAGGACGCGCGGCTCGCCGACGATCTTCACGGGCGCCCCGTGGTGTGCTGCACGCTGCACAGCCAGCTCGCGCCGGTATGCGCCGGAATCGGAGCGAAACTGCGAGTCGCCTACGTGCAGGTCGGAGGTGGGGCGCTGCCGGTATCGCTCTCGGATACCGTGCGGGCCCTGAAGGCGCGCGGGCTCGTCGAGGTGGCGGTCGCCGCTGCACCGTGCATCGACGGCGACGTCCAGAGCGCAGGTATCCACTCGGCGCTCGCCTGGGCGGCGAGCGCGGCCTATGACATCGTCGTCTGCTCGGTCGGCCCCGGCCTCGTCGGCACCGGAACTCCGCTCGGCCACGGCGGTCTCGCCGCGGCGGAGGTGGCGGCGGCAACCAACGCGCTCCGCGGCCGAGCCGTCCTCGCCGTCCGTTTCTCCGAGGGCGACCCGCGGCCGCGCCACCGCGGCGTCTCGCATCACGCGCGTGCGGTCATCGCCGCCTGCCCGGACGCGGTGCTCGTCGCGTGGCCGATGGGCCTCGAGCGCCCGAAATGGCTCGAGGCAGAAGAGGTCGACGTCGAGGACTGGGAGGACGCTTGCGCGGCGCTGCCGCTCGACCACATGGGCCGCGGGCCCGGTGACGACCCGGCGTTCTTCGCCGCCGCGTACGCCGCCGGACGGCTCGCGCGCCGGCTCGCGACCGGCTAGCGCGCGTTATCGTTGCGGCGCCGTGCGTATCGGCATCCCCTGCGAGATCAAGGCCGACGAGTACCGGGTCGCGCTCACTCCGGCCGGCGCCCGCGAGCTCGTCCAACGCGGGCACGAGGTGGTCGTAGAGACCGGAGCGGGCCGGGGAAGCGCGTTCTCGGACGACGCGTACCACGCCGTCGGCGCGCGGACGGCGTCGGTCGACGAGGTGTGGCTGGACTCGGAGCTGGTCCTCAAGGTGAAGGAGCCCTTGCCGGACGAGTACGCGCGCCTCCGCGACGATGTCGTGCTGTTTACCTACCTGCACCTCGCCGCGAACGAAGAGCTGACCCACGCGCTGAGCGCGAGCGGCGCGGCCTGCGTCGCGTACGAGACGGTCGAGGCCGACAACCGCGCGCTTCCGCTGCTCGCTCCCATGAGCGAAATCGCCGGCCGGATCGCGGCGCAGGCGGGCGCCTACTTCCTGGAGAAGCCGCTCGGCGGTCGCGGCCTGCTCCTCGCCGGCGTCCCGGGCGTCGCGCCGGGACAGGTGGTCGTGATCGGCGGGGGAATCGTCGGCTACAACGCCGCCGTGATCGCGCTCGGGTTGGGGGCGAACGTCACCATCCTCGAGCGATCGATCGACCGGATGCGCTACCTCGACGAGATCCTCTCCGGCCGCGTCACGCTGCTCATGTCCTCCAGCCTGCAGATCGAGGAATCGGTTGCCGACGCCGACGTGGTGATCGGAGCCGTCCTGATCCCGGGCGCGCTCGCACCGAAGCTCCTCACGCGCGAGATCGTCGGCGGCATGAAGCCCGGAAGCGTGCTGGTCGACGTCGCGATCGACCAGGGCGGCGTCGCCGAGACGTCAAGGCCGACGACGCACTCGGAGCCCGTCTACGAGGTGGCGGGCGTCACGCACTATTGCGTCGCGAACATGCCGGGTGGCGTTCCGATCACGTCCACGAAGGCGCTGACCAACGCGACCTTGCCGTACGTCGAGGCGATCGCCGACCACGGCCTCGCCGAGGCGGTGAGCCGCGACCCGTCACTCGCGCGAGGCGTCAACGTCCTCGACGGCCGCATCACGTACGAGGCGGTCGCCGAGGCACACGGGCTCGACTACGTTCCTCTCGAAGACGTGCTGCCGCTCTCGCCCGTCTGACGCTCATCGGTCGAGGAAATACCCCGATACGTGGACTTCGCCGCCTTAAAGCGGTGTGCTAGCCGGTCTCCTGGCTGCGCTGCGGCCGTTCCGCGGGGATCAGCTTGACGACCAGCCACGTGACGCCCGCGGCGAGGGCGATCACGCACGCCGAGAACACGACGAGTCCGACCAGGCCGAGGAACGTTGTCACGGGTCAAGGATAGCCGTCGTGGCCGCCCGAAACGACCGGCCTAGAATGGCCGCATGCCACGGGCCTGCGTGATCGTGCTCGATGCCGTCGGCGCCGGCGCGCTGTCGGACGCCGAGGAGTACGGGGACGAAGGCTCGGACACGCTCGGAAATGTCGCCCGCGCCGTCGGCGGCCTCGATCTCCCCAACCTCGAGGCCTTCGGACTCGGCAACGTCGAGCCCCTGGAGGGGTGTCCGCCGCAGCCGGGCGCTCCGGCCGTCGCGGGCCGCCTCGTGGAGCGGTCGCGCGGCAAGGACACGACCACCGGGCACTGGGAGCTGATGGGCGTCGTCACGCCGACGCCGTTCCCCACCTACCGCCACGGCTTTCCCGACGACGTCATCGACCCCTTCATGCACAGCACCGGGCGCGGCGTGCTCGGGAACCGACCCGCATCGGGCACGGAGATCATCCAGGAGCTCGGCGAGGAGCACCAGCGGACCGGCAAGTGGATCGTCTACACGTCCGCCGACTCCGTCTTCCAGGTTGCGGCGCACGAGGAGACCGTGCCACTGTCCGAGCTGTACGCGGCCTGCGAGACCGCGCGTGGAATCCTGACGGGCAAGCACGCCGTCGGCCGTGTGATCGCACGGCCGTTCCTCGGCGAGCCCGGCAACTACTACCGGACGCCGAACCGCCACGACTACTCGCTCGAGCCCCGGCGGCCCAACTACCTGACGCTCGTCCGCGAGGCGGGCATGACCGTGCACGGCGTCGGCAAGATCCACGACATCTTCGCCGGCTGCGACATCGACGAGTCGCACCCGACGAAGTCGAACGCCGAGGGGATCACGACCACGGAGCGGCTGCTCGGGGAGGTCGACGACGGTCTCGTCTTCGTGAACCTCGTCGAGACCGACATGCTCTGGGGCCATCGCAACGACCCCGTCAACTTCCACCGCTGCCTCCAGGATTTCGACCGGCGCCTGCCCGACCTGCTCGCGGCGCTCCGGGCCCACGACCTGCTCGTGCTCACGTCGGACCACGGCTGCGACCCGACGACGCCCTCCACCGACCACTCGCGGGAGTACGCGATGCTCCTCATGTACGTCGAGGGGCGGAACGCGGCGGGGCAGATCCACAACGGCGACTTCGCGGACGTGGGCGCGACCGTCAACGCCTGGCTGGGCGGGAAGGCCCCCGGGCGCCGCCTGCCCGGCACGCCGATCCTGGCCGAGTGACGACGACTCAACGCGACGCCCGCTAGGCGCCTGCATCACCTGCAGCTGAGGCGGTGGGCCCGCCAAAAGGCGCCCGGCGCTGGATCGGCCCGGGCCGCCCGTTATCCTCGGCCGCGTGAAGATCGGCCGGCCGGTGGTCGCGCGCACGTCGCAGACGTTCTTCGTCGCGGAGAAGCGTCCGTGACCCTGTTCGGGCGGCTCGACGAGCCGGAGCTCGTTCGTCGCGAGTACGCGACGGACGCCGGGCTCGCGGGACGGCTCGCCGCGTACCGGTTTGCCGAAGGGCCCGATCCCCGCGAGATGGCGTTTCAGGCCGTGGCGGAAGCGCGTCCCGCGCGGGTGCTCGAGGTTGGGTGCGGTCAGGGCGTGATGGCGGAACGCATCGGGCGAGACCTCGGTTGCGAGGTCGTTGCCGTCGACCAGTCGGAGCACATGGTGTCGCTGACGCGCGCGCGAGGCGTTCACGCCCTCGTCGGCGACGCGCAGGAGCTTCCGGTCGGGGACGAAGAGTTCGACGTGGCGCTTGCCGCCTGGATGCTGTACCACGTCCCGAACGTCGACCGCGCGCTCTCGGAGCTTGCGCGCGTCCTGCGCCCGAAAGGTCGCCTCGTCGCCGCCACGAACTCGGACGAGCACCTGCGCGACCTCGGAGCGCTCCTCGGCGGCAGCGGTCTTCACAGCTCGTTCTCCGCCGAGAACGGCGAGCGGCAGCTGCTGCGTCACTTCTCCGCCGTCGAACGGCGCGACGCGTTCGGCTGGATCGTCTTCCCAAGCCGGTCCGAGGCCCAGGAGTACGTCGACGCAACGGGCGTCCTCTCCGGGGGCGGTCGGGAGCTTCCTCCGTTCGACGGTCCTCTGCGCGTGCGCCGCGCGTCGGTCGTTTTCGTCGCCGAGCTCGCGTGATCCACCCCGCGAGACTCATCGAGCGCAAGCGCGACGGGGAAGAGCTCGCCGCCGACGAGCTTCAGGAGCTCGTGCTCGGCTATGCGAACGGCGCTGTCCCCGACTACCAGATGGCAGCGTTCCTCATGGCCGTCTACTTCCGCGGGCTCTCGACGTCGGAGACCGAGGCGATGACCGAGGCGTTTGTCGCGAGTGGACGCACCCTGGATCTGCGCGCCGCGCTCGGCCGGACGGTGGTCGACAAACACTCGACCGGTGGGGTCGGCGACAAGACGTCGATCGCGGTCGGGCCTCTCGTCGCGGCGTGCGGCGTCCCCTTCGGAAAGATGAGCGGGCGCGGGCTCGGCCATACCGGCGGCACGCTCGACAAGCTCGAGGCGATTCCCGGCTTTCGCGTCGAGCTCGCGAGCGACGAGTTCGTCGCGCAGGTGCGCGACGTCGGGGTCGCGATCGTGAGCCAGACCGACGATCTCGTTCCCGCCGACAGGGGGCTGTACGCGCTCCGCGACGTGACCGCGACAGTCGACGACGTGTCGCTGATCGCCGCGAGCATCATGTCGAAGAAGATCGCCGCCGGGGCGGGCTCGATCGTCCTCGATGTGAAGGTCGGTGACGGGGCGTTCATGAAGACGCTGCACGCCGCCGCCGAGCTGGCGCAGGCGATGCTCGAGCTTGGCCGTGCCGCCGGCCGGCGTGTGGTCTGCCTGCTGACGGACATGGATCAGCCGCTCGGCGAGGCGGTCGGAAACGCCCTGGAGCTCCGCGAGGCGACCGCCACGCTGCGCGGCGAGGGGCCTCGCGATTTCACCGAGCTCGTGCTCGAAGCGTCCGCCCACCTGCTCACACTCTCCGACCTCGGGATCGAGCACGCGGAGGCGCGTCGCCGGGCAGAGCAGGCCATTGCCGACGGATCGGCGTTGACCCACTACGAGCGCTGGGTGACCGCACAGGGCGGCGATCCCGCCGATCAGGCCCTCCCCCAGGCGCCCGTCGTCCACGACGTGGAGACGGAGCACGAGGGCTTCGTGACCGGCCTGAGCGCCATGCGTGTCGGCCTGGCCGCGCTCGAGCTCGGCTCGGGACGCCGGACGAAGGAGGACACGATCGACCATGCGGTCGGGATCGTCTGCCGCAAGAAGCGCGGCGATCGCGTGCGGCCCGGTGAGGCGCTGGCGGAGGTGCACGCCCAGGATCGCGAGGGCGCCGAGCGCGCCGCCGCACAGGTGCTCGAGGCGTACGAGCTCGCGGGCGCACCGCCCCAGGCACGAGGCGTCGTGCTCGAGGTGCTCGAGTAGCTCGACGGGGCAGAGCACCTCGGGGCGCTAGCCTGGAAACCCGTGCCGGAGCTCCCCGAGGTCGAGACCATTCGTGCGCGACTGGCCCCGCTGCTCGAGGGCCGGCGACTCGCCGCCGTGCGGATCGACGACGCCCGCCTGACGCGTCCGAATGACCCGGCCGCGGTCGCCTCGCGAATGCGCGGCGAGCGAATCACGACCGTCGATCGGCGCGGCAAGTATCTGATTTTGCGGTTCGAGAGTGGTCGGTCTCTGCTGATTCACCTCCGGATGACGGGGACGCTGCTGCACCACCGTCACGGGAACGGCGGCCTGCCCGAGGACCCGTACCGGCGTGCTGTTCTCAGTCTAGACAACGGATCGGACATCGCCTACCGCGATGTCCGGCGCTTCGGAACGTGGCTGCTGCTCGAGCAGGACGAGATCTCCCCGTATCTCGAGGTCAGGCTCGGCGAGGAGCCGCTCGCTGACGGCTTTACGCCCCAGGCGCTCGCCGGGCGGCTCGCGCGCCGGCGGGCACCCGTCAAGGCGGCGCTGCTCGATCAGCGCACGGTGGCAGGCATGGGGAACATCTACGCGGACGAGGCGCTCTGGCGCGCCGAGATCGATCCCCGCCGAATCGCCGGCTCGCTCGACGACGCCGAGGTCGAGCGGCTTCATCGCGGCATCAAGGCCGCCCTCGCCGCCGGCATCGCGCTGCGGGGGGCGACGCTGAGCGACTACCGAACGCCGGACGGGCAGTCCGGTGGCATGCAGCTCGAGTTCCAGGTCTACGGACGCGAAGGTGAGCCATGCCTCCGCTGCGGGACGACGATCGCGAAGACCCGGATCGCCGGGCGCGGCACGTCGTACTGTCCCGGCTGCCAGCACTGACGGCGACGGCCCAGCGCCGAGGAGGCGCCGGCACGGCCCAGATCTACACTTGCGACGTGGCGGGACGGACGACCACGACCGAGGCTGTCGTGCTGCGATCGCTCCGCTTCGGCGAGGCCGACCGGGTGCTGCACCTCTACACGCTCGGCCGGGGGCGGGTGGGGGCGGTGGCGAAAGGCATCCGCAAGACGCGGTCTCGGTTCGGCGCCCGCCTCGAGCCGCTCAGTCACGTTCAGATCGCGCTCCACCTCGGCCGCGGCGAACTGGCCACCGTGACCGGCGTCGATCTCGTTCGCTCACACCAGGCCGCCCGGGACGACCCGTACCGACTCGGCGTCGGGCTCGCCGGCGCCGAGGCGATGTTGAAGCTGTTCCAGGAAGAGGAGGCAAACGAACGCGCGTTCCTCGCGCTGGCGCGGTTTCTCGACCTCGCGGACGACGTACGGCAGCGAGCCACGGAAGCGAGGCTCGATCCGCTCGCGCTGTCGTTTCAGCTGAAGCTGCTCTGGCTGGCCGGCTACCTCCCGCACCTCGAGAGCTGCACGGAGTGCGGCGCGGACGCCGCGCTGGTCGCCTACTCGCCGAGGGCGGGCGGCGCAGTCTGCCGGTCATGCGCGCGCGACGACGCGATCCCGCTGTCCCCCGCAGGATTGCAGGGCATCTGGGGCTTGCTTCGCCGCCCGCTGGCGGAGGCCGGCGAGGCGCCGCTCGGTGAGCGTGCGTCGCGCGAGGCGCTCCGGCTGATCGTCGCCTCGCACGAGTTTCACGGCGGCTTCCGCTTGCGGACGCTCGCTCGATGAAGCGGCCGCTGGACGGCGGCTTCGAGCTGGACGACGATGTCCGGCGCGTCGACCGGGCCGCCGTCCACGAGTTCATCTGCAACCACTCGTACTGGGCGGCCGGCCGCAGCCGCGCCCGGCAGGACGAGCTGATCGACCGGTCGGCACGCGTCGTCGGGCTCTACCTCGACGGACGGCAGGTGGGGTTCACGCGCACGGTCTCGGACGGCCATGTCGCCTACCTTGCGGATGTCTACGTGCTGCCGGAGTTCCGGGGCCGCGGTCTCGGCGTGGAGCTCGTGCGCGAGAGCGTCGACCGGGGACCGTATGCCGGCTGCCGCTGGTTCCTGCACACGGCGGACGCGCACGACCTCTACGGCCGGTTCGGCTTCACGCCGCCGTCCGAGCGAGTGATGGAGCGCGACCGGCGATAGGCTGCGGCCTTTGATGCCGGCCACCTACCAGGACATCATCACCGGTCTCGAGGGGTACTGGGCCGAGTACGGCTGCGTGCTGATGCAGCCGTACCACACGGAGATGGCCGCGGGAACGATGAATCCGGCGACGTTCCTGCGCAGCCTCGGCCCGCAGCCCTGGAAGACCGCGTACGTCGAGCCGTCGATCCGGCCGCTCGACGGGCGATACGGCGAAAACCCGTACCGCTTCCAGCACTACTTCCAGTACCAGGTGATCCTGAAGCCGGCTCCGGCGGACGTCCTGGACGTCTACTTCCGTTCGCTGGAGGCGATCGGAATCGACCTTCGCCGCCACGACGTCCGGCTCGTCGAGGACGACTGGGAGCAGGAGACGCTCGGTGCGTGGGGCCTGGGCTGGGAGGTCTGGTGCGACGGCATGGAGATCACGCAGTGGACGTATTTCCAGCAGCTCGGCGGGCTCGACCTCGACCTGATCCCTGCCGAGATCACCTACGGCCTCGAGCGGCTGGCGATGTTCATCCAGGGGAAGCGCAGCGCGTTCGACCTCGAGTGGGCGCCCGGCGTGACCTGGGGAGATGTCTACCGCGAGAGCGAGCGCGAGTGGTCGATCTATAACTTCGAGGAGGCGCCGGTCGACGTGCTCGGGCGCCGGTTCGGCGAGCACGAGGCCGAGTGCAGCCACCTGGTCGAGCGCGCCCTGTCGCTTCCGGCGTACGACCAGGTGCTGAAGTGCTCGCACATCCTGAACCTGCTCGATGCGCGCGGCGCGCTCTCCGTGAGCGAGCGGGCCGGATACATCGGCCGCGTGCGGACGCTCGCGCGCCGCGTGGCGCAGCTCTATCTCGCGACCCTCGAGTCCGCGGACGAGGCGGCGTGATGGCGACGCTTCTGTTCGAGATCGGCGCCGAGGAGCTCCCGGGCGGCTTCTGCGCGTGGGCGGAGCGAGAGCTCCGCGAGCGGTGGCTGCCGCGGCTTGCCGACAGCGGGCGAGTATTGGTGACGCCTCGCCGGATCGCACTCCTCGTGGAGGACTTCGACCCGGCGGCGGGTGGTGAGGAACGGCGCGGCCCGGCGGAGGCAGTCGCGTTCGCCGACGGACAGCCGACGAAGGCCGCGGAGGGCTTCGCGCGCGGGCTCGGTCTCGCGGTCGACGAGCTGACGGTTCGCGACAGCTACGTCTGGGGCCGCGCCGCGCCGCCGCCGCTCGAGGATCGCCTCTGGCAGCTCGTCACCGCGCTCGGCACGGGGAAGACGATGGTCTGGGACCAGCGCCACCGCGTCCGCTTCCCGCGACCGATCCGCTGGCTCTGCGCGAAGCTCGACGACGAGACGCTCGAGGTCGGCCCGAAGGAGATTCCCTCCGGATCGGTCTCGTACGGCCATCGCTTCACGGCCGGCGAGATCGAGATCCAGAGGGCATCGGAGTACGAGCAGGCGCTTGCGGCCGCAGGCGTCGTCGCGGACGCCGACGAGCGCCGGCGCTCGATCGTCGACGGCCTCGACGCGCTCGGCGACTGGCGCGACCCGGCCGGGGTGCTCGACGAGGTCGTCTACCTCGTCGAATCGCCGGTTGTCCTGGAGGGCACCTTCGACGAGAGCTTCCTTCGGATCCCCGAGGCAGTGCTCGTCACGGCGATGCAGTCCCATCAGCGGTACTTTCCGCTCGGGACGAACCGCTTTGCGTTCGTCGCCAACGGCGGCGATGAGGAGGTCGTCCGATCAGGCAACGAGCTCGTCCTCGAGGGCCGGCTCGACGACGCGGCGTTCACGTTCGACCGGGACGTCGCGGTCGGGATCCACGGGCTGGCGGCGCGGCTCGGCGCGATCACCTTCTTCGCCGGCGCGGGGAGCTACGCCGACAAGACGGACCGCCTTGTCCGCCTCGCCGAGCGGCTCGGGGGCGGTGACGCGTCGTTGGAAGCCGCGCGGCTCGCGAAGGCCGACCAGGCGTCGGAGCTCGTGCGCGAATTCCCGGAGCTCGAGGGCGTCATCGGCGCCGAGTACGCGGGCCTCGCCGGCTACCCCGAGGCGGTTTGCGCCGCGATCGAGGAGCAGTACCTGCCGGACTCCGCCACCGGCCCCCTGCCGCGCACCGAGGCAGGAAAGGTGCTTGCGGCCGCCGACCGCATCGACACGCTGACCGTCTCGTTCGCCCTCGGCCACCGCCCCACCGGGTCGCGCGACCCCTACGGGCTGCGCCGCGCCGCGATCGGGCTCTGCCGCCTCGCGACCGAGGGCGGCCTCGAGATCGACCGCGTCCTGCTGCCGCCGGAGGTGCGCGAGTTCGTCGAGGAGCGACTGGAGAGCCTGCTCGACGTGCCGGTCGAGGCCGTACGGGCCGCCGTGCGTTCCCCGGTGGAGGATCTCGGCTCGGTCGCCGCCTTGGCCCGCTTCCTGGCGGGGCTCGACGACTCGCGGCTCGAACCGGCGCACACGGCGTTCACGCGGGCCCAGCGAATCGCCGGCAAGGCCGAGCCCGGCGCCGTCGACCCGGGCCTGCTCGCCGAGTCCGCCGAGCGCGAGCTCGCCGAAGCGGTGGAGCGCGCCGAGACGCGGATCCTTCCGGCGATTGCGGAACGCCGCTTCGACGACGCGCTGGCGGGGGCGTCCTCGCTCGCGCCGACCGTCGACCGCTTCTTCGACGACGTGCTCGTCATGGCGGAGGATCGCGCCGTGCAGGCGAACCGTCTCCGACTGTTGCTGGCGGTGCGCGACGCGATCGGCGCGCTCGGCGACCTGTCGCAGATCCCGCGTTAGCTACTCAGGCGACCGCGAACAGGTCCCACTCGCCGACGCCCTTGAGGTCGCGGGCTCCCCGCGGCTCAAACTCCAGGCCCGACCCGGCGACGATGTCCTTGACCGTTCGCGAGACGAGCACCTCGCCGGCCCCGGCCTCGGCGCAGACGCGGGCACCGATCGACACCGTGAGGCCGGCGACCTTGCCCTCGTGGAGCTCGCACTCACCGGTGTGGACGCCGGCGCGCAGCTCGAGGCCGAGCGGGCGAACCGCTTCGATCGCGGCCAGCGCGCACCGGACGGCGCGGGCAGGCCCGTCGAACGTGGCGAAGAACCCGTCGCCCGCCGTGTCGCGCTCCTCGCCGCGGAACCGCATCAGCTCGCGGCGCACCGTTCCATGGTGCTTCGCCAGCAGGTCGCGCCACGACGTGTCGCCGAGCTCGGCGGCGCGGCTGCTCGACGCCACGATGTCGGTGAACAGCACCGTGGTCAAGACGCTCTCGGGCACCGCGGGCGCTTCTTCCCCCGCGGCGAGCCGTTCGAGCTCTTCGGCGATCTCGTCGGGCGACAGGAAGACGCCCCAGTAGTCCCTGCCGGAAACCCGCATCGGACGGGCGTCCGGGATCAGTGTCGCGACTGAGCGAGACTCGTCCGCCGCGACCGGAAACTCGCGGTAGAGGACGAGCGTCGGGACGCGCACGGCGCCGTAGACGTCCCGCAGATCGGTCTCGACGAAGGCGCGGTTGAGCTCGTACCCCATCGCCGGGCTCGCGCCGACGCGCAACCAGTTGGCGAACCAGGTCCGGCCCTCGCGACTCGCGTGGATGGTCGGGCACACCTCCGCGAGAAGCTCGTCGCAGAACTCCTGGGTGCCCCAGCGCTCGCGCAGGGACAGCAACCGCCTCTCGTCCACGCCGTAGCCTGCGGCAATCCTCTTCTCCGGTGGGTGGAAGAGCGCAAGCGCGCTCGTCCGCTCCGGATAGGTGGCGGCGAAAAGCGTCGCCATCAGGCAGCCCTCGTGCGACCCGAAGATGAGCGCGCGCTCGGAACCGACCGCCTCCATGACCGCCCGGACGTCCTCCATCCGAGTCTCGAGCGTCGGAAACGAGCCGCCGCGATCCGACAGGCCGGTGCCGCGCTTGTCGAACAGGATCAGCCGAAACGACCGCGCGAGCCGCTCGTAAAACGGCCGCCAGTACTCGGATTCCCAGGCATAGACGAGGTTCGAGCAGTAGTCGGGGACGAACACGAGATCCGTGTCGCCGTCCCCGACGACCTGATAGGCGATCGCGACGCCGCCGCTGCGCACATAGCGGATGTCGGGGTCCACGAGGCCGTAGCGTCGCGCATGCGGCGCAGTGTCGGCAAGCGCGGCTATGCGGCCTCCTCGAGCGCTCCGTCCCGCAGGCGGACGACCCGCGGCGCCGCCTGCGCGACCTGCGGGTCGTGGGTGATCACGATCACCGTGCGGCCGCCGCCGTTCGAGAGCGACCGCAGCAGCTCGACGATCTCCTCGCCGGTCGCGCTGTCGAGGTTGCCGGTCGGCTCGTCGGCGAGCACGACGCGCGGCTCGTTCGCGAGCGCGCGCGCGATCGCCACGCGCTGCTGCTCCCCGCCGGAGAGCTGACTCGGAAGGTGATCGGCGCGCGCCTCCAGGCCGACGGAGGCGAGCGCCCGCTCGACCGCCGCCCGGCGCCCGGCGGCATCGAGGCCGCGCGGAGCGAGCGCGACCTCGACGTTTTGCGCGGCGGTGAGCGTCGGAATGAGGTTGAACTGCTGGAAGACGAAGCCGATCGTGCGCAGGCGCAGGCCGGTGAGCTCGGCATCCCGGAGGTTCGCCAGGTCGCGCCCGTCGAAGAGGACCTGGCCCTCGGTCGGACGGTCGAGCCCGCCCAGAAGCTGCAGAAGCGTCGTCTTCCCCGAGCCGCTCGGGCCCGCCACGACGAGGAACTCGCCGTCGTGGACGGTCAGGTCGACGTCCCGGAGGGCGCGCACCTTGTTCGCCCGCTCCCCGTAGACCCGCGAGACGGAGCGGAGGTCGTACAGCGTGTCGTCGGTTGGAAAGGTCATCTGAGGCCTCCTTCTACTCGAGGTGTCGAAGCGCTTCCGCGGGCCGCAGGCGGGCCGCGCGCAGGCCCCCGGCCGCACCGGCGAGGAGCCCGCCGGCGACCGCCAGCAGGACTGCGAGACCGAGGAGCCCGAGGCTCACCGGCGCGTCGAGGTGGACGGTCGTCGAGGCGGAGGTCGGCTGGCCCTGCCCGAACGGGCCGGGGAGCGGGGTCGCCTGCACCGCATTGGCGACGGTCGCGGTCAGGCTCGGCGCCACCGCGCTCACCAGCTCCGCGCCCGCGAGGCCGAGCGCGATGCCGAGCGCGCCTCCGAGCAGGCCCTGGACGACCGATTCGGCGGTGACCTGCCGGACGACGAGCCGCTGCGACCAGCCGACGGCCTTCAGCGTCCCGAGCTCCTTCGTCCGCTTGGCGACCGCCCCGATCGTGAGCAGCGCGGCGATCAGGAACGCGGCCACGAGCCCGACGATCTCGAGCGCGAGCCCGAGCTTGCCGGTCAGGTTCTTCGCGTCGACGAGCGACCCGCTGACGCGGTCGGCGAGGTCCTTCGCGGTGGTGACCGACGCCCCGGAAACGGCTGACTTGATCTCGCGCGATACGTCGTCCACCGCACTCGCGCTGGTCGCGCGCACGTAGACGGTGTTGACGCGGCCGCGCCGGCCGGCCAGCTGCTGGAGCCGGGAGAGCTCGAGGTACACGTCAGAGCTCTGCCCGCCGAGCGGCGTCCGTGCAAGGCCGACGATGCGGAAGACCTTGCCGCCCACGTGCACCGTGTCGCCGACGCCGAGGTTCTTCCGGCGCGCGTAGCTGAGATCGAGGATCGCCTCGTGCGCGGCCGACGCGCGGGCGAAGAAGCGGCCCGACGACACCTGTCCCGGCGTCACAGCGCCGAGGCCGGGGTGCCGGACGTCGACGCCGGCGACCGAGATCGACGAGAGGTTGATGTTTCTGGGCGGGCCGACGGCGACCTGGCCGGCGCCGAATTGCTGCTGCGGCTGCTGTTGCCGCTTCGGCACCTTGCCCTCCACGTGGATCGACGTCAGCGTCAGGCCGCCGGCCGCGGACGCGACCCCGGAGAGATGCCGGATGCGCGAGACCTTCGACGAGGAGAAGCTCAGCTGCGAGGTCGCCACGAAGTCATCGCGCGAAAAGTGCGAGCCGGGCTTCCCGAGGTTCGTCAGCGCGAGCGGCCGCGGGCCGTTCTCCTGCACGAGCCGCCGGCGCTCGCCGGTCGACAGGCCGGCGCCGGCGCCGGACGAGAAGCTGATCGGCCGCGACACCGAAAGGTCGGTTCCGACTCCGGTAAGCGGGCGTAGCACCCGCGCCTGGGCGCGATCGAGGCCCGCCGAGAGCGCGTTGACCGTCACGACCAGCCCGACGCCGACGGCGAGCCCGAGGGCGGTGACTAGCGTTCGTCCGCGCCGCCGCCGAAGCTCGCTGATGACGTACTTGAGATAGAACACGTCTGAACTCCTCCTGCGAGGGAATACGGAACTTCGGGAGAACGGAGCGAAACAGGGTCGCGTGAGAGGAGCCTGAACGGGAGCTGAGAGCGGTCTAAGAACAGCGGCGGGGAGCTCGCAACCCGCTGGCTTAACACCGTTTCAACACGACTCTCAGCTCGCTCTCAGCCAGCGCCGGTTCCCTGGTACCAGGCAACCTGACCAGAGGAGGAACGAAGATGAGAGAGCGGATCGCGCTCCCGGTCGCAGTCGTGGGCATCGGCCTCATCGGCGCCGCGGGCGGAATCGGCGCCTGGGAAGCCCTCGCGTCGCACCACGACTCCACGCCTGCGTCCGTGACAACGGCGCCGAACGTGGCAGTCGCCCAGAACGGGCTGACGCTCATCGAGCTGTACCGGCGCGCCGCTCCTAGCGTGGTCGAGCTGACCGTGAAGTCGCAATCGCAGGGCAATTTCGGGTTCTCGCAACAGGCGACGGCGACGGGATCCGGCTTCGTCATCGACGGGCAAGGACACATCGTCACGAACCAACATGTCGTGGCAGGCGCTGATTCGGCGACGGTTCACTTCGCCAACGGCGATCGGGCCCAGGCCAAGGTGGTGGGGACCGATCCATCGACGGACGTCGCCGTGCTCGAGCTGCAGAGCCACCGCAACGTGACGCCGCTTCCGCTCGGCTCCTCCTCGTCGCTCCAGGTCGGACAGCCCGTGGCCGCGATCGGTAGCCCGTTCGGGCTCGAGGGAACGCTGACGTCCGGGATCGTCAGCGGGCTCGATCGCGACATCCGCTCTCCGAACGGGTTCACGATCTCCGGCGCCATCCAGACGGACGCCGCGCTGAACCACGGCAATTCAGGGGGCCCGCTCCTCGACTCCGCCGGCCGGGCCATCGGCATCACCTCGCAGATCGAGAGCGAGAGTGGCGGGAACGTCGGCGTCGGTTACGCGGTGCCGATCGACACCGTCAAGAAAATCGCCGCACAACTCTTGCGGAGCGGGAAGGTGCAGCACGCGTATCTCGGCGTCGAGCTGGGCCAGGGGGCGAACGGCGGTGTCCCGCTCGCCCAGGTGCTGGGCGGCGGTCCCGCAGCCCGGGCCGGCCTGCAGCAGGGCGACGTCATCACGGCGATCGCCGGGAAGCATGTGTCCACGCCGGACGCTGTCCGGGCCGCGGTCGATGCGCGAAACCCGGGAGAACACGTCCAGGTGCAGGTGACGCGGAACGGCCAGACGAAGACGTTCACGGTGACGCTGGGAACGCGGCCTTCACAGGCCGGGTAATCCGCTGTGCGGAGCCGCGCCGCGCGCGCGCCGCGGCTCCGCGAATGCAGAATGCGCGCGTGGCCCCGACTCCCGTCGAGCTCCACGTCATCTCGGACGCGACAGGCGAGACCGCAGCGCGGCTCGTCCAGGCCCTCGAGGCGCAGTTCCCCGACCAGCCGTTTCGGGAGGTCCGCCATCCCCGCGTCGAGACGGTGACCGAGCTGAAGCAGGCCGTCGACCTGGCGCGCGGGCGGCCGGCGGTCGTCGTCTACACGCTCGTGGAGCCCGAGCTGCGAGAGGCGATGCGGCTTCTCTGCAAGCGCGCGCGGGTCCACTACTGCGACCTGCTCGGCCATCCGATCGAGGCGGTCGCGCGCGTGTCCGGGATGGCGGCTCGGATGACCCCGGGCGCACGCCACGCGCTCGACGCGCGCTACTTCCAGCGGATGGAGGCGATCGAGTTCGCGGTCAAGTTCGACGACGGTGTCGGCGGCCAGTCACTCCACAAGGCGGACATCGTTCTCGTCGGCGTGTCGCGAACCTCGAAGACGCCGCTGTCGATCTACCTCGGCTACCTCGGCCACAAGACGGCGAACGTCCCGGTCGTGAAAGGGATCGAGCCTCCGCGCGAGCTATTCGAGGTCGACCGGACGAAGATCGTCGGGCTGACGATCGAGGCGACCAGGCTCGCCGACATCCGCCGCGAGCGCGTCCGCACGATGGGAAGTCCCGACCGGCAGTACGCCGATCTCGTGGAGATCTACGAGGAGCTCGAGGAGGCCGCGAAGGTGCACCGCCGCCTCGGCTGCCCCGTGCTCGACGTGTCGGAGCTCTCGATCGAGGAGACGGCGCACCGCATCATCCGCCTCGTCGAGGAGCGCCACGCGGAGGCGGAGCTGCTGGAGCCCGCCGCGGATGCGAGGAAGGCTTGAGCTTCATGCGAGCACAGGAGGCGCGCGAGCAGCCGATCGAGCTGTGGCGCTGGGCCGCGTGGTGGGCCGCGCTCGGCGGCGGAATCCTGATCTTCTACGTGCTCCTGACGCCGCTCTGGCTCGGCCTCCGGGCGGCCGCGTGGCTGGCGGAGCTCCGCGCGCGGGCGGGCAGGTCGTGAACCGCGCGTTCGACGAGCTTCGGGCGCGGCTCGGCGAGGTGTGGGACCTCCGCCTCACCACGTGGCTGCTCGAGTGGGACCAGGAGGTGATGATGCCGCGCGGCGGTGCGGCCATCCGCGCGGAGCAGCTCGCGACGATCGAGCGCGTCACGCACGAGCGCGCCACGGCGGACGACCTCGGCCGGCTCCTCGACGAGCTCGACGGCTATGAGGGCGAGCTCGACCGGGACTCGTTCGAGGCGAGCCTCATCCGCGTGGCCAGGCGCGACTGGGAGAAGGCGCGCCGGGTGCCGACCGATCTGCAGGCCGAGATGGCGCGCGCGGCCGTCGACGGGTTCGAGGTCTGGATGGCCGCCCGCGACGCGTCTGACTACGCGCGCTTCCGACCGGCGATCGAGCGGAACCTCGAGCTGCGGCGCCGCTACGTGGAGTGCTTCGACGGCTTCGACGATCCGTACGACGTCCTGCTCGACGACTTCGAACCCGGGATGAAGACCGCCGAGGTCGAGGCGGTCCTCGCGCGACTTCGCGACGCGCTCATCCCGCTCGCGGCCGAGATCGCCGCGGTCCCGCAGCCTGACTCCTCGTTCCTCAGGGGGCCTTTCGCCGTCTCGGGCCAGAAGCACGCGGAGAACGAGCTCTTGCGCCGGCTCGGATTCGAGCCGACCGCATGGCGGCTCGACGAGATCGTCCATCCGGCCGCGTATAGCTTCGGAACGGCCGACATCCGCATCACCACCCGGTATTCGGAGGACAGCCTCGAGACGCTGTTCTCCGCGATGCACGAGTTCGGCCACGGGCTGTACGAGCATCAGATCGATGCGGCCCTCAACCGGACACCGCTCGCGACCGGCGCATCGCTCGGCCTGCACGAGTCGCAGAGCCGGCTCTGGGAGAACCTCGCCGGGCGCAGCCTGCCCTTCTGGCGCGGGGTGTATCCACTGCTCGCCGAGACATTCCCGGACGTTCTCGGCGGCGTCGACGTCGAGGCGTTCCACCGGGCCGTCAACAAGGTCGAGCCAACGTTGATCCGCGTCGACGCCGACGAGGTGACATACAACCTTCACATCGTGCTGCGGTTCGAGCTGGAGCGCGCGCTCCTGGCCGGGACGCTGTCGCTCGACGATCTGCCCGAGGCCTGGAACGCTCGTATGCGTGAGTATCTCGGCGTCGACGTCCCGGACGACGCGCACGGCGTCCTCCAGGACGTGCACTGGTCGAGCGGCGGCTTCGGGTACTTCCCGACCTATTCGCTCGGCAACGTGATCTCCGTCCAGATCTGGGAGCAGGTGCAGACGGCCATCCCAGACCTCGACGAGCAGATGGAGGCCGGCGAGTTCGGGGAGCTCCGAGCGTGGCTCCGCGATCGTCTGCACCGCTTCGGGCGGATGTTCACCCCGCGGGAGACCGTGGAGCGGGCCGTGGGCGGGCCGATCGACCCCGAGCCGTACCTCGCGTATCTGCGGGCGAAGGCAGAGGACCTGTACGGCGTCACGCCTCGGGCCTGATCCTGCGGCGGCGCGGGCCCGTTGAGGCGTTGTGTCTGTGCGAGAGTTTTCGCGGTTTCGTTGCAGTTTCGTTCCACGTTCCCGGGTAGGCTCGGAAGCGGGAGGCGGGAGGAGCCCACGACCCCACCCCGGATGGGTGGGGCAAGTGCTTGTTGTGGGGAGCGGCGGCCAACGCGCGCCGGCGGCGGGCGTCAGGGGCGAAGCGCGCGCAGGTAGAGGAAGTTTGGGATGCGGCGCCAGCGTTCAGCGGCGGGGTCACGCCTGACGGCTGCCTCTGGGGCGCGCGACTCCCGCATCGCCTCGACGAGGAA
>JBKPNC010000156.1:0-10398 GCA_046732435.1 Actinomycetota bacterium
GGGCGGTGCGGAGCGGCCGGGCCGCCGCCTCGGCCGCGCTCGCGCACGCGGGCCAGGCGCCGCGTGTGGAGGCGGCCGCGTGAACGGCGCGCTCCCGGACGTCCTCGAGCAGGCGCGCGAGCTCGTTACCCCGGCGCTCGAGCAGGCGCTCGCGCGGCTCGAGCCTGGGATCCGGACGGTCACCGACTACCACTTCGGCTTCGCGGACGGGCAGACGGCCGGCAAGGCGGTTCGCCCGGCGCTGGCGTTGCTCTCAGCCGAGGCGGCGGGCCGGCCGGCCGAGGTCGGCCTCGACGGCGCGGTCGCGGTCGAGCTCGTCCACAACTTCTCGCTGTTCCACGACGACATCATGGATCGCGACGACGAGCGCCATCACCGGGCGACGGCGTGGACGGTATTCGGCGAGGCCAGAGCGATCCTCGCCGGCGACGCGCTGGCGACGCTCTCGCTCCAGGTACTCCTCGACACCGTGTCGCCGGAGCGCGTACGGGCGGCGGGCCTGCTCGCCGACGCGACCCAGCGGATGATCACCGGCCAGGCGCAGGATCTCGCGCTCGAAGGCCGGCCGGACGTCACGCTCGAGGAATGCCTGACGATGCTCTCGGGGAAGACGGCGGCGCTCCTCTCCTGCGCGTCCGCGATCGGCGCGGTGCTGGCCGGCGCCCCGGACGAGCTCGTCGGGCGGCTGCTCGCGTTCGGCGAACACGTCGGCATCGCGTTCCAGGCGGTCGACGACCAGCTCGGCATCTGGGGCGAGCCGGAGCTGACGGGAAAGCCTGCGTGGAGCGATCTCCGCCGTCGCAAGAGCTCGCTGCCGGTCGCCGCCGCGCTCCAGCTCGACGGCACGGAGCTCCGGAGACTGCTCGAGCGGCCGACCCTCTCCGAAGCGGAGCTCGCGCAGGCGGCGGCGCTCGTCGAGGGAGCGGGCGGGCGCGCCTGGGCGGCGGAAGAGGCCGACCGTCGGCTGCGCGCGGCGCTCGCCGAGCTCGACGCGGTCGACATTCCGGCCGCTTCCCGCGACGGCCTCGCCGGGCTCGCGCGCTTCATCGTCAACAGAAAATTCTGATGGCGGTCGCGGCTTCCATCGAAGTCGCCGGCGCGACGCTGGAACGAGCGGTCGAGCGCCTGCTCGCGCTCCAGGCGCCACAGGGATGGTGGAAGGGGGAGCTGCAGACGAACGTGACGATGGACGCGGAGGACCTGCTGCTCCGGCACTTCCTCGGCATACGCGGCGACCGCGAGACCGAGCAGGCCGCAAAGTGGATCCGCTCGCAGCAACGCGAGGACGGCACGTGGGCCAACTTCTACGGCGGCCCGCCCGAGCTGTCGACGACGGTGGAGGCGTACGCGGCCCTCCGCCTCGCGGGGGACGCTCCGGACGCCGCGCACCTCCGCCGTGCGCGGGAGTGGATCCTGGACGCGGGCGGCGTCGAGCAAACCCGGGTGTTCACGCGGCTCTGGTTCGCGCTCGTCGGTCTCTGGCCCTGGGACGACGTGCCCGTCATCCCGCCGGAACTGGTCTTTCTGCCGACCTGGTTCCCGCTCAACCTCTACGACTTCGCCTGCTGGGCCCGGCAGACCGTCGCCGCGCTGGCGACCGTCTCCTCCTACCGCCCCGTCCGCCCGGTGGGCTTCACGCTCGACGAGCTCCGCACCGGCAGGCCGACCGAGCTGCGCGATGTGGGCCTGTGGGGACCGGTCTTCGGCGGCCTCAACCGGGTCTTGCACGCGTATCAGCGACGCCCGAGCCGGGGGCTCCGGGAGCGCGCGCTCGCCGAGCTAGAACGCTGGATCGTCGACCGCCAGGAGGCGGACGGCTCGTGGGGAGGCATCCAGCCTCCGTGGGTGTACTCGCTGATCGCGCTGACGCTGCGCGGCTACCCGCTCGACCATCCCGTGATCGCCAGAGGGCTGCGCGGCCTCGACGCCTTCACGATCGTCGAGGGAGACGTCCGTCGGCTCGAGGCATGCCAGTCGCCGGTGTGGGACACCGCGCTCGGCGTCATCGCCCTCGCCGACGCCGGGCTCGCCGCCGAGCACCAGGCGCTTCGCCGCGCCGGTCGCTGGCTGGTCGACGAGGAAGTGCGCATCCGTGGCGACTGGGCCGTCCGCCGGCCCGACGCCGAGCCGGGCGGGTGGGCGTTCGAGTTCGCGAACGACAACTACCCCGACATCGACGACACCGCCGAGGTCGTTATGGCGCTGCGGCGGACGGAGGCCGAGGGGACGGCCGAGGCAATCGGCCGCGGCGTTCGCTGGACGCTCGCGATGGCGTCGCAAGACGGCGGCTGGGGAGCCTTCGACGCCGACAACGCGCGCGACCTCTGCCGGAAGGTTCCGTTTTGCGATTTCGGCGAGGTGATCGACCCGCCGAGCGCCGACGTGACCGCCCATGTGGTCGAGATGCTCGGTCGTGAGGGGATGACGCAGCATGACGCCACCCGGCGCGGCATCGACTGGCTGCTACGCGAGCAGGACCCCGACGGCTCCTGGTTCGGGCGCTGGGGCGCGAACCACGTCTACGGCACCGGCGCGGTCGTGCCTGCGCTCGTGGAGGGGGGCCTATCCCCCGGCCATCCGGCGATTCGCCGCGCTGTCGCGTGGCTCGAGCGCGTGCAGAACGAGGACGGCGGCTGGGGAGAGGACCTCCGCTCGTACGAGGATCCGCGCTGGCGCGGCCGCGGCGCGTCGACCGCGTCTCAGACCGCGTGGGCGCTGCTTGCGCTCCACGCGGCGGGGGAGCGCAGCGACGCCGCGGAGCGCGGGCTGTCCTGGCTGGCTTCCACCCAGCTTCCGGACGGCGGCTGGGACGAGCCCTGGTACACGGGGACGGGCTTTCCCGGCGCCTTCTACATCAACTACCACCTCTATCGCCTGATCTTCCCCGTGATGGCGCTCGGGCGGTACGTCCGCAACCCGCCGTGACCCTCGTCGTGCTGGCGCCGCTTCGGATCGAGGCGCTCGCTCTCCGGGGCCTCGACGTCCGCCGCACCGGCATGGGCGGCCGTGGCGCCGCCGTCACAAACGGCGATTGCGTCGCCGTCGCCGGCTTCTGCGGCGCGGCGGATCCTGCGCTACGCGCCGGCGACGTCGTCCTCGCGGACGAACTTCGTTCCAGCGCGGGCACCAGGCCGTGCTCGGCCAGCCGATCGCTGGCGTCCGGGCTCGAGAGCCGTGGCCTCCGCGTGCACACCGGAGCGGTGTTCTCGGCGGAGCGGGTCGTCGGCCCCGAGGAGCGGGAACGTCTCCGCGACGACGGCGTGCTCGCGGTCGACATGGAGTCGTACTGGCTCGCCGACGTCGCCGGCGATCGTCCGTTCGTCGTCCTCCGCGTCGTCGTGGACGAGGCCGGACGTCGGCTGCTCAACCCCCGGACGCTCGCGGCCGGTGTGCGGGCGTTTCGCGCGCTCAGGCGTGCCGGCGCGACGCTCGCGCAGGTCGAGCTCTGCTAGCTCGCGGCTGCATGCGTCACAGCCACGACAACCACTAGGCTTCGGCTAGCCGTGTCGATCCCCGTCCGTCAGAGCGTCCGGATCGCGTCGTACCTCCTGCGACAGAAGCTGTCCGGCCGGGAGAAGTTCCCGCTGCTCGTCGAACTCGAGCCGCTCTACCAGTGCAACCTCGCCTGCTCGTTCTGCGGGAAGATTCAGCACCCGGACCACATCCTGCGCCAGCGCATGCCGGTCGATCAGGCGCTCGCGGCGATCGAGGAGGCCGGCGCGCCGATGGTGTCGATCGCGGGCGGCGAGCCGCTCGTCCACCCCGAGGTACACGTGATGGCCGCGGAGCTGATCAGGCGCAAGAAGTTCGTCTTCCTGTGCACGAACGCGATCCTGATGCGCAAGAAGATGGACAACTTCGAGCCGTCTCCCTACTTCGCGTGGGTCGTCCACCTCGACGGGATGCGGGAGCGCCACGACCAGTTCGTCGAGCGTGAAGGGACGTTCGACAAGGCGGTCGACGGGATCCTGGAGGCGAAGCGGCGCGGCTTCCGCGTGAATACGAATACGACGTTTCTCACGACCGACTCGGCGAAAACCGTCCGCGACGTCCTCGACTTCCTCAACGACGAGCTCGAGGTCGACTCGATGATGATCTCGCCGGCCTACGCGTACGAGAAGGCGCCGGACCAGGAGCACTTCCCGGGCGTCACCCAGACGCGGAAGCTCTTCAGCGAGGCCTTCGCCGGGGGACGGCGGAAGAAGTGGCGCCTGAACCATACGCCGCTCTTCCTCGACTTCCTCGAGGGCAAGGTCGACTTCTCGTGCACGGCCTGGGGCATCCCGTCCTACTCCATCTTCGGGTGGCAGCGGCCCTGCTACCTGATGGCGGACGGGTACACGAAGACGTACCGGGAGCTCGTGGAGACGACGGACTGGTCGAAGTACGGCCGCGGCCGCGATCCCCGCTGCGACAACTGCATGGCGCACTGCGGTTACGAGCCCACCGCGGTCCTGCAGTCCATGAGCTCGCTCCGCGAGTCCCTCCGAGCCGTCGCCTCCCGCTAAGCGGTCTTATTGGCGGAGGCTGGCTTTGCCAGCCGTAGCCACAGCGCGGAACGCGCGTCTGCCTCGGGGAGGGGGCTCATGGGGGAAACCCCATTTCCCCCATGCTGCTAGCCGAAGCGGTCGACGAGGCGGCGGTAAAGGCCGGGCGCGACGCCTCGGAGCCGCGCCGGAATCGTCATCCAGCCCGGAACGAAGACCTCCGCGCGCTCGGTTCGAAGCGCCCGAACGACCGCGTCGGCAACGCGCTCCGGCGGGATCGGCCGCGGCCACTCCCGGCTGTACGGCTGCCCTCGGCGGTCGAAGAACCGGGTGTCGACGACGCCCGGGCTGACGACCGAGACGCGTACCGGCGTGCCGGCCAGCTCCTGGCGCAGGCTCTCGGAGAAGGCGACGAGGCCGCCCTTCGTGGCCGCGTACACGGCCTCCTCCTTGCCGCCGGTATGGGCGACGATCGAGGCGACGTTGACGACGCAGCCGCGCCCGCGTTCGAGCATGCCCGGGACAAGCGCCCGCGCGAGCAGGATCGGCGCGACGAGGTTGACCGCGACGAGGCGCTCCGCTTCGGCGGGCTCGATCTCCCTGAAGGCCCCGGCCCAGCCGGAACCCGCGTTGTTGACGAGAATGTCGACCGCCCCCGCCTCTTCCGCCACGCGGCGCCAGGCGTCCGGCTCCGTCAGGTCGGCGACGATCGCCCGCTCTCCGACCCCCGCGAGCGCGTCGCCGTCGCGCCCGAGCGCGACGACGCGGGCGCCCTCGCCCGCCAGACGCCGCGCCACTGAGCGGCCGATTCCGCTCGATGCACCCGTCACGAGACAGCGCGAGTTTCGGATCTCCACGGCCGGTCAGCATATGGACGAGGAATCTCGAACCGAGCGAGGTGAGATCGATGCCTGCGAGAAAAGAGATGCCGAGCACGATCCGGCGGTCTTCGAGCAAGGCGCAACGGACGTGGGCGAAGGCGCACGACAGCGCAGTCGAGACCTACGGCGAGGGCGAGCGCGCCCATCGCACCGCGTTCTCGGCGCTGAAGCACTCGTTCGAGCGCAAGGGCGACCGCTGGGTCGAGAAGCGCAGGAAAGGGCCCTCGGACCCCGGCGCGAAGAGCGGCGGCCCGAACCAGAGCAAACCCACGTACGGCGGCGTCGACGCCCGCGGGAACACGAAAGAGGAGCTGTACGAGCGGGCAAAGAAGCTCGGCGTCGAGGGGCGGTCGCGCATGAACAAGGACGAGCTCGCGCGCGCAATCGCACGCAAGCAACGTTGAGCACCGCCGGCGCGCCGGGGACCGACGCCGGCGCGCCGGACCGGCCCGTCGTCCTCGTCGACGCACGCAATGTCCTCCGCTCCGTGTGGCCGAACCTCGGCGAGGCGGAGACGGCGAGTCTCGCCTGCTCGTGGGCGGCGGCCCGGGGCTGCCGTGCCCTCGTGGTCTACGACGGCACGGCCCCGGTGCCGGACGAGGGCTGCTCCGACGGTTGCGTTGTGGGCAGCGGCAAGGCGAGCGCGGACGACCTGATCGTCGCCGAGGCGGCGAGACTTGCCGCGAGCGGCGAGCCGTACTGGCTCGTGACGTCGGACCGGGCTGTCCGTGCGGCAGCGGGGCCCGCGGCGGCCCGTACGATCGGCGGCGGCACGTTCGCCCGGGAGCTCCGGGCGCACGCTACGGACTGATCTCCATCCCTTCCGACGCCAGCGTCGGCGGCGGACCGCCGTTCCGCCAGAGGTCACAGGCGTGCCCGAGCATGTGCTCCAGCTGCGCATCCCCGTGGACGGGGTCGTGGTGGAACAGGACGAGGCGCCCGGCGTGAGCGGCCTGCGCGTAGGCGACCGCCGTATCGACGCTGGAGTGCCCCCAGCCGATCCGCGCCATGTACTCGTCGTCCGTGTACTGGGCGTCGTGCAGCAGGACGTCGACGCCATGCGCGATCGGATAGCCGGAGATCCACTCGGAGTGTGCCGGGATCAGCTCCACTCCGAGCGCCGGCTCGTGGTCCGGCATGTAGGCGAGCGACCAGCCGTCGTGCTCGATCCGGTAGCCGACGGTCGGCCCCAGGTGAATGACGTGGTGTGCGGACAACCGGGCGCCCGCGATCTCCCACTCGCCGTCCGGGACGTCGTGAAAGTGAATCGTGGCGTCGAGGTCGGAGAGCTGTACCGGAAAGAGCGGCGGCGAGAGATAGCGGCTGATTCGCTCGGCCAGGCTGCGCACCGGCGACGGCGGGCCCCAGATGTGAACGACGTTTCCGCGACGGCGCAGCGGAGCGAAGAAGCCGAGCCCCTCCAGATGGTCGAGGTGCAGGTGCGTCAGGAGAAGATGGAGCTCCTCGGGTCCCTCCTCTGCGAGCGCCGCTCCCAACCGGCGCGCCCCGGTGCCGGCGTCGAAGACCAGCACCGCGCCGTTGACACGCACCTCGACGCAGGACGTATTGCCGCCGTACCGGAGCGTCTCCGCGCCCGGTGTCGCCAGCGACCCGCGGCAGCCCCAGATCCTCACCTCCACGCGCGACCTCAGCCCGCCGAGACGCCGGGCTCCTCCCAGAAGACGATGACTGCGCCCTCGAAATCGGCCGAGCGCGAGAAGAGCGGAAATGCCGTCACGGCGAGCTCGCGGCGCCGGCCGTCGGGCCAGCGGACGGTCAGGTTCGCGTGCGAGGGCCGGCGCTCGTTCAGCGCGATGCCGCTCGGGAGCTTCTCGAGCGGCATGGGCGTTCCCTCCGGATCCTCCACCTCGAAGAGTGCCCTCCACCGGTCGGCCGGCATCTCACCGGAATCGGCGAACGCGCGCCCGACGACCTGCTCGGCCGGCTCGTTGAAGAAGATCAGGTTGCCATCGGCGTCGGTGACGAACATCGGCGTCGCCAGGCGCGTGGCGAACTCGCGGGCAAGGATGAGGACGACGCTCTTGTGCCGGCTGCCGTCGCTCACGCGCTCAGCCTACGCTACCGGGAGCGATGGTTTCGGTCAGCCTGGTCGAGGCCGTGGTCTCGACAGGCGACGTCGAGCTCGCGGTGCTGCTCCCCCGCGACAGCGAGGCACTCCTCGACGAGCAGGCGTTCGAGCACGAAGAGTTTCTCCCCTACTGGGCGGAGCTGTGGCCGAGCGGGGTCGCGCTCGCGAGCGCCGTTGCCACGCACGGCGTCCGCGGGCTCCGCGTGCTCGAGCTCGGCTGCGGCCTCGCCCTCCCGAGCATCGCCGCTGCCCGCCGGGGCGCGCGGGTGCTGGCGACGGACTGGTCGGCCGAGGCCGTCGCGCTCGCGGAACGGAACGCGCGGCGGAACGGCGCGTGGATCGAAACGGCGGTCTGCAACTGGAACGCTCCCGACCGGCTGATCGCCGGCGCGCCGTGGGATCTCGTGCTCGGCGCGGACGTCCTTTACGAGCGCCGGAACCTTGACCCGCTGCTCGAACTGCTGCCGCAGCTCGTGACCACTCGCGGAGAAGCGCTGATCGCCGATCCGGGCAGGCCGGCGGCGACCGACTTCTTCGCCGCGGCGCGAGAGGACTGGACGGTCGACGAGGTAGCGGGCGAGGCGGTCGCCGCGGCGACCGTCTATCGCCTGAGACTGGCCGGCTGCTGATCCCGCTCGAAGGAGAGCATCAGCTTGCGTAGGAGCGTCGTCAGCTCCCGCTTCTCGGTCTCGTCGAGCGCCGAAGCGATGCCGGCCTCCTTCGTCGCCTGCGCGCCAATCGACTCCTTCCAGACGCGATGGCCTTCGTCGGTCAGCTCGACCTGCAGTGCCCGCCGATCCTTCGGGTCGGGGAGGCGCCGCACCAGATCGGCCTGTTCAAGCCGGTCGAGTCGGTTCGTCATCGCGCCGCTCGAGAGACACAGGTTCTCGGCGAGCCACCCGGGTGAACGCCGGTAGGGCGGTCCTGTCCGACGCAACGCCAGCAGCACCTTCCACTCGCCGTGGTTGAGCCCGTACGCGGCGAACGTGTCGTCTGCGCTCTGCCGCAGCCGCTTGGAGAGCGCATAAATCCGGTCGACGATCCCTTCCACCTCGATATCGAGCTCCGGAACGTCCTCGCTCCACTCGGCGAGAAAGCGGTCGACCGAGTCCAGCTCCGTGGAGGTCGCTTCCGTCTCGATTGTCACGCGCCGATTGTGCCGGAAATTTTGCTTGACGTCAAACTACTCGCCCTATAAGTTTTGATCTAAAGATAGTTGTAGTCGAGTAGATGGAGGCGGAGAGACCAATGTTCATCGACGCGCATACGCACCGGCTCCTCGCCGAGGAGCGCGCCGCGGAGCTCCGCCGCAGCATGGGAGCTCAGGAGGCTCGCAGCGACGCGAGGGTGGGGAGAGCGCTGACCGCGCTCTGGTACGCGATCGCCGACCACCGCCCGGGGCAGATCCGGCGGCGGACGGCGGCAGCAGGACTCCCCCGCTAGCCCAGAGGGGGAGCGACAAGGCAGCCGGGGGCCGGTTGGGGGACCGGCCCCGGGCGTCTTGACTCAGGGGCCGCAGGCGGCCGCCATCGCCCGGGCGCCGACGCCGGAGGGGCAGGCGCTGACGGCCAGCCCGCCGCGCCGCCAGATCACTTTGCCGACGGGGTCGTCGCCGACCACGTAGTTGACGGGCCGGTGCCGGAAGAGCGCGGGATCGCGGTGCCGTCCCTCACCGGTCAGCACGAACGACGCGTGCTCGACCGAGATCCGGTGCGCCCGGAGGTAGTAGACCGCCCATGCCTGCTGCCACGCATCGTCCAGCGTGACGGACACGACGGCGTTGCCGGGCAGCGGGGCGCCGGCGAGCTCGGCGAGGTCACCCGGGGTTCTCGTCTTGTCGATGGCGACCGCAGTGGCCACCGCGGTCGAGGGCATGATCAGCAGCACGACCGCCGCGCCGACGGCGAGCCCACCCCACTGACGCCCGAGCGCCGCCGGGAGGACGACCAGCAGGAGCAGGAAGGGCGCCCCGTACGCGAGCACCTTGAAGGAGAGGTACGAGGCGAAGGACGGGAGCAGGAAGACGACGTACAGGACGAGTGTCACTCCGACGCCCGCCGCGAGGAAATCGGCTCGGGGCAGTCCGGCGCGCCGAAGGGCCCGGTAGCCGTAGAGCAGCAGCGCCGCCGCCGCGATGGAGGCCACGACGAGCCAGGTGATCGTAACGAGCCGGCTCCAGCCGTCCTGCCGCGCCCAGAGGCGCGGCACGAGCCCAAGCGCCTCGGCGACCTGGCCGTCGGGGAACTCACGCTTCTGCTTCGTCGAGAAGCTCCCGGAGGCGTAGAAGTCGTGGATCCCGAGGAGAACCGCGGCGATCGACGGCGCTCCGAGTACGGCGAACGCGCCCACGAAGCCGCCCAGGCGACGTCCGATGCGCACGAGGTCGTGTCGGCGGACGAGCGCGTAGCAGGCCACGACCACCGCGAGCAAGCCGACGAAGTACGGCGAGAAGCCGAGCCGGTAGCTGGCCAGCGAGGCGGCGGCGAGGAACGCGGCGAGCACGGTCTCGCGGCGCTGCCCACCCGGCTCGAGCGCCAGCCGCAGCGCGACTGCGGCGCCGAGAAGGAACGCGGTGCCGGCCAGCTGCTGCTGCCACGAGAAGTGGCTTGCGTACAGGAGATTTGCGTCCGCCACGACGAGGAGGGCGACCGCAGCCGCCCAGCGCCCGCGCCACCGAAAGCAGGCGCGCGCGCATGCGAACGCCGCGAGCGGGAGCAGCGCGAAGACGACGGCCGCGAGAGCCTCGTAGACGTTCGGCGGATCGGCGCCGGTGAACCAGGCGAGCTGCAGGTCGCCGAAGGGCAGCGCGAACGCCCAGTGCTGTGCTTGCGAGCGCTCGTACGTCAGGCGGTCGGGGTGATCCGAGAACGGCTTTGCGGTCGGGTGGTCCTGGTACTGGCGGGCCTGTGACGACCAGTGGTACGGATCCGTGCTCCCGAAG
>JBKPNC010000157.1:0-30889 GCA_046732435.1 Actinomycetota bacterium
GCCACGACCGCGCGGTGGCCGGGCTTCGCCGCCCGCGCAGCGGCGAGCGCCGCGAGCGTCGAGATCGACGCCGTGTCCTCGATGTGCCCGTGCCAGCCGCGCGGGAGCCCGAGCAGCTGCGCCAGCCAGTCGAGCGTGACCTCCTCGAGCTCGGTGAGCGCCGGCGAGGTGCGCCAGAGGATCCCGACGGCGTTCATCGCGCCGATCAGGAGCTCCGCGAGGATGCCGGGCTCCGAGCCGGTGACGGAGAAGTAGGCGAGGAAGCGAGGGCTCTGCCAGTGCGTGATCCCGTCGAGGAGAACCTCGTCGAGGTCGCGGAGGACGGCGTCGAAAGGCTCGCCTCGCTCGGGCGGCGCCTCGGGCAGACGGGCGCGGATCTCCCCCGGGCCGACCTGCGCGAGCACCGGCAGATCGCCGACGCGTTCGAGGTAGGAAGCGGCCCAGTTGAGCGCCTTGGCCCCGTCCTCCCGAAACGTCATCGCGTCAGCGCTTCTTCGCCTTGCGGAGAAGAGCCTCGACCTCGCGCCAGGAACGGGTGTTGAGCACGTCGTCCGGCGTCAACCAGGCTCGCCGAGCCTGCGCCACGCCGAACTCGACGTTGGCGAGCTCCGGAATGCGGTGGGAGTCGCTCGAGATCGTCACGCGGAGCCCCGCCTCACGGGCGGCGCGGGCATGCACGTCTCGAAGGTCGAGCCGGTCGGGCTGCGAGTTGATCTCCAAGAACGTGCCGGTCTCGATGGCGGCCGAGATCACGCGGTCCAGGTCGAGCTCCGCGCCGGCCCGCCGGCCGATCTTGCGCGCGGTCGGGTGACCGATGCAGTTCACGCGGGGGTGCTCCATCGCCGTGACAATGCGTTCGGTCGGGCTCGAGTCGAACGCCCGGTGCAGCGACGCGATCACCCAGTCGCACGCGGCGAGATCGTCGTCCGACGCGTCGATCGACCCGTCGAGCGCGATGTTGACCTCGATCCCGCGCAGGATCCGGAAGGGGGCGAGCCGCTCGTTCAGCGCCGCGATTCCCTCGCCTTGCGCCGCGAACCGGCCGTCGCGGAGGTAGTGCGAGTGATCCGTGACCGCCACGTAGTCGTAACCGCGCGCCTGCGCCGCACGCGCCATCTCCTCCAGCGAGTGGTCGGCGTCGGTCGACCACGTCGAATGCATGTGCAGGTCGCCGCGGAGATGCTCGAGCTCGACCAGGTCGGGAAGTGCCCCGTTTCGCGCCGCCTCGAGCTCGCCGAGGTTCTCGCGGAGCTCCGGCGGAATGAAGTCGTACCCGAGTCGCCGGTACACGTCTTCCTCGCTCTCCGCGGTCACGACCTCGTTCGTGTCGACGACGACGATGCCGTACTCGGAGACGGACAGGCCCTGGCGGACGGCAGCCTCGCGGAGTGCGACGTTGTGATCCTTCGACCCGGTGAAGTGCTGGAGCAGGTTGCCGTACGACTCGGGCGGCACGACCCGAAGATCGAAGCGCAGGCCGTTCTGCCAGACGACGGCGGCCTTCGTCGGCCCGTGCGCGGTGATCTCCGCCACGGCCTCGTGCCCCACGAACCGGGCCGTGAGCGATGCGGGATCGCGAGCCGTCGCGATCAGATCGATGTCCCGGGTCGTCTCGCGGCGGCGGCGGACGCTCCCCGCCTCGGAGATCCGGTCGACGCCGGCGGAGTTGCCGAGCTCGGCGACGAGCTGGCGAACGGCCGGGAGCGCCTTGCCGAGCAGCGTTCGCTCGGCAGCCGGGGGCGCCTGCTCGGCCGCGAAGTAGCGAAGAACGCTCTCCTCCGTCTTCGGGCCGAGGCCGGTCAGCGCCCGCAGGCGGTGCTCCGCGGCAGCGCGCCGGAGGTCCTCCACGGTCGTGATCCCGAGCTCCTGCCAGATCCGGCGCACGGTTTTCGGGCCGAGGCCCGGAACCGCGAGAAACGCGATCAGCTCGGGTGGGATCCGATCCCGGCGGTCCCGCAGCGCCTTGATCTCGCCGTCCTCGACGATCTGGACGATCTTCTCCTCGATCGTCTTGCCGACGCCGGGCAGGTCGCGTGCCTTACCGGCGAGCGCCATGTCGACGACGGGCGCCGGCGTCTCCCGGATGCGGGACGCCGCGCGCCGGTAGGCGATCACGCGGTATGACTGAGCACCCTCGATCTCAAGCAGGTCGGCGAGCAGCTCGAGCCGATCGGCGATGTCGCTGTTCTTGAGTGAGGCGCTGGTCACGGCTCGTCGTAAGGTCCCTGCGTCGTGGATGTGGTCGTCTGTCTCCCAACCTACAACGAACGGGAGAACCTGGAACGAATGCTCCGCGCCCTCACCGGCGTCCTGCCGAACGGGCGCGCGGTTCTCGTCATCGACGACGCGTCGCCCGACGGCACCGGCGAGCTCGCCGACCGGCTTGCGCGAGAGCTGGACGGCGTTCGCGTCCTGCACCGCGCGCGGAAGGAAGGGCTCGGCCCCGCCTACCTGGCCGGCTTTCGCGAGGCGTTGGCAAACGGCGCGAAGCTCGTGCTCGAGATGGACTGCGATTTCTCGCACGACCCGCGGGACGTGCCGCGTCTGATTGCGGCCGCGGCCGATGCGGATCTCGTCCTGGGCTCCCGTTACGTCGAGGGTGGAAGCATCGTCAACTGGGGCCTCTGGCGGCGACTCGTCTCGGCAGCCGGATCGCTCTACGCCCGCGTCGTCCTGGGACTTCCCGTCCGCGACCTTACCGGCGGGTTCAAGTGCTACCGGCGCGCCGTGCTCGAGTCGATCGACCTCGACGCGATCACATCACGCGGCTATGCCTTCCAGATCGAGACGACGTACCGGGCGGCGCGCGCCGGCTTCCGCGTGGTCGAGGTGCCGATCGCGTTCGTCGACCGTGAGGAGGGCGGGTCGAAGATGACGCGAGGCATCGTCGTCGAGGCGATCTGGAAGGTGCCCGCGCTCCGCCTCGCGAGCCTGTTCCACCGATTCTGAACCGCCTCCCAGACGTACAGTGACGCCGTGGTGACGACCGACGCGACGTTCGAGGCGGAGGTGCTTGGCTCCGATGTCCCGGTGCTCGTGGACTTCTGGGCACCCTGGTGCGGCCCCTGCGAGGCGATCGAGCCTGCCCTCGACGAGCTCGCCGAGCGTCACGCCGGGCGCCTCGTTCTGGCGAGGCTGAACGTCGACGAGAACGTCGAGACGCCCTCGCGCTACGGCGTCCTCTCCCTCCCGACCGTCATCCTGTTCGCGGCGGGGCAGCCCGAGGAGACGCTGATCGGCGCGCGGCCGCGCAAGGACTACGAGGACGCCGTCGAGCGCTGGCTCTGAGGCTCCGGGCCGAGCAGCGTCGCGTGCGCGGCCCGGCGTCGTTTCCTCATTCTCGGCAGCCGTGGCCGCCGGCGACTCGGCGCCGACGCAAGCCGCACCCGCGGGTCGAGCGCCGCGTAGCAGATGTCGGCGAGCAGCATGAATACGGCAACCGAGGCCGAGACGACCATCACGATGCCGAGCACGACCGGAAAGTCCTGCTGGTTCATCGCCGTGACGAGGGTGTACCCCATGCCTTGCAGGCTGAAGACCTCCTCGACGAAGAGCGTGCCCGCGAAGGCGAGGCCGAGGTCCATGCCGAGCATCATCACGACCGGGATTGCGGCGTTCCGCAGCACGTGGACGCGAAGAACGTGGAACCCGGAACCGCCCTTCGCGCGGGCCGTGAGCACGTAGTCCTCCTGCGACGACTCGATCACCGACGCGCGGATCATCCGAGCGTACAGCGCCGCGAACAGGACCGCGAAGCTGAGCCACGGGAGCAAGAGGTGGTACGACCACTGCAACACGCCGCCGCACGCCGTCGGAGGGTTCACGGCGTCGCAGTACCCGCCGATCGGCGTCGCGTGCAGGCGGTAGCCGAACGTGTACGAAAGGACCAATCCGATCCACGCCGGGTGCGCGGCGATGCCGATGAAGACGAGGATCATCAGCGCCCGGTCGAGGAACGTTCGCGGCCGCAGCGCCGAGATGATGCCGACGGGAATCGAGATCACCAGGAAGAGGAGCGTCCCGCCGAGCAGGAGCGATGCCGTCACGGGAATGGAGGACGCAAGCGTCTCGCTGACCGGAGTTCTCGTCTGGATCGAGGTGCCGAGCGACTGATGCCGGACCGCGTTCCACACGTACTCCGCCCACTGCACCGGCAGCGGGGCCTTGTGGAGGCCCATCGCCTGGGAGATGGTGACCTGGGTCGTGTCCCGCCCCTGACCGGCGGGAGCCTGGTTGCGCGGAATGACGAAGAAGAGGATGAACGCCGACCACGTCATGATCAGGACGAGGAACACGCCCCAGACGAGCCGGCGAATCACGTAGCCGATCACAGCTCAACAGGAGAGGGCAAGGCCTCTCGATCGTGGGTCGGGGGTCTTAGCCGAAGTGGTCCCAGCCAGCCAATTCTACGAGGCTTCCACCGAGCCGGATCTCGACGCCGGCCCCCACTTCGCATCGCCCCACGGCCCTGAACCGACCAGGCCGCTCGACCGCCGCGAGCAGCTCGTAATCCTCGCCGAATGCGAGGGCAAGCTCGTGGGGCCGGCGGCCGGCACGAGTCGCAGCGTCCTCGACGCCGTCGGCGACCGGTACCGACTCTGCGTCGATGACCACGCGGCAGGCCGATCGCTCGGCAAGCCGCATCGCGTCCGAGGCGAGACCGTCCGAGAGATCCAGCATCGCGTGCGCCACCCGCGCGAGCTCGCGGCCCTCGGCCAGACGGATCGGCGGCCGCAGATGCGCCGCCGCCGCCGGTGCGCGGATCCCGGCGCGGAGCGCGTAGTAGCCGGCCGCCGACGCGCCCAGCGGCCCCGTGACCACGAGGGTGTCTCCCGGCCTCGCGCCCGCGCGGCCGGGTACCCGCTCGGACCGGCCGATCGCGGTGACCGTCAGGAACGTCCGGTCGGCCCGCGACGTGTCCCCTCCGACCACGTCCACGCCCGGCTCGGCGATGCCGGCATAGAGCTCGAGCACGTTCTCGACCGGCGTTTCACCGGGAAGACCAAGGCTCACGAGCAGCGCCTCCGCCTCCGCCCCGGCGGCCGCGAGGTCGCTCAGGTTGACGGCCGCGGCCTTGTAGCCAAGGTCCCGCCATGACGTCCAGTCGAGCCGGAAGTGGACGCCTTCCACGAGCGTGTCCTGCGTGACCACCCGCCCCTCCGGCAGGACGGCGACGTCGTCGCCGATCCCCGTAGCCAGCCCGTGCCGCTCGAGCTCGGCAAGGAGGCCGAACTCACCCAGCTGCGAGAGCAGCATCGACGACCTCCCGCAGGGCGGCCGCCTCTGCGGCGGCACGAACGACGGCCACGCCGGCCGCGCCGGCCTCGATGCAGGAGGCCGCGTTCCCCGCGTCGACGCCGCCGATCGCGACGACGGGGATCGTCACAGCCCCGGTCACCGCGCGGAGGCCGTCCAGGCCGAGCGGCGCGGCGTCGGGCTTCGTCGGCGTCTCCCAGACAGGTCCCGCGCCGATGTACCCGGCTCCCGCCTTTTGTGCCGCCGCGGCCTCCCCGACCGACGACGCGGACAGCCCGACGAGAACGCCCGCCGCGAGCGCGTCGAGCGCACCCTCGTCCTCACGGCCGAGGTGCACACCGTCTGCCTCGAGTTGCAGCGCGGCATCGAGGTCGTCGTTGACCACGAAGGCGATGCCGGCGGCGCGCGCGAGGTCCCGGAACGGCGCTCCCTGCGCGACCACGTCGTCCGTCGGCACTCCTTTCAACCGAAGCTGCAGAACCGTTGCGCCCCCGTCGATCGCCTTCTGGGCGGTCTCGAGGTCGGAGACGATCGCGTGCAACCTCATGCGCTCTCTATCCTCTCGATTCGGTGACGCGGGCGCGCCGGTCAAGCGTCTCGGGATCGAGGTTGTAGAGCGCGTCGTAGAGCGCCACATGGAAGGTTCCGGGCCCTCGCGCCTGCGCCGCGGCGTCCTCGCCTGCGACGCCGAACGCCACGAGCGCCTCGGCCGCGGCGGCGAGCGGCTCGGACGGCCTCGAGGCCGCGAACGCCCCCGTGATCGCGGTGGACATGCAGCCCGTGCCGGTCACGGTCGCGAGCAGCTGGTCGCCGTTTGCAACCGCCAGGACGCGCTCGCCGTCCGAGACATGATCCACGGCCCCGGTGACCGCCGCGACAACGCCGAGCGACCGGGCCGCCCGCCGCGCGAGCTCTTCGGATTCGCTGCCTGCGCCGATCGACTCCACGCCACGCACTTCGGCTTCGACCCCGACGAGGGTCGCGATCTCGCCGGCGTTGCCGCGGAGGATTGACACGTCGACCTCGTCGAGCAAGCGGCGGGCCGTCTCGGTGCGATACGCCGTGGCGCCCGCGCCCACCGGATCGAGCACGATCGGGATTCCGGCCGCGGTCGCGGCGCGCCCGGCAAGCAGCATCGCGTCGACCCAGGCGGGCGAAAGCGTGCCGATGTTGATCACCAGGGCGCTCGCGAGGCCCGCCATCTCCTCCACCTCCTCCCGCGCATGGGCCATCACCGGGAGAGCCCCCAGGGCGAGCGTTACGTTCGCCGTCTCGTTCATGACGACGTAGTTGGTGATCTGGTGGATGAGCGGCTTCTGCTCGCGGAGCCGGCGAAGCGTCTCGCCGGGCGCGACGCCAGTCTGGACGGTCATGCAGCTCCCTTCAGATTGAGGACGTCCACGGGCCCCTCGCCGGCGCCGATCTCGTCGAGGCCGTGGCGGACGGCGTCCGACGCCGCGATCGCGGCAGCCCGGGCCGCCTGCACGAGGTCCTCGCCGCGGGCGAGGTGGGCGGCAAGGGTGGCCGAGTGCGTACACCCGGCCCCGTGCGTGGTCGCGCGCTCGTAGCGGATCACGCGGATCTCCGTATGACGCCGGCCGTCGAACAGGTGGTCGACCGCGTCCGCGCCGTGCCCTCCCGTCACGATGACGGCAGGTGCGCCGAGCTCGTGGATCCGCTCGGCGAGCTCGCGTCGTGTCCCGCGAGCGCCGGCGAGGACCTCGGCCTCCGGCAAGTTCGGCGTGACGACGGTCGCAAGCGGAAACAGGCGCTCGACGTACGTGCGCACCGCGTCTTCCTCCAACAGCTTCGCGCCCGACGTGGCGACCATGACGGGGTCGACGACGAGCGGGACTGGATGATCCTCGAGGAACGCGGCAACGGTCTCGATCAGCCGCGACGAGAAGAGCATGCCCGTCTTGGCCGCGTCGACGCCGATGTCGTCGAAGACCGCCTCCAGCTGAGCGACCACGAAGCTCGGCGGTAGCTCATGGATCGCCGTCACCGACGCCGTGTTCTGCGCGGTCAGCGCCACGAGCACGCTGGCGCCGTAGCAGCCGGCCGCCGCGAACGCCTTCAGATCCGCCTGAATGCCGGCGGCACCGCCCGAATCGGACGTCGCGATCGTCAGCGCGCGAGGAATCGTCTTTCCTACCTCCCTTCGCCGGTACTAACCGGATCAGGTTCGACGGGTCTGTTCTCAGCCGCGCACCTCGCGGCACCCCGGTCATCTCGAGTCTACTTCGGCCGCCAAGGGGCGGGCTTTGCGAGCCGTCTACCATCGGTCGAGATGCAGGACACCGCGCGGTACGACGGCGTCGCCGACTACTACGACGAGAACCTCCGCGAGTTCACGCTCGCCGCGAGCGATACCCTCGTGGCGCTCCTCGGCAGAGGGCCGGGCCGGGTGCTCGATCTCGGCTGCGGCAGCGGCCTGCACTTCGACACGTTGCGATCGCTCGGCTGGAGCGCGGCGGGGATCGACGCGTCTGCCGACCAGCTCCGGATTGCCCGCGAGAGAGCCGGCGAGGAGGTCGAGCTGTTCCTGGGAGACGCCGCGGACCTTCCCTTCGAGAGCGGTTCGTTCGACGCGGTGACTTCCGTCTTCGTCCACACGGACGTCGATGCCTACGCGTCGGTGCTCGCGGAGGCCGCCCGCGTGCTCCGACCGGGCGGCCGCCTCGTTCACCTCGGGCTGCATCCGTGCTTCACCGGGCCGTTTTCGCGCTACCAGGGGCCGGACGAGCCGCCGGTGTTGTTTCCCGGCTACCGGAAGACGGGCTGGACGAACGATGCCCCCGGGTTCGGGGAGGGCCTCCGGCGGATCGTCGGCTCGTACCACGTGCCGCTCGCCGATTTGCTGAACGCCTTCGTCGCAGCCGGCCTCCGGCTCGAGCGCTTCGACGAGCCGGCGGGTCACGACTTCCCGCGCGTGCTCGCCGTTGCCGCCGCGCAGACGGGAAGGCCTTGAGCGTCACCATCGCGCTCTGGGACGAACTGCTCGCCGCGGAGGAGGTCGCATTCGTCGGGCAGGTGGAGGCGCGCGCCGCGCGGGTCGAGCCGCTGCCGGCCGGCTTGAACGCCCACGTCGCCGACGCGCTCGCCCAACTCGGCATCGACTCGCTGTACGCGCATCAGGCTCGGGCGTGGGACGCGACGGCGCGAGGCGAGCACCTCGTCGTGACGACCGGCACCGCGAGCGGGAAGACGCTGGCGTTCAACCTGCCCGTTCTGGACGCGCTCGCCCGAGAACCGAAGAACCGTGCGCTCTACCTGTACCCGACGAAGGCGCTCGCCCAGGACCAGCTGCGGACCTTGACGACCCTCGGCGTGAAGCGGATCCGGCCGGCGATCTACGACGGCGACACCCCCGGCGAGCGGCGCTGGCAGATCCGCAAGTGGTCGAACGTGATCCTGACGAACCCGGACATGCTCCATATCGGCGTGCTGCCGCACCACGATCGTTGGGGAGACGTGCTCGCGAACCTTCGCTACGTCGTCGTCGACGAGGCGCATGTATACCGGGGGGTCTTCGGGTCGCACGTCGCCAACGTCCTACGGCGGCTGCGCCGCCTCGCGGCTGTGTACGGCTCCGAGCCGCAGCTGCTATTCGCCTCCGCGACCATCGCCAACCCGGGTGAGCTGGTGCGCGCGCTCGCGGGCATCGACGCAACCGTCATCGATGACGACGGCGCCCCGCGCGCCGAGCGCACGATCGCCTTCTGGAACCCGCCGCTCACAGATGAGGAGCTCGGCATCCGCGCGAGCGCGCTCGGCGAGGCGTCACGGGTGATGGCCGACCTCGTCGCGAACGGCCTGCGAACCATCTGCTTCGCCAAGAGCCGCAGGGCCGCGGAGCTCGTCCACCGTTTCACCGCCCAGCGGCTGGACGACCCGGCCCTGGCACGACGGCTCGCGCCGTACCGCGCGGGCTACACGCCGGCTCAGCGTCGTGAGCTCGAGCGGCGGCTCGTGGACGGCGACCTGCTCGGGGTGAGCGCGACCGACGCGCTCGAGCTCGGCATCGACATCGGCCTCCTCGACTGCGCGATCTCGCTCGGGTTCCCCGGAACCGTTGCCAGCCTCCGCCAGCAGTGGGGGCGCGCCGGCCGCCGAGGGCACGGCCTCGCCGTGCTCGTCGCGAGCGAGGATGCACTCGACCAGTACTTCATGCGCGAGCCGGAGGCGCTCCTGGGACGCCGCGTCGAGGCGGCGATCCTCGACCACGAGAACCCCCGCGTGCTCGACGGCCACGTTCGCGCGGCCGCGTTCGAAGCCCCGCTGGACGACGCCGACCGGAGCGTCCTCGGCGACGCTGCCCTCGAGCGGGCGGCACTGCTGCCAGAGCTGAAGGCGACGCCGAAGGGCTTCGTCTGGAACGGCCGCGACTACCCGGCCGCGCGGGTGCCGCTCCGCTCGACGAGCCCCGAGACGATCACCATCGTCGACGGCGAGACCGGCACGCTGCTTGGCAGCGCCGAGCGCGAGCGCGCCTATTCGACGGTGCACGACGGCGCCGTGTACTTACATCTCGGCGAGCCGTACCTCGTCCTCGAGCTCGACCTCGACGCCCGGCGTGCGCTCGTCGAGCCGTTTCGAGGGGATTACTACACGCAGGCCAAGAAGGAGACGACGACCGCGATCGAGGAGGAGCTCCGCGGCGAGCGGACGCTCGGCGTCGAGCTCGCGTTCGGCCGAGTGTCGGTGACGGAGCAGGTCGTCGGCTACCAGAAGAAGGCGATCAGGGACGGCGCCACGCTCGACCTCGTTCCGCTCGCGATGCCTGAGACGACATTCGAGACCGAGGCGGTCTGGTTTCTCCCGGACCGCCAGCTGCTGGAGGGCATCCATCGGATGCCGACGCTGCTCTCGACGCTCCACGCGGCCGAGCACACACTGATCGCCGTGCTACCGCTCTGGGCGATGTGCGACCGCTGGGACGTCGGCGGGCTTTCGACCAACGTGCACTTCCAGACCGGACGCCCGACGGTCTTCGTCTACGACGGCCACGCCGGCGGCGTCGGCATCGCCGAGCGCGGCTTCGACGTCTTCCCGGACTGGGTGGCGGACACGGCGCGGCTGCTCGAGCGTTGCCCGTGCGAGGCCGGCTGCCCGTCGTGCGTCCAGTCGCCGAAGTGCGGAAACCTGAACGAGTACCTGGACAAACGGGGAGCGCTCACGCTCCTGGGTCGCATGTTGGAGGCGCGATGAGCGGCAAGAGGGGAACCTCATGAAAGGGATCAGGCACTTCCTGCGCGACTTCACGGCCTCGGCGGTCACCGAGCACCTCCGGTCGCAGATCGAATCCGGCTCGGAGGCGCCGGTGCTGACGAAGAACGAGGTCAAGCTCGTCCGCTTCATCAGCGAGGGCTCCTACGACTGGCACGCCTACCTCGCACGAGCCGACGGCGGCTCTTCGCAGGCGTGATCGAGGTACGGCCCCTCCGGCCCGACGAGCTGGCGCTCGTCGACGACCGGCTGCCGCTCGACCGGCTCGACCAGCCCGGAGGCGATTGGCTGGTTGCATGGGACGGCGGCGAGCCCGTCGGTCACGCCCACGTCGACTGGCGCCCGAGCCCGCCCGAGCTCCAGAACGTCTTTGTCGCGGAGTCGCACCGTCGCCGCGGAATCGCCTCGAGGCTGTCGGTCGCCGCCGAGGAGCTCGTCCGAAACCGTGGACATGCCGGGATCGCGCTCGACGTCGACGTCGAGAACGCCGCCGCGAGGTCCCTCTACGCGAAGCTGGGCTATCGGCCGGCCGGCACGCCGCCTCGGCGCGCGCGGGGCACGATTCTGCTCCGCGGCAAACCGTTCACGTACGACGTGGTGCTGATCGACCTCGTGAAGCCGCTCGCGGTCGCTGTCGATCTCGGCCCCGCCCGTTCGTCGTAGAGTCGAGAGCAACCGAAGGAGGAACGACATGCAGTACATGCTGCTGATCTACAGCCGCGAGGGCGACTGGCAGAAGCTCCCGGAAGCGGAGCAGAAGGCGATCTACCAGGAATACCTCGACGTCACGAGCGACCTGCGCGATCAGGGCAAGTTCGTCCACGCCAGCCAGCTGCAGGCCACGTCCGCCGCGACGACCGTGACCGTCCGCGACGACGACACGATCGTGACCGACGGGCCGTTCGCCGAGACGAAGGAGGCGCTTGGCGGCTACTACGTGCTCGAGGCCGAGTCGCTCGACGAGGCGATCGAGTGGGCCGCGCGCATCCCGGCCGCCCGCCTCGGCGGCGCCGTCGAGGTTCGCCCGTTGGTGATGCAGCCCGCGGAGGTGAGTTGAGCCAGGCATTCGCCGCGGTCTACCGCGCGGAGTTCCCGCGGTCGGTCGCGATTCTCGCTCGCGTCCTCGGCGACCTCGATCTCGCCGAGGACGCGGTGCAGGACGCGTTCGCGGTCGCCCTCCAGCGGTGGCCGCGCGAGGGAACGCCGGCAAACCCGGGCGCATGGATCGTCGCAGCGGCCCGAAACCGTGCCATCGACCGGATCCGGCGCGATCAGGTGCTGCGGCGTAAGACGGCGCTCCTGGAACAGCTGGCCGCTCTTCAGTCGCCCGGGGACGAGGAGCCTCGCATGCCCGACGAGCGCCTGGAGTTGATCTTCGCCTGCTGCCACCCGGCGCTGACCCGCGAGGCGCAGGTCGGCCTGACGCTGCGGCTCGTCGGCGGTCTGACCACGGCCGAGATCGCCCGGGCGTTCCTCGTCCCCGAGGCGACCCTCGCGCAGCGACTCGTCCGCGCGAAGGGGAAGATCCGGGACGCCGGGATTCCGCTCCGGGTGCCGCCGGATCATCTGCTTCCCGATCGGCTGCAGGCCGTGCTCGCCGTCCTCTACCTGATCTTCAACGAGGGCTATGCCTCCACGCAGGGCGACCTCGTCCGGGGCGAGCTCTGCGACGAGGCCGTCCGCCTCGCGAAGCTGCTTGCCCTGCTGATGCCGGACGAGCCCGAGACGCTCGGCCTCGTGGCGTTGATGCTGCTGCACGACTCCCGTCGCGAGGCCCGTTCCGCGAACGGGCAGCTCATCCTGCTCGAGGACCAGGATCGGTCGACCTGGGATCGGGCGAAGATCGACGAGGGACGACGCCTCCTCGACCGCGCCCTGCGTCTCGGGCAGCCCGGCCCGTATCAGCTGCAGGCGGCCATCGCAGCCATCCATGCCGAGGCACAACGTCCGGAGGAGACGGACTGGCGGCAGATCGCCTCGCTCTACGGCGAGCTGGCCGGCGCCTCGCCGAGCCCGGTCGTCGAGCTCAATCGCGCCGTTGCGGTCGCGATGACGGACGGCGCGGCGGCCGGGTTGACGATCGTCGACGAGATCGCCGGGCTGGACTCGTACCACCTCTACCACGCGACCCGCGCCGATCTCTTGCGTCGACTGGGGCGCCGCGAGGATGCGCGCGCCGCGTACGAGCACGCGCTCGCGCTGACCGCGAATCCGTCGGAACGAGCGTTCCTCGAGCGCCGGCTTGTCGAGATGGCGTGACGTCAGACGCGAAAAACCACGCTCACGCCACGGCGGCGAGGGCGATGTCGACGGCTTCGGCCGGCGTCGTCGCACGCGGCAGGCCGTCGATGCGCCAGCCCGGTTCGAGGATCACGACCGGACGCCCGAGCACCCCGGCGAAGCCGATCTCGGCGAGGGTTCCCCAGGCGCCGCCGATCGCGATGACGGCGTCTCCGGAGGCGGCGACCGCGAGGTTTCGGGCGTGTCCGACGCCCGTGACGACGGCGTGGTCGATCCACTCGCTCGCCTCGCTTCGGTGTTCGCCCGGGAGGATGCCGACCGTCGTGCCTCCGGCCGCCTTCGCGCCGCGGGCGGCGGCCGCCATCACTTCCCCGAGACCGCCGGTGACGACGGTGCACCCGCGCTGAGCCAGCAGCCGGCCGGCCGCTTCGGCCCGCGTCTCGTTCTCGACACCGCTCCCGATCACGGCGATCTGAATGGCCACTCATGCGATCGTAGAGAGCCATGGCGACGGGACAGGGAGGTGGGGACACCGCTCGCCGGCTCGCGCGCTGCATCGCGTTCATCCGCCGGCTCGACGCGCGCTCTGCCGAACGGGCCGTGCCGTCGCCCTATGGGATCGCCTACTTCTGCGACAGCCTGCCGCTCGTGTGGGGTCTCAACGCGCTCGCGCTCGACGACGAGGTCGCGGCCAGTGCAGCCGAGGTCGCAGACGAGGCCGAGCGGCTGCAGGGCAACGCCGGCCTTCTGCACCGCAAGGTCGTGACGGAGAGCGACACGCTCGGCACCCGGCTCGCCGACGGTTTCCGTGAGCTCGGCTGGGACGTGCAGCCGCTGCTCGTCATGTGCTTCGCGGGCGGAGGTCGCGCGGTCGCCCTTGCGGACGTGCGGGAGGTCGACTTTGCGACGCTGGCACCGATGTGGAGCGAAGGAGCCGGCTTCTCGATGAGCGCCGAGGAGGCGGCGCAGGTGGCGGAGCAACGGCGGGTCGCCGGCGCGGCCGGGTCGGCGCGCTATTTCGCGACCTACCGGGACGGCCGGGTCGCCAGCTACTGCGAGCTGTACACCGACGGCGAGATCGGACAGATCGAGGGCGTGCTCACGCTGCCCGGGTACCGCGGACACGGGCTTGCTTCCGCCGTCGTCACGAAGGCGAGGCTCGCGTCCGAGGCCGCCGGTCACGGGCTGACCTTCCTCATCGCAGAGGAGGACGACTGGCCGAAGGAGCTCTACCGGAAGCTCGGCTTCCGCGCCGTTGGTCGTATCTGGGACTTCGTCCGGCGTCCTAGCGAAGAGCCGGGAGGACCTCGCTAGCGAAGCGTCTGCGCGCGGCGTTCGCCTCCTGCGGGTCGGCATCTTTGGCGGCGCCGACGACGACGATGCGTTCGATACCGAGCTCCTCGAGCGAGCGCAGCCGCTCGATGCACCGATCCGCCGGGCCGACGACGGCGAACCGCTCGACGAAGCCGTCGGGAACGACCACCGTCTGCCTCGAGCCGGATTGCGCGTGGCGCTCCGTGTCGTACGAGCGCGTGACCTCCTGCACGACGGCACGATCGCTCGAGGTGAGGCGATCGAGCGACCCGCGCGCGAAGTGGGCGAAGATCCCGACGTTCGCGCGCACGAGATCGCGGGCGATGCCGACGTCCGGATGGACGGCAGCGATCACGTAAGCGCCGAACCGCCGAGCGCCGGCCGCCCTCGCCGTCTCCACGCCCCAGCGAAGGCGCTCTGCCTCGGCCCCGACAGAGAAGCTCACCATGTCCGCGACCGGAGCCGTCGCCGCGATCGTGGCCGGTCCGGTGCAGGTGACGTCGACCGGCACCTTCGGCGCGTCGGCGGGGAGCCACTCCAACCTGCTGGCGAAGCCGCCCGCTTCAACGTTCTCGCCCCGGAGGTAGGCCTGGAGCCGGCGCACGAACTCCGCGAGCGCGGCCGGAGGCGCGGGCCGGCGGCCGATGAACGTCACGGACGAGTCGCCGCGGCCGACGCCGAGGACGATCCGTCCGTTGGACTCCGCCTGCAGCGTCGCCGCAGCACCGGCGACGACCGCCGGATGGCGCGTGACCGGGTTCGTGACTCCCGTACCGAGCAGGAGCCGCTCGGTCGCGCGGACCGCAAGCGCGAGCTCGACGAATACCTCGGCCTGCAGGTTCTGGCTATCGGCGAAGAGCAGCCCGTCCCAGCCCTCGGCCTCGACCGCGGCGGCGAGGCGCGCCGAGTCGGCCGGGAGGGGAAAGGCGTGCAGGAAAACCTCCACGGCGTGCCATGCTAGGCGCCCGCAGGCCGACGGTTGCCGAGGTCAGGCGAGCGCGTCGAGCGCAGACGACAGCGACTGCTTCGTCGTGAGCATGCCTTCGAAGAGGTCGCCGAAGCGATCGACTCGCGAGAGCACGACGTCCATCGTGAAGTCGCGCGGATCGAGGTCCTCGGAGACCTCGTCCCACCGCAGCGGCGTGGACACCGGCGCTCCCGGCTGCGGCCGGACGGAGTAGACGGATGCGATCGTCTTCCCTTCCCCGTTCTGGTTCGCGTCGATGAGCACGCCCTGCCGCTTCGCCTTCGTCCATTCCGTCGTCACGAGACCCCGGTGCGCACGCGCGAGCGCGCCGGCAATGATCTCGGAAAACTGCCGGGTGTCCTCGTATGTGTGCCGCCTCGCGATCGGGACGAGCACGTGGAACCCGTCCAGCGTCCCGCTCGTCTTCGGGTAGCTCTCCAGGCCGACCACGTCGAGCACGTCCTTGACGAGCAGTGCGACCCGCACCGCCTCTTTGAACCCCGAGCCCTCCGCCGGGTCGAGGTCGAACAGCACCCAGTCGGGTCGCTCGGGCTTGTCGATCCGCGAGTACCAGACGTTCAGGTCGATGCAGCCCATGTTCACCATCCACAGCAACGCGAGCTCGTCGTCCACGATCGGCATGTTGATCCAGCGGCGTTGTCGTGGCCGCTCGCGCGTCGTTGCCTGGTACCGGAACGTCTTGATCCAGTCCGGCATATGCGACGGCGCATCCTTCTGGAAGAAGAACTTGCCCTTCCAGCCGTCGGGATACCGCTTCATCGTGAACGGCCGGCCACGGAGGTGCGGGACGGCGACCTTCGAAACCGCGCGGTAGTACGCGAGGAGGTCACCCTTGGTGATCCCCTCGTCCGGCCAGAAGACCTTGTCCAGATTGCTCAGGCGGACAACGCGCTTGCCGCGCCGGATCTCGTTTTCGATGGGAAGCTCCCGCCGCACGTCCTCTGCGGGCTTGTCCTCTCGGAGCCCGACGTAAACGGGCGCACGCAGGTGGCCGTCGTGCGTCCACTCTGTGAACTTGACCTCCGCGACGAGCTTGGGAGCGACCCAGACGACGTCGTTCTTGCGCACGCGCGGCATCTTCGGGACCTCGGGGAAGGGTGGCGTCTTCCGCTCGAGCCGTCGAAGCCGCCCCAGCAACCGGTCGATCTCCTCCTCGTTGAACCCCGTGCCGACGTTGCCGACGTAGGCAAGCTCGTTGCCTCGCCACACGCCGAGGATCAGCGAGCCGAAGGTTCCCGATCGGCGCCCCTGGCCCTTCGTGTAGCCGGCGATCACGAACTCCTGCCGGCCGCTCGTCTTGATCTTCAGCCAGTCGTGGCCGCGCCTGCCCGGCTGGTAGCGCGAATCCGCCCGCTTCGCCACGACGCCCTCGAGCCGCTGATCTTGAGCGGCGGCCAGCAGCGCCTTACCGTCCTCGAACGTCTCCGAGACCCGGATCGTTCCGTTGCCCGGCTCGATCAGGCCCTTCAGGCGTCGGCGTCGCTCCGTGAGCGGCTCGTCGAGCACCGGCACGCCGTCGACCTCGAGCACGTCGAAGACCTCGTACACGATCGGCGTCTCGCCGTCGGCCTGCTGCATCTTCGAGAAGCTCGGCCGCCCGTGTTCGTCGAGGGCGCAAACTTCGCCGTCGAGCACGCAGTCGGGTGTCCTGACGGCCCCCGGAAGGGCGCGCACGACGCCCGGGAACCGTCCGGTCATGTCGTTGCCGCGCCGGCTCCGGAGCGTCGCCTCTCCGGCCTCCACGGACGCGAGCGCCCGGTAGCCGTCCCACTTGATCTCGAACAGCCACCCGTCGCCTTTCGGAACGTCTTCGGCAAGCGTCGCGAGCATGGGGACGTAGTCGGGCCGCGGGCGGCGAGTTGCGCTCCCCTCCTCGCGCTTCCGGATGATCAGCCAGTTCTTGGGATCGCCGGACAGCCTCGCGGGGACGAGCGCGTAGGTACCGTCGAGGCGCTCGCCGTGGAGACGAACGGTGAGACCCCCGTTCCGCTTCTCTTCCAGGAGCTCGTACGTTCCCCGGTCCCAGATCTCGACGCTGCCCGCACCGTACTGGCCCGCCGGGATCTCGCCCTCGAAGTCCGCGTAGTCGAGCGGATGATCCTCGACGTGGACGGCAAGATGCTGGACGCCGGGCTCGAGCGGCACGCCTTTTGGCACCGCCCAGCTCGCGAGGGCACCGTCCCACTCGAGGCGAAAGTCGTAGTGCAAGCGCCGCGCCTGGTGCCGCTGGACCACGAACAGGGGCAGCTGCCCGCGCTTCCCCGATCCGAAAGGCTCGGGAGTGCGATCCTCGTTGCGCTTGCGGCGGTATTCCCGTAGGTTTGGCTCCGGCACTCCCCCAGCATGCCGTTTTCCGTCGGGTTCCGCCCGTACGTCCCCAAACGGGGGTCAGAAGCGGGGGATAACCCTGTGGACGGTGTGGACACCGGCCGAAAATCTGCGTCTTTCGTCCACCCCTCGTGGGGAGGATTCAGTAATTGACGTTACGCCGTCGTGACGACGCCGATCGAGCGGTACCGCTCCCGCCGCCGGCGCCTGAGGATGTCTCCCGGGATGCCTTCCAGCTGCTCGAGGGCATCGGAGAGCGCCGCTTCTAGTACGCGTGCCGCCTCGTCGTAGTCGTTCTGTGCGCCGCCCTCGGGCTCGCGGACGATTTCGTCGATGACGCCGAGCGCGAGGCAATGACGTGCATCGGGCTTGAACGCAGCCGCCGCACGGCGTTTCTCCTCCTCTTCTTCCGACCGCCACAGGATCGCGGCGGCGCCCTCGGGCGAGATGACGGTGTAGATCGCATGCTCCTGCATCAGCACGCGATCCGCGACCGCGGTCGCGATCGCCCCTCCCGAGCCCCCCTCGCCGATGATGCACGCCACCGTCGGAACCCCGATGCGAAGCATGCGCGCCTGCGAGCGGGCGATCGCTCCGCCCTGGCCGTGCTGCTCGGCGGCGAGGCCCGGATTGGCGCCGGTGATGTCGATCAGTGAGATGAGCGGGAAGCCGTGCCGATCGGCGAGCTCCATCACGCGCATCGCCTTGCGGTACCCCTCGGGGAATGCCATCCCCCAGTTGCGGTGCACGCGTTCCTTCAGGTTTCGCCCCTTCTGGTTCCCGATCAGAGCAATGGTTCTGCCGTGGAAGCGCGCAAGGCCGACGACGACCGCAGGGTCGTCCGCACGGGCGCGGTCCCCGTGCAGCTCGATGAAGTCCTCGAAGATCCGCTCGACGTAGTCGAGCGTGTAGGGACGGTCCTCGTGGCGAGCCAGCTCGACCTGGCGCCAGATCTGGTCGTCGCTCGGGGGCTCCTCGGACAGCCGCTCGAGCTGGCCCTCGAGCCGTTCGACCTCGCGGGACACCCGGACCCCGCCGGGCAGCCTGAGCGAGCGCAAGCGGCTCAGGCGCTCGCGCAGGCGGAGCTCAGCCTCGCTCGGCACCATTTCCGAACAGGCGCAGGAAGCGGGCGACGTACTCGCGCAGCTCCGCCCGCGGGACGATCGCGTCCAGGTGGCCGTAGCGGAAGTTCGACTCGGCGAGCCCGAAGTCGTCGGGCAGCTTCTCCCGGGTCGTCTGCGCCACGACCCGCGGGCCCGCGAACGAGGTCAGGGCGCCGGGCTCGGCCACGATGACGTCGCCGAGGCTGGCGAAACTGGCGAGCACCCCCGCGGTCGTCGGATGCGCCATGACGCTGAGCAGCGCGCCGCCGGCGTCGTGGAGCATCTCGACCGCGCAGACGGTCTTCGGAAGCTGCATCAGGGAGAGGATTCCCTCCTGCATCCGCGCGCCGCCCGACGCGGTGACGCTGACGACCGGGATGCCACGCTCGGCGGCGCTCTCGCACGCCCGCGTGAACTTCTCGCCGACGACGCTCCCCATGGAGCCTCCCATGAACGCGAAGTCGAGGACGGAGAGCTGGCACGGCCTCCCGCCCACGGTCGCCTGCCCGATCACGATCGCCTCACCGAGACCGGTCGCGACCTCGGCTTCGGCGAGCCGCTCCTTGTACGGGCGCAGATCGAAGAACTCGAGCGGATCGTCGGATCGCAGCTCGGCCGACTCCTCGACGAACGACTCCGGGTCGACGAGCTGCCGGATGCGCTGGGTCGCTCGCAGCGGGAAGTGGTACCCGCAATGCGGGCAGACGCGAAACGTCGCGGCGAGCTCGTCATCGCGGTAGTGCGAGCCGCAGCGCGGACACGTGTTTGGGTGACGCTTGCCTCCGTCGGCGGACTCGGGCTCGTGCTTGTGCTCGATCGAGACCTCGTAGCGGGCCGACACGGGCGCTCAGTCTACGGCCTGCGGCAGCGAGGCTCGGTCCGACTGCGCCGTTACGGCCCACGCCGGCTTCTCGTAGATGTCGTTTCGGCGCGCGACGATCATCCCCGCCCGCTCGTAGAGGCGCACCGCACCGGTGGTGTTCTCGGCGTCGACGCCGAGGCCGACGCGCTTCCTGCCGCGGGTGCGGAACTCCGCGAAGGCATGTCGGAGCAGCGCCAGCCCGAGGCCACGCCGGCGCCAGGCCGGCCGGACGCCGAGCACGGAGACCCACCCCATGTCGGGCTCGCCGGGCCCCTCCGCGCGACACAGACAGACGCCGGCGATGTCGTCGCCATCGCCGGCCAGGAACCAGAGTGACGGATCATGCGGCTTGCGGAACATCCAGTGCCTCCAGCGGTCGTACGGGAAGTACGTGAACTCCCAGTGGTCGGCGAACGACTCCATGTGCGCGGCGTGCACGCGTTCGTCTTCCCGCCCCGGCTCGAACGTCCGCACCCGGATTCCGTCGGGCCACTCGGGCTTGTGCGGCGGCGGGTCGAGCTCGATTGCCATGCGGAAGCCGTGGCGGATCAGGCGGTAGCCCTGCGCCTCGAGCAGGCGCTTGGTTTCCACATCGGTGCCCTGGACGAAGCTGCGGAGTAGCGCGTCCGGCGCCGCCAGCAGCCGGGCCCGCAGCACGAGCTCTTCGAGGAGCGCGGAGCCGTCGCAGCCGGGCCGCATCCGTAGGTCGATCCAGTAGCGCCGGTGCTCGAAGTTGTCGTCCTGGACGTCGCCGTAGCCGCCGATGGTCCCGTCGGGCAGCGTGACCACGAACGCCTCGAGCTCGCGGTCGGCGCCGGGCGCCTCCAACCACGTCAGGACCTCTTCGCGTGTCGTGTCCGCAACGTCGCGCACGGCGACGCTGTGCGCGTTCAAGACCTCGACGATCGCGTCGACGTCGTCGGAGGTCACCGTGTCGATGACGGTCATGTCGAGACGGGTGCGAGCTCGTCGAGCACGTCCGGCAACGAGCTCAGGTCGCGCAGCTCGCGATCCGGGCGCGGATTCGGCTCCTCCCCGAGCCGGTTGATCCACACGGAACGCAGGCCGAGCTCGCGAGCCGGCGCGATGTCGTGGTAGAGGCTTGCGGCGACGTGCACGTGGTCTGCGCGGTCGGCGCCCGTGTCCGCAAAGAACCGTTCCCAGTGGGCATGCGCGGGCTTGTAGGAGCGCACGTCTTCCCCAACGACGACGTGGTCGAAATCGATGCCGATACGGTCGATCGAGGCAGCGATCAGACCCCGGTCGGAGTTGGAGAGAACCGCCAGCTTCCACCCGCGGTCCCGCGCCGCGCCGAGCGCTTCGCGGACTTCGGGGAACGGACTCCAGCCGGGAAGCGAGCGAGCGAGCGACGGCTCCTCGCCCTCCGGCAGCGAGAGCTCCTCATCCCTCGCGAGCCGCTCGAGCGTCAGGCCCAGCACCTCGCTGTACAACCGGTACTCGCCCCGCTGCACCTCCGCCTCGAGCTCCAGGTAGTGCTCGAGCAGATGCGGCGCCGGCTCGGGTCCGAAGAGGCGCTCGAGCTCGCCCTCGATCCCCGCACGCCAGTCGATCAGCGTGCCGTAGCAGTCGAATGTGGCCCACCGATCAGCCATGTCGCCGAGCCTATCTGCTTGCGGATTTTAGTCGGCGTACTTCGCGATCACGATCGAGGCGTTGTGGCCGCCGAATCCAAACGAGTTCGACACGCCGACCTGGATGTCGGCGTCACGCGCCTCGTTCGGGATGTAGTCGAGGTCGCAGTCGGGATCCGGGTCCTCGTAGTTGATCGTCGGCGGCAGCTTCCCCTCCTTGACCGCGAGCACCGTGAACATCGCCTCGACCGCTCCCGAGGCCCCGAGCGTATGCCCGGTGGCGCCCTTCGTCGAGGAGATCGGCGTCCGGCGAGCGACCTCGTCACCCATCGCGATCTTGATCACCCGCGTCTCGCTCGCGTCGCCCAGCGGCGTCGAGGTGCCATGCGCGTTCACATAGCCGACCTCGCTCGCGTCGATTCCGGCGTCGGCAAGCGCCATCAGCATCGCGCGCGCCGGATTCTGGCCGGACGGGTCGGGCTCGGTGATGTGCGTCGCGTCGGACGACGTGCCGTACCCGAGCAGCTCGGCGTAGATCTTCGCGCCGCGCGCCTTGGCGCGCTCGAGCTCCTCGAGGACGACGATTGCCGCAGCCTCCCCCATGACGAACCCGTCACGCCCGGCGTCGAACGGCCGGCTCGCGCCCTCCGGGTCCGAGTTCCGGCGCGAGAGCGCGCGCATGGCGCTGAAGCCCGCGATCCCGACCTGCGTCACGGGGGCCTCCGTGCCGCCGCAGAGCATCACGTCGGCCCGGCCGAGACGGATCGCGTCCAGCCCGTCGCCGATCGCCATGTTGGATGCGGCGCAGGCGGTGCACTCGGACGAGAGCGGCCCCTTGGTCCCGAGCTCCATCGAGACCCACGCGGCCCCCATGTTCGGGATGATCGCCGGGATCGAGAACGGGTTGACCCGGTCCGGCCCCCGCTCCCTGAGCGTGTCTTGACAGTCCTGAAACGCCTTGAGGCCGCCGATGCCTGTCGCGACGGAGGCGCCAACGCGATCCGGCTCAGAGGCGATGTCGAGGCCGGCGTCCTGCTCCGCCTGGCGAGCCGCCGCCACGATCATCTGAGCGAAGCGGTCCATCCGCCGCGCCTGCTTGCGGTCGATCCAGACGGCGGGATCGAAGTCCTTCAACTCGCAGGCGAACGTGACGGGATACGACGAGGCGTCGAACTGGGTGATCTTCCCGGCGCCGGACTCGCCGGCGACGAGGTTCTCCCAGGTCGTCTCCACATCGTTGCCCAGAGGCGTAAGGGCGCCCAGGCCCGTGATGACAACCCTGCGTCGGCCGTTCACGCTCATATGCGCTTTTCAGCTTTCCCGTACCGCACCTACATCGCCAGTCCGCCGTCGACGAGCAGCACCTCGCCCGTGATGAACGAGGCCTCGTCGGAGCAAAGGAAGCGTACCGCGCGCCCCACGTCCTCCGGATCGCCAAGCCGGCCAAGCGGCGTGTTCGCGAGCATTGCCTCCCGCGCCTCCTCCGGCAGGACGTCGGTGAGCGCGGTCTTCACGTATCCCGGCGCGACGACATTTGCGCGCACGCCGCGGGTGCCAAGCTCGCGTGCGAGGGCCTTCGTGAACCCGATGATGCCCGCCTTCGCCGCCGCGTAGTTCGTCTGGCCGGGGTTTCCGCGCAAGCCGACGATGCTGGACACGTTCACGATCGAGCCCGCCCGCCGCTTCATCATCCCTCGCGCAACCGCGCGGCACGTAAAGAACATCGCGCTGAGATTCGTCTCCATAACCGTCCGCCAGTCCTCATCAGGCATTCGTGCCAGCAAACCGTCGCGTGTTACCCCCGCGTTGTTGACGAGCAGGTCCAGGTCGCCGGCCTCCTCGACGAGGCTGCGCGCCTGTCCTCCGTCGGCGACGTCCGCACGGACGGCACGGCCGCCGATCTCCTGCGCCACCGCCTCCGCCTCGTCTTTGCTGCCGCGGTAGCCGACGGTGACGGCCGCGCCGGCGCGGCCGAGCTCGAGCGCAATCGCCTTGCCGATCCCGCGCGACGCGCCGGTGACGAGTGCGCTCTTGCCCTCCAGCGAGCAGAACTCCGGCACCGGTGCTAGGGCGACGAGCGGAGCTGTTCGAGCCGGCGGACGCCGGCGAGGCTGTTGACCGGGATCGTCTTCACGCCACGATCGATGCGGCGCACGAGGCCGGAGAGCACGTTGCCGGGGCCGACCTCCACGAACGTCCGCGCACCGCCACGCACCAGCTCGCGCGCCGCCTGGGTGAACCGGACCGGTGAGGTCAGCTGCTCCACCAACAAGCCGGCGACGCGCTGCGCCGGCTCGATCTTCGCGCTGACCGTCGACATGAACGGCGAGGCCGGCTCATGGACGCGAAGCCGCTCGACGGCGGGCCGTAACCGCTCCGCCGCCTTGGCCACCAGAGGGCTGTGGAAGGCGCCCGTGACCCGAAGGCGGACGGTGTGCCTCGCGCCCGCGCGCCTTGCCTCCGCACACGCCTCGGCGACGGCGTCGTGCTCGCCGGAGACGACGATCTGTCCGGGGCAGTTGTAGTTCGCCGGCCAGACGCCCCCGATCCGCTTGCAGATCTCCTCGACGATCGGATCGTCGAGACCCAGGATCGCAGCCATCGAGCCCGGCCGCTCGCGCGCCGCTTCCGCCGTCGCAAGCCCTCGCTCGCGGACGAGCGCCACCGTGTCCTCCACCGAGAGCGACTCAGCGGCGGCGAGCGCGGAGAACTCTCCGACCGAGTGCCCGATGACGTAGTCAGGGCGGATGCCGATGCTCCGAAGCGCGGCCAGCGTGGCGAGGCTCGTGGTGATCAAGGCCGGCTGCTGCACTTCCGTCTCGACGAGCTCGTCGATGTCCGACTCGAAGCACAGCTCCTTGAGATCGAGCCCGGAGGCGGCGCTCGCCTCGTCGTACACGTCCATCGCCTCAGGGATCGCCTCGGCGATCTCGCGACCCATCCCGGACGCGAGCGAGCCCTGGCCGGGGAAGCAGAAGGCGATCTTGTTGTCGCTCATCGCGGTTTCCCGTTGTTCCCGTTCTTTCCGCTTTTCCCGTTCGCCGTCCACTCGACGAGCGCCGAGCCCCAGGTAAGTCCAGCGCCCATTCCCGTCATCAGCACGAGCGTTCCCTCCTGGAGACGACCCTCCTCCTCCGCGTCTGCGAGAGCGAGCGGGATCGACCCGGAAGAGGTGTTCCCGTATCGATCGACGTTAACCACGACCCGCTCGCGCGGAATGCCGAGCCGCTTCGTCGCGTACTCGATGATGCGAACGTTCGCCTGGTGCGGCACGTACACGTCGACGTCGTCCACCGTCCGCCCGCACTCCCGCAGAACGTTCTCGGCCGAAGACACGAGCACCCGGGTCGCGAACTTGAACACCTCGCGGCCGTTCATCTGGACGTAGTGGCGTCGCTCGGCGACGGTCTGCTCGCTGGCCGGCGCCCGCGACCCGCCGGCCGGTAAGTAGAGCTCGGGCCCGCCCGAGCCGTCGGCGCCGAGCTCGAACCCGATGAAGCCACCCTTCGGCACCCGCTCGAGCACCGCCGCACCGGCGCCGTCCCCGAACACCACACAGGTGCGCCGGTCCTGCCAGTCGAGGATCCGGGACAGCACGTCGCCGCCGACGACAAGCGCACGCTGGGCAAGCCCTCCCGCGAGCATGCCGTACGCCTGAACGAGCGCGTACATGAACCCAGTGCAGCCCGCCGAGAGATCGTACGCGGCCGCGTCGGGCGCGCCGAGTTGGTCGGCAAGGATCGCACCCGTCGACGGGAAAAACATGTCCGGTGTCACCGTGGCCACGATGAGCAGGTCGATGGAGCCCGGCTCTGCGCCGGCGTGCTCGAGCGCCTCTCGACAGGCCGGCAGGCAAAGATCCGACAGCGCCTCGTCCGGCGCCGCGATTCGCCGCTCCCGGATCCCGGTCCGCTCGATGATCCACTCGTCCGAGGTGTCGACCATCTTCGCGAGGTCATGGTTGGTGAGTACCCGCTCGGGCGCGTGCGAGCCCACGCCGGTGACGGCGACGCGGTAACCGTTCTCGCCGGCGCGGGCGATCACTGCTCCACCGCAAACGTCAGGGTGCCGCGCGCGGCGAGCTGACCGTCAACGCGCGCGCTTGCCTTTCCGCGGCCGATCGGCCCGCGAACCCGCTCGAGCTCACAGATCAGCTCCAGCTCCTCCCCCGGCTCGACGATCCGTTTGAAGCGCACGTCGTCGATGCCGGCGAAGAGCGCGAGCTTCCCGCGGTTCTGCTCCTCGGACAGCACGGCAACGGCGCCGGTCTGCGCCAGCGCCTCGACGATGAGCACGCCCGGCATCACCGGCCGGCCGGGAAAGTGCCCGCTCAGGTACCACTCGTCCGGCCGGACCGTCTTGCGGGCAACCACCCGCTCGCCCGGCTCCAGCTCGATCACCTCGTCGATGAGGAGGAAGGGGTCACGGTGCGGGAGGATCTGCTCGATCTCCTCCCGCCCGAGCGGAGGCTTCATGGGACGGGCGAGGTGTACACCACGAGCGCACTAGTGTAGTTACGAACGTGGATTCGCTCGCGCCGGACGTCGTGCTGCCGCGCCTGCGCGGCCGTTTCGGCAGGCCGTACCTGTACGCGGTGGAGACGGCCTCCACCCAACAGCTTCTCACCGTCGACGCGCCCGAAGGAACCGTCGCGGTCGCCGAGCACCAGACCGCAGGACGTGGACGGCTCGGCCGCAGCTGGCAAGCCCCTCCCCGCTCCAGCCTCCTGCTCTCGCTCCTGCTCCGGCCCGCGACGCCCCCCGCGACGCTGCCGGAGCTCTCCGTGGTCGGCGCCGAGGCGGTCGCCGATGCGATCAGGGCGGTGGCGGAGCTCGAACCCGCGATCAAGCACCCGAACGACGTACTCGTCCGCGGGCGCAAGGTCGCGGGCGTCCTCGGAGAGGCACGCGAGGGAGCCGTGATCCTCGGCGTCGGCATCAACGCAAACATCCCGCCAGCGGAGCTCCCGGCCGAAACGCGACTTCCGGCCACGTCGCTGCTCGCCGAGACCGGCCGCCCGGTCGACCGGGCGGCGCTCGCGGCCGAGCTGCTGTTGCGCCTGGAGCAGCGTTATCTCACGTGGCTCGAGAGGCACGGCGCACCCGCGCTGGTAGACTGGCAGCAGCCGTGAAAACCCCTTCTATGCGCGCATTTCTCGCGCTGCTGGCAGGCGTAGCGGCATTTCTCGTACTGGCTCCCGGCGCCGCCGCGAACGGCACGCCGCGCGTGTTGGCGATCGATTTCGACAACGACGTCAACCCGGTTACCGCCGACTACGTCACGGATCAAATCGACCGAGCAAACAAGGGCGGATACGACGCCGTCACGATCGTGCTCGACACGCCGGGCGGGCTCTCGGAGTCGATGCGAAAGATCTACAAGAGGGAGCTCACGTCGAAGATCCCGGTAATCGTCTACGTGTCGCCGAACGGCGCGCGCGCCGCGTCCGCGGGCGTCTGGATCGGCGAGGCCGCCGACGTGCTCGCGATGGCGCCGAGCACGAACATCGGCTCGTCGACGCCGATCAACGAGGGCGGAAGCAACATCGGCAGCGATCTCCGCCGCAAGATCGTCAACGACGCAGCTGCTTCCCTGGCGTCGCTCGCGAGGTACCACAAGCGCAACACCGTCTGGCCGCAGCTGGCCGTCCGGAAAGCCTCGAATCTTCCCTCGTACGTCGCCCTGAGGAAGAACGTCATCGACTTCATCGCGCCGAGCCTGCCGGCGCTCCTCAGCAAGACCGACGGCTACCGAACGAAGTCGATCGACGGGCAGCGGAGCTTCCTGCTCCATCTCCGGGGCGCGCAGATCGACACCGTGGACATGTCGTTGTGGCAGCGTATTCTCGACACGCTCATCGACCCCAACATCATCGTGCTGCTGCTGTCTGTCGGGACGCTGGGGATCATCGTCGAGCTCTGGGCACCGGGGCATATCTTCCCCGGGACGGTCGGCGCGATCTCGCTGATTCTGGCGCTGTTCGGCCTGTCCGTGCTGCCGATCAGCTGGGCCGGGATCCTGCTGATGATCCTGGCCTTTGCGTTCTTCGCCGCCGAGCCGTTCGTCATGAGCCACGGCGCCTTGACTGCGGCTGCGATCGTGAGCTTCGTCTTCGGCGCATTACTCCTCTTCGAGCCCGCCGGATCGGCCTATCACGTCTCGCTGACCGCGGTCATCGCGATCGCGGCCGTCCTGGGAGCGCTGCTCTTCTTCGTCGTCATCAAGGTTGTCCAGGTGCGCCGTCGCCCGGCCACCGTGGGCATGCACACGATCGTGGGCGAGCACGGCGTCGTGCGCCGTGACGGCTACGTGTTCGTCCGAGGCGAGCTCTGGCGCGCGCACGGCGACGAGGGGACGCCGTTGCTCTGGGCGGGCCAGGAGGTCGAGGTCACCGGAGTGGAGGAGGGCCTCACGCTTGCGGTGCGACCCGTCACCTCCGACGACCACTTAGGATCAGGCAACCGACCATCGGAAAGGACCGCCGATGACAGCCGCACTCGTCGTCCTCGTCGTTATCGCGATCGCCGTTCTGATCTTCCTGTTCGCCGCGATCAAGGTCGCGCGTGAGTACGAGCGCGGCGTCGTCTTCCGGCTAGGGCGGCTCCTCCTCCCGCCGAAGGGCCCCGGTCTCTTCCTGCTGATCCCGATCGTCGACCGCATGGTCAAGGTCGACCTGCGGACGATCACGCTCAACGTGCCGCCGCAGGAAGTGATCACGAAGGACAACGTGCCCGTGCGCGTGAACGCGGTCGCCTACTTCCGCACGGTCGACCCGAGCGCGGCGATCGTGCAGGTCGAGAACTTCATGGTCGCCACCTCGCAGATCGCGCAGACGACACTCCGCTCCGTCCTCGGCCAGCACGTGCTCGACGAGCTCCTGTCGGAGCGCGAGAAGATCAACGCGATCCTGCAGGAGATCATCGACGAGTCGACCCAGCCCTGGGGAATCAAGGTCTCGATCGTCGAGGTCAAGGACGTCGAGATTCCGAGCACGATGCAGCGCGCGATGGCGCGCCAGGCCGAGGCCGAGCGCGAGCGGCGGGCCAAGGTGATCAACGCCGAGGGCGAGTTCCAGGCGGCCGAGCGGCTCAAGGAGGCAGCGGTCGTCATGTCCGAGAGCCCGATCGCCCTCCAGCTGCGCTACCTGCAGACGCTGCTCGAGATCGGCTCCAACAACAACTCGACGATCGTGTTCCCCGCGCCGATCGACCTCCTCCGGCCCTTCCTCGAGCGGGCCGACGGAGCAACCCGGAGCAGTTCGGCCTCCTGAGCCTTCGAAAAGCCGAGCTCCGCGTCGACCCGATCTCGGGCCGGCAGGTGGTGATCGCTCCCGCTCGGGCGCAGCGGCCCGGCGCCGGTCATACGCTGATCGAGGCGGCGACGCGGGAGGAGCACGACGAGTGCCCCTTCTGCCGGGGTCGCGAGGACCGGACGCCGCCCGAGACGCTGCGGCTGCCGAACGGAGCCGAGCAGTGGGTCGTTCGCGTCGTCCCGAACCTCTACCCGGCGATCGAGCGGCAGGAGGTCGTAATCCACTCCGCCGAGCACAAGCGCTCGTTCGCCGAGCTCACGGACGAGGAGATCGAGCTCACAGCGCGAGCGTGGCACGCACGCGCCCAGGCCGCCCTCGACGACGGATTCTCGTATCCCCTTCCCCTGATCAACGAGGGACGGACAGCCGGTTCGAGCCTCGCGCACTCACACTCGCAGATCGTCTTCCTGCGCAAGCCCCCTCCCGCAGCCAACGAGGAGGTACGGCAGCCAACCTGTGGCGTGTGCGAGGTACGCAAGTCGGACGAGCTGGTGATCGCGGAGGACAACGGCGTCGAGGCGATCGTCCACCCAGCCGGCCGCCTCCCGTACGAGCTGCTTCTCGCCCAAGCCCACGCGGATCTCGATCTCACCGCCACCCTCCGTCTGGTCCGCCTGTTCTTGCGCAAGCTGCACGCGATCGAGGGGCCTGTCCCCTGGAACGCCTGGCTCCACCACATGTACCAGGGCGAACGGGGTCCCCACGTCCACATGGAGGTCGTGCCGCGCCTGACGGTGATAGCAGGGCTCGAGCTCGGCGCCGGGATCTACGTCAACTCACTGGACCCTGCCGAGGCGGCTGATCGACTTCGGTCCACCGACGCCACGCCTCCGGGTCGAGCAGGAGCCTGAACACCCATGCGAGCCCGCCGGGATCTTCCCAGCTCGGATTCTCGGCCCGCAGCGCCACCCGGCAGATCTGGCCGATTCGTCGGGCCGGCTCGACGAGCTCCTCGAGCTCGGCGCGCGAGGCGAAGCGCGTGAACGGCTCCAGGTAGGCGTCCCGGACGCGTGCGATCTCCCGAGAGCGGACCGACAGCCCGTGACGGATCTCGATTACCCGCTGCGTCACCGTCAGCGTGAAGAACGGGTGTGAGACGCAGGCGTCGCCCCAGTCCAGGAAGCGATACGAGCCGTCGCCGACGAAGATGCTCCCGTCCGTGAGGTCGTCGTTGTTGATCGTCTCCGGAACAGGAACGGCAGCGAGCTGCGCGCAGACGCGCTCGACCTCCGGGACGAGCACGTGGAGCGCGGTGTACTCCTCCGGTGTCTGTCCCTCGGCGGGCCGCTCGACCAGCCGTTCGTAGATCCCGGGGAGGACCGCCGCGCGGCGGTCGAAGGTGCCGACTGCGACCAGCTCCTCTGCGTCGGACGCCACTTCGATCTGGAGCTCCGCATAGAGCGGGAGCGCCTCCTCCCAGTAGCGCAGGTCGAGGTCGCGTTCGAGGACCGCCTGCAGCGGCTCCCCGGCGTCGCGCATCAGCATCCGCCCGCGCTCGTCGGCGGCGACGACCTCCGTAACGAACTCCGGGCGCCGGCGGGCGAGAATCTCGATCAGCCGCGCCTCGTGCGCGAGCGAGTCGTCGGCCTCCTTGAAGTACATCACCCCGCGGGACGTCGGCACAAGCAGAACCGCCGCCCACGGTCGCAGCCGGACGTCCTCGATCGGCCCCGTCACGCCGACCATCGCGCGGATCCATTCCTCGGCCTCCCGCCGCCAGGCGGGGCTCCACCTACTCGGACTCGTCGGCGTCGCCGTTCGCGTCCGACTCCGTGACGCGCGCCAGCGTCGACACCTTCTCGCCCTCGCGCAACCGCATGACGATGACGCCCTGAGTGGAGCGCCCGAGCCGCTTCACCTCGGTCACGGCCATCCGGATCACCGTCCCGCCGGTCGAGATGAGGATCGCGGCATCGCCGTCGACGACCGCCATCGCACCGGCGAGCTGGCCGCGCGCCTCCGTCAGCTGCACGGTCTTGACGCCGAGGCCGCCCCGTCCCTTCCGGGGATAGTCGCGGATCGCCGTGCGCTTCCCGAAGCCGTTCTCGGTAACGACGAGGAGATCGGCGTCGTCGCGTGCGATCGTGGCGGCGATCACCTCGTCTTCGTCGCGGAGCGTCATGCCGCGAACACCCTCGGTCGCCCGCCCCATCGGCCGCGCCTCACTTTCGTGGAAGCGGATCGCCTGTCCCCGCCGCGAGACGAGCAGGATGTCGTCGTCGCCGGACGAGTGGAGCACGTCGACGAGCTCGTCGCCGTCTCGGAGCTTGATCGCGATGATGCCGTCCGCCTTGAGAGGCGTGTTGTACTCCTCGAACCTCGTCTTCTTGACGACCCCGTTCCTGGTCGCAAGCACGAGGTACTCCGCCTCAGTGAAATCGCGCGTCGAGATGACGGTGCGGATTTGCTCCTGGTGGGTGAACGGCAGGAGGTTGACGATCGCCCGCCCCTTCGACTGGCGGGTTCCGAGCGGCAGCTCGTGCACCTTGAGGCGGTACACCTTCCCGGCAGTCGAGAAGAAGAGGAGGTAGTCGTGGGTCGACGCGACGAACAGGTGCTCGATGTAGTCGTCGTCCTTGAGATCCATCCCCATCACGCCGATGCCGCCGCGCCGCTGCTCGCGGTACGTCGTGATCGGCAGCCGCTTGATGTAGCCCGATCGCG
>JBKPNC010000158.1:0-11741 GCA_046732435.1 Actinomycetota bacterium
GTGCTACTTCTGCCAGGAGCGCTGCCCGAAGGGCGTCGATCCGCGTGACGCGATCGCCAAGCTCGGCGCCGAGTCGATTAAGGCGGGGATCGACCACGACATGGGCGCGAAGCACGCAAAGTGGTTCGTCACATCGGCGAAGACGACCGGCTGGCTGCGCGAGACGGAACTCGTGCCGAAGACGCAGGGCGTGGTTTCCGCGGTCAAGGAGGTGCAGTTCGCGATGAAGCTCGCGCGGCGCGGCAAGGTGCCGATCCCATTCCCGCCGCACGTCGCCGAAGACGTCAAGGAGGCCCGCGCGCTCTACAACCTGGTGAAGTCGCAGGGCAGGGACGGCGCCGCGGGGATCGTGCAGGGCGAACGCGCGCTCTCCCGGATTGAGCACACGGACGAGGGAGGCGCGAGCCGGGACGCCCCCGAGATCACCCCGGGCGAGGAACCACCGCCCGCGGAGGGATAGCGTGAAGAAGGTCGCGTACTACAAGGGCTGCCTCGCCTCGCTCTCGGCGAAGGAGCTTGACTCGTCCACGCAGGCGCTGGCGCCGAAGGTCGGACTCGAGCTCGAGGAGCTCGAGTCCGTCACGTGCTGCGGCGCCGGCGACATCCACGAGGCCGAGCCCGACTACTACCTGCACCTGAACGCCCGCATCCTCGCCTATGCCGAGGCGACCGGCTCCGACACGCTGATGACGATCTGCAACGTCTGCACGCTCAACCTGCGCCAGGCGAACTTCCAGCTGCAGGGCGACCACGCCCTCCTCGAGCGAGTGAACCAGAACCTTCGCACCGTCGGCGTGCCCGCCTACACGGGCGCGGTCGACGTCAAGCACTTCCTCTGGCTCGTGGCGGACGGCGAGGGCTACGAGCTGCTGAAGGAGGCGGCGCACAAGGGGTTGAAGGGGCTCAAGGTCGCGCCGTTCTACGGCTGCCAGATCCTTCGCCCGTCGAAGCTGCTCGGCTTCGAGGATCCGGACCGGCCGTGGTCGCTCGAGGCGATCATCGAGGCGTGCGGCGGCGAGGCGATCGACTACCCGGCAAAGATCAAGTGCTGCGGGTTCCCGATCATCCAGGCCCGCGAGGAGACCGGCTGCGACACGCTGATGACGATCTGCAACGTCTGCACGCTGAACCTCCGGCAGGCGAACTGGCAGCTCAAGAACGACGAGAGCCTGCTCCGGCGCGTGAGCACCAACCTCGAGGCGGTCGGCGCGCCTCCGTACACCGGCGGCGTGGAGGTGAAGCACCTCCTCTGGCTGATCGCGGAGGGCGACGGCTACGAGCTGCTGAAGACGGCCGCGCACAAGGGCCTCAAGGGGCTACGGGTTGCGCCGTTCTACGGCTGCCAGATCCTGCGGCCTTCGAAGGTGCTCGGGTTCGAGGACCCGGACCGGCCGTGGTCGCTCGAGGCGATCATCGAGGCCTGCGGGGGCGAGGCGATCGACTATCCCGCGAAAATCAAGTGCTGCGGCTTCCCGATCATCCAGGCGCGCGAGGAGGTCGCGCTCGGCGAGCTGATCCAGCCGATCGAGCAGGCGACCGAGGCCGGCGCCGACGCCATGGTCACCCCGTGCCCGCTGTGCCACCTCTCGCTCGACGCTTGGCAGTCGAAGCTGCGCGAGGCGACGGGCAAGGACTTCCAGATGCCGATCCTGCACCTCTCGCAGCTGATCGGCGTCGCGGCCGGGCTCGAGGAGTCCGAGCTCCAGTTCAAGCGGCACGTCGTGCCCGTCGACCCGGTAGTCGAGAAGCTGCAGGTCTAGGCCGTAGCGAGCACTTTGCTGCCGAGATCGCGCACGGTCTCCACGACGAGCTCTACGTCCGCCGGCTTCGTGCTCCAGTTGACGAACGCGGGGCGGAACCCGATGACGCCCTTCCACTTCGTCGTGCCCGCATAGACGCGGCCGTCAGTGAGGATCTGCGCCTCGATGCGGAGGTTGAGCTCGTCCAGCTCTGCCTCCGGCACGCCCGGCGGGCGGTAGCGGAAGAAGACGATGTTCAGCGGCGCGGGGAGGATGAGCTCCATGTCGTCGGCCTCCTCAACGAGGGCGGCGAGGTGCGCAGCGTTGTCGAGGCAGCGCTCGACGATCGCGCGGTAGCCGCCGCGGCCGTACGCCCGGAGCGTCGCCCAGACCGCGAGCGAACGCGCCCGGCGGGAGAGCTCCGGCCCCATGAAGCCGAAGATGGGCCGCTCGTCGGTCTCCTCCGGAAGATAGGCGGCGCCCGCGGCGAAGGTCGTCCTGAGATAGCGCTCCTCGCGCACGAACGTGAACCCGGAGTCGTAGGGCACGTTCAGCCACTTGTGCCCGTCGGAGATCACCGAGTCTGCGAGCTCGATCCCGCCGGCGAGCGTCGCCGTGCGCGGCGAGACACGGGCGAAGAGCCCGAACGCGCCGTCGACGTGCACCCACGCGCGGTGGTTGCGCGCGACCTCGGCAGCCCGGCGAATCGGGTCGAAGTGCCCGGCGTTGACCTCGCCCGCGTTCGCGACCACGATCGCCGGTTTGCCGTCCAGCGCCCGCAGCTGGGCTTCGAGGGCATACGGGTCGAGCTTGCCCTCCGAGTCGGAGCAGTCCCGGACGCTGCCGCGCCCGATCCCGAGCATCGCCAGCGCCTTCAGCGTCGAGACGTGGATGAACCTGCTGCTGAGGACCGGCACCTGCGGAAGCCCCGTGAGCCCCTCCTGCGAAACGTCGACTCCCTGCTGCTCGCCCCACCACTGCCGTGCCGCCGCCAGGCCGGTGAAATTCGCCGTCGTCGCCCCCGTCGTCAAAACGCCGCTCCAGTCCTGCGGAAGCTCGAAGAGGTCGAGGAGCCACCCGATCGAGACCTCCTCGAGTCGTGCGGCGAGCGGCGAGGCCTCCCAGCCGCCCGCGTTCTGGTCAAGGAGCGACGTGACCCAATCGGCCGCGAGCGCCGCCGGCGTCGACCCGCCGATCACCCAGTGAAAGAAGCGCGGGCCTGCGGATCTGACGTGGGCGTCCACCCCCTTGTCGAGGAGCTCCTCGATCGTCGCGAGGGAGCCGGCGCCCTCGTCGGGAAGCGAGCCGCCGAACTGGGCAGCCGCCTCATCGGATGTCGCCGAGCGAACGGGCTGCTCCGCAAGCGTGGCGAGGTACTCGTGCGCCTCTGCCGCGACGTGCTCCAGGGCTGCGAAAGACTCGTCGGCGGCGAGCGGGTCCATGCGTCAACTCTAACCTTCGCCCTATGACCCTCCGCCGGCTCGGACTGGCGGCTTCGGCCGCGGGCCTCGCCTGGGGGCACTTCGAGGCCGGCTGGGTCCGGCTCGAGACCCTCCGCGTCCCGCTGCCCGGCCTGCCCGAGGAGCTGGCCGGCCTCCGCGTCGCGCACCTCTCGGACTTCCACCTCGGCTTCCCGTCCCGCAGCGCGTCCGCGATTGAGCGCGCGGTCGACTGGGTCGAGGAGCGGCAGCCTGACCTGACGATGATCAGCGGCGACCTGCTCTCGCGGCGGACGGGTGAAGCCCGGCTGCGCTCGCTGCTCTCACGGCTCCCGCGTTGCTATGTGGTCCTCGGCAATCACGACTTCGCGCACTCGCGCGATCCGTTCTCGCATCCCGTCGAGCTCTTCGACCTCGAGCCTGCGATGCTGCTGGGGGACGACTCGAGGACGATCGAGCTGCGGGGTCGAACGATCCAGATCGTCGGCGTCGACCCACGCTCGTATCGCCGCAGACGGGCTCACCCCGAGCGGCTCGCCGATCCCGAAGCCGACCTGCGCATCCTGCTCTGCCACTTCCCCGACGTCGTCGACCGGATCCCGCCGGGCACGTTCGACCTCGTCCTCTCTGGCCACCTCCACGCGGGCCAGATTTGCGTGCCGTGGCCAGGCGGGCGCCTGCGGCTCGCGCACATTCGCTGGACGTACATCCGCGGCCTCTACCGCCGCCCGGGCGGAACACTGCATCTCTCGGCCGGCCTCGGCACGACGTTCGTCCCGTTTCGCTTTCTCGCGCGGCCGGAAGCGACAGAACTGATCCTAGAATCGGATCGATGAAGACCCGGCTCGCAGGCCTGACGGGCGCGACCCTCGAGCAGGTGCCGGCGATCTGCCACGAGTGCGTCTGGTGGCAGTCGCGCACCGCAGGCCGGCGCGTGGACAAGCAGCGCTGGATCGAGAAGACCGAGACTGAGGCCGGCGCCTGGGGAACGATCTACTACGACGACGACGGCCGCCGCGTGCTCGGCTCAATGCAGTACGGCCCCGCGTCGCTCTTCCCCCGCGCGGCGGAGCTCCCGGCCGGCCCTCCTTCCGACGACGCGTTCCTCGTCACGTGCGCGTACCTCGTCGACCGCACGAGCCCGTGGGTGCTGCAGTCCCTTTTCCTGGCCGCGATCGGGGAGGCGAAGGACAGGGGCGCCGCCGCGCTGGAGGCCTTTGCGTACCGCTACCCAGAGGGCGAGACCGACTACGAGCGCTTCCTCGTGCATCGCACGGTCTTCCCGCGCGACTTCCTCTCGGACTTCGGCTTCCGCACGGTGCGCGCGTCGGGCCAGGTCGAGCTCGCTCGCCTTGAACTGGGCGGGCTCGTGCCGGTCCTGGAAGGAAAGCGCGCAAAGGTGCTAAGGGCGCTGAGAGAAGCCTTCTTGCCGGAACCCGTCCCGGCGCCGAGGCGGCCCTAGGCTTCGGGGTAGGCAGCTGCCCAAGCGGCGCGGAGCGCTGAGGGCGTGGTCACCAGCAGCTTCACGGCGCTGCCGCCGAGGGCGAGCTTCAGCTTCGGGAGCAGGGTGTCGTCGGTCGGGTCGGCGACTGCCACCGCGATCGTGTCGTCGGAATGCACCCGCACCGGGATCGCGTGCATGCTCTTCGCCTCGCGCCCATTCAGCAGCCGGACCGCCCGATGATCTACTCCGCTGACTGCGATGTCCACGTAGTCGACGTTGGCCTGCTCGGCGAGCACGCGGGCAATGTCGTTTTCGAAGCAGATGCGCAACCGGCAGAGCGCCTCTCCCAGGAGCTCGCCCTCCTCGCGCTGGGCGAGCGCCTGGTCGAGCTCCTCGTTCGTCACGAGACCCTTGCGCAGCAAGAGCGCGCCCAGGTGCGAGCGGGGCTCGTGGTCGAAGAAGGAATGGTCGAGACGCGCAGGCCGCATGTGGTACTTATCGGGCTCCGGCGCTCTTTGCTTGAGCGGCGAATAGCGCTAACGCTGGAGCGCATCATGCAGGCGGTTGAACGGGCGGGATCTCCGCCCAAGCAGTTGATCGTTGTCGATCACCGTGCCCGCAGAGCCTGGAGGACTGGTCCGCTGCCAATGTGCTCGTAAGGTTTTCCCGGCAGAGCCGGTATAGGCAGTAGGACACAAAAAGGAATAGGGGAGAAATATGTGGAAGCGTCCAACGTTCAACCGTGATTTCGAGCTCGAGGCTCTGCTTAGGCGTCATCGTGCGGAGCCGCGGGACGTGTTCGTGGCGAGGCTCGCAGAGACAGTTCAGGCGGGACCGACGCCTCGCCGAGCGTGGTCGCGAGTAGCGTTCGCGGGCGCCGTCTCGGTCTTCATCCTCGGGACGTTCGCCTCCTTCGGGGGCCTCGGGTACGCCGCCTCGGGAGCGGCGAGCGCCTACCACGCAACCAAGCAGGTGACGGCGGGGCATTTCTTCGTCTCCGTGCACAAGTCGTCGGCGGCCAGTCAGTACGCGCCGAAGCCGAAGCACAAGAGGCATCAGCGGCACGTGACCGGCGGCCTGGCCGGCGTACAGGCGGGAGTGACCAAGACCAGCGGGAGTCTCCCGTTCACCGGCCTTTCGCTGCTGGCGACGCTCCTAGTTAGCCTTGCCTTGATCGGTCTCGGCATCGCTCTGCAACGTGGAGAAGCAAAGAACAAGACCAAGGGCTAGCTAGCTCCGAGCTAACTCGTTGTTGGAACGGCCCGCACCACGGCGGGCCGTTCTCGTCTCGGGGTGCTTCGACCGGCGCATCGAAGGCTATGGGACTGACCGAGTGGCCTGAGTCGTGAGGCGGAAGTCACGACCTCATGTCTTCGACGTCGCCGTACACTGAACAAGTGCGGACGCTCAGCGTGGTCATTCCTGCCACCGACGGGCCGACGACGCTCGAGTGCGCGGTGCGGGCAATCACGCAGGCCGAAGCCTCCCCCGAGCAGCTGATTGTCGTAGATGGACCGAGGGACCTCGTATCGGGAGCCGCCCGCAACCTTGGGGCCAGGCAGGCGCATGGCGACATCCTCGTTTTCGTCGACGCCGATGTGGAGGTACACGCCGACGTTTTCGTGCGAATCCGTGCTGCGTTCGACGACGATCCGGCCCTCACTGCGCTGTTCGGCTCCTACGACGATGACCCCGCCAGCGGGAGCCTCGTTTCAGACTTCCGCAATCTCCTGCACCATCACGTCCACCACCAGGGCGCTGGGCCTGCCACGACGTTCTGGACGGGGTTAGGAGCGATTCGCAGAGATGCGTTTCTTAGCATCGGCGGCTTTGACGAGACAGTCGCTTGGATCAGGGACATCGAGTTCGGCATGCGCGTCCGCCGGAATGGTGGCGTGATCGTGCTTGATCCATCAATCCAAGGGAGGCACCTCAAGCGCTGGACGCTGATCAGCATGATCGAAACCGACCTCTTTAGGCGCGGCGTCCCATGGCTTCGGCTGATCCTCGAGGGCCGGGCAGACTCGGGCACGCTCAACCTCAGTTGGCGGCACCGGATCGGCACGGCCGCGTCCGTCTTACTCGTGGCTGCCCTGGTGCGGCGGAACCTCCGACTCGCATCGATTTCATTCGCAGTCCTGTCGCTGGTCGACCAAGACTTTCACGCGCTTCTCTGGCGACGTGGAGGCCCGAGAATGGCTGCGGCAGGACTACCACTCCACGTCCTCCACCGCCTTACAGCTGTGACGGCCGTTCCTGTCGCTCTCGCCGCTCATTTCCTGGACGGTGGAATCGGTGGCGAGCGTGAGTAGCTTGTCAGCGTTGGCGCCGCAGGTCCAGCCATCCCTGGGCCCAGCCGTAGGCGGTCGCGACCTGGGCAAGCGAGACGAGTACGCCGACGCTGAATCCGCGAGAGAAGCCCTGTCGCAGAAGGGTGACGTAGAAGGAGACGGGTTCGAGGCTCCGGCGGGCTGTAGTTCGGAAGCGATAGGCGCCCTTCCCATATCGCACTTGTCTCCGGACAAAGCTGGATAGGCTCAACCTCGGACGATGGTGAACGCGGGCGGAAGGCCGTGAGCGAAGGGCATGACCACTTGACGCTAGCCGGGCGCACCAGTCGCGGTCCTCGGCGGCCGCCTGTCGGTACGACTCGTCGAAGGGGACGGCTTCGAACACGTCCTTCGTGCATGCAAGGTTGTTCGACGGCGCGAACGGCTCAACAGAGGCCGGCGCGCGGGAAATCACCTCCGACGCGTCAGCGAGCGCTCCTCGCGTGTTGAGCGTCCTGCCGGCTACCGCCTCGGCGCCTTCTCGGATCGCCGCCAGGAGCTCTTCGGCCCAGTCGACCTCGGGTTCGCAGTCGTCGTCTGTGAAGAGGAGCATGTCGCCGCGAGCCGCGCGCCCACCCGCGTTGCGAGCTGCGGCAGGTCCGGCGCCGTCTTGTCGCACGAGCCTGGCACTGGGGTGACGCGCGACAACTTGAGCGACCGTGTCGCCGCCCACCGAGCCGTCATCCACAACCACGACTTCCAGCCGGTCTGCCATCGTCTGCGCATCGAGTGCGGATAGGCACGCTTCGAGCGCCAAGGGCCTGTCTCGAGTAGGCACGATCACGGAGGCCAACGGTGTCCCGGCTCCTGGCATGTCCCGGCGCCCGAGTGCGGACTAGCCGACCTGTTCGACCGGGGCGGCGTCGGCTGCGCTGAGTTCGAGCATCGCCTCCACAAGGTCGCCTTCTTCCAGGTAGTCAGCCTCGGTATTGACGCTCCAGACGTCGTGCGCTGCGCCGTCGACGATGTTCAGCGCAGCGAGCATCGCGGTCCACATCGAGTGATCCTGGTTGTTGTAGCGATGGAGCCCGTTGCGGCCGCATGTCTCCAGGTTCTGGAAGCCTTCAAGATAGGTTCGGAGGGTGGCGACCGCTTCCTCGAAATGCGCGTCGTACATCGGGTATGCGCGGGGCACGAGCACCTTCACGCCGTCGATCACCTTGCTCGGGTCGATCAGTCCGATCCGTGAGAGCTCCTCGGTGGCAAGTGCGACGGCTTCTTCATCGGTCATCTCCCAGATCTCGTCGCCGCGGAAGCAGAAGTACTCGACGCCGAGGCAAGTCGTCCCGGGCTTGACCATGGCTGCGCTCCAGGCACCGTAGTTCTGGACCCGGCCGGCGCGCGTCTCGGGATCGTGGAGGTAGATCCAGTTGTCGGGAAACGGTTCGTCCTCGGTCGTCATCAGCGCAACGAGCACGAGATCGCGGTAGCGCAGCGCCTTCGCAGCCTCCACGACGTGTGGTGGCGGAGGCGGGTCGAGGCTGAGAACGAGGTCGCTCAGAGGGATGCTGGAGATGAGGGAGTCCACGGGGTACTCGAAGACGTCGCCGTTCTGGCGGAGGACGATGCTGCGAGCGCGACCCTCCGAATGCTTCACGGCCACGCAGCGGTGGTTGAGATGTATCGGGATCCCGTTCTCATCGGCGTGCGTCGCGAAGGCCTCCCACATCTGTCCGGGGCCGAGGCGCGGGTAGCGAAACTCCTCGATCAGGGTCGTGACGTGGTCGCGCTGCAGGCCAAGGACGCTCAGGATCGCCTTGCCGAGGGAGAAGTTCTTGATGCGTTGTGCCGCCCACAGCGACCGGATCTCCGAGCCCGGGATGCCCCAGACCTTCTCGGTATAGGAGCGGAAGAACGCCTCGTAGAGCCGGCGTCCGAAGCGCGACGTCACCCACTCCTCGAAGGTGTCGGCGTCCTTCTTGCGGTGTCGGGACGCCCAGAGGTAAGAAAGCGCACATCGCGTCGACTCGAGCAACCCGAGGCGACCAACAACGTCTTTCGCAGTGATCGGGTACGAGAAGTACTTCCCGCTGTAGTAGATGCGCGAGAGCCTGGGACGGGTCAGGAACTCGTTAGCGAGCATTTCCTCCCAGAGTCGCTGGACCGGTCCGAGCTTCGTGAAGAAGCGGTGCCCGCCGAGGTCGAAACGGTAGCCGTTGAACTCGATGGTCTTCGCGATCCCCCCGACGGTGCCGTCAGCCTCGAACACAGCACCGGGCCGCCCCCTGCGCCCGAGAATGTAAGCGGCTGTCAAGCCCGCGGGTCCTCCGCCGAGGACGGCTGTGCCAATGCTTCCGCCGGTGTCGTGAGAACCGGGACGGGGGCCCGTGAGCCTGCTCGAGTTGAGCTCTGCGACCCTGACCTGGAGCGTGTCGCTGAGGGCTTCGGCCGCGTCGAGGCGAACCGGCTCCCCGCCGTTGAGCAACGACCTGTCGACCGCCTCGACTGTTCGTACGACGTCAAGCCCGACTTCCGGAGAAGAGACAAGCTCGCGCTCCCCGCGAATCGCGGCCGCGAAATCGGCCAGCTCGAGCGAAAGGGGCTCAGTGGCGTCGATCCGCGGTGAGACGATGTCGCCCGTGCGGTAGCTCAGCTGATATTCGCCGAAGGTCCCCGGGTCGGGAAGCGTGGCGCCCGAATCGAAGATCCGGACCGACTCGTTGGACGTGTCGTCGTAGACGACCATCTTCTTGGAGCCGACGATCGCCGTCCGCCGGAGCTTGCTCGGCGAGAGCCAGGACAGCTCGACGTGGGCGACAGCCCCCGAGTCGTACTTGAGGTTGATGAAGCAGACGTCGGGCACCTCGGGCAAGAGACAGCAGCGGCTGAGCGCCGATACCTCGGAGGGGAGTGCGTCCAGCCAGTGGCGCAGGATCGAGAAGTCGTGCGGCCCGAGATCCCACACGACGCTGGCATCCCGTTGGTGGAGCCCTAGATTGACGCGGCTTGAGGAGATGAAGTAGATCTCGCCGAGCTCGCCGGAGTCGATCAGGCTCTTGATGGTCGTCACGGAGGGGCTGTAGAGGAAGGTGTGGCCCGGCATCAGGACGAGGTCGTTCTCCTCGGCCAGCGCGATCAGCTCGAGCACGTCTTTGCTCGAGCCGGCGAGCGGCTGCTCGACAAACGCGTGTTTGCCGGCATGCAGCGCCGAGATCGCCAGCGGGTAGTGCGTAGAGACGGGCGTGGAGATCACTACCGCGTCGACGTCGGGGTCCCGCAAGACCTCCTCGAAGCGCGTCGTGCAACGTGCACCTGGACACCGGGCTTGGATTGCTTCGAGGGCCTCTACGCGCGGATCGCAGAGATGACTGATCTCGAACGCCGGCAACTCCGCCAGGTTCCGGACGAGATTGGGCCCCCAGTAGCCCAGGCCGGCGACAGCGATACGAATTGGTCTCTGCTTCGTGGGCATCAGCCCGTCTCTCCCTTGCGAAGCATCAGCGCCGGCGTACGAAGGAGCAGCCGCAGGTCGAGTCCCAGCGACCAGCTTCGCGCGTAGGTGACGTCGAGATCGAGCGCCTCGGCGAACGTCGAGTGCGCCCGTGCCTCCACCTGCCACAGCCCAGTCAGGCCGGCCGGGACGAGAAAGCGCTCGAAGTGATGCGGAGCGTACAGCTCGAGCTCGTACGGAATTGCCGGGCGCGGGCCGACGAGCGACATGTCCCCGCGGAGCACGTTGAGCATCTGTGGCAGCTCGTCGAGGCTCATCCGGCGCAGCCAGCGGCCCACAGGAGTGATGACGTCCGACCGATCGAGCTTGTAGAGGTTGTTCTTCCCGGGCGTGGCGTCCGCGCTCGCGATCTGCTTCAGGTACTCCCGGTGCGGCGCCTCGTCGGTTCGGTCGCGCATGGTTCGGAACTTCAGGAGCGTGAACCTGCGCATGTCCACGCCGAGCCGCTCCTGCCTGAAGAAGATCGGTCCCGGAGACCCGCGGCGGACGAGCAACGCAATCACGAGCATCAGCGGAGCCGTCAGCACAAGGGCAAGAGCCGCGCCGATGATGTCCACAGCTCGCTTCAGCAGTCGTGATGACCGAGGAATTCGAGACGGCGCCACAGCGAGTAGCGGCAGTCCTTCGACGCTATGTACGGGAGCGCTCGGGCTGACCGCTTCGAAGAGCCTCGGCACGACGTCGATCTGGACGTTGTGCTCGCGCAGCGCGCGGATGACCCGCAACATCTGCTCGTGCCCGTCCTGGGAGAACGCGACGATTACTCGGTCGACGCCGCGGCTCTCGACGATGTGGACGATATCGTCCGGGCCGCCTACCACCGCGGCCTCGTCGAGATCCCGCCGAATCTCTCTCGGATCTGAGTCGACGAACCCGATTAGGTTGATTCCATACTCCGGATGCTGAGCCAACTTTCGCCCGACCAACTGGCCGACGTCACCGGCGCCAACGATCAGCGTGTTCTGGACGTAAGCGGGATTACGACGCGCGAGCGTCCGCGCTACCCACCGCGCGGAGATCACCGAGACGATCGCCAGGAGCCAGAACGTGGCCAGCTTCTTCTGATCGGGATGAGCCAGGCCGACGAGCCAAGAGGTGGCGAAGAAGCCCCACGCACCGACCGTAATGAGATGGAAGACGCTGACCACCTCGTCTGCGGTCGAGTAGGTCGCGCGCTCCTCGTCCCGATCGTAGAGCCCGTACAGCTTCGCGGCGAGCACCCAGACCGGGAGCATGAGCACGAAAATCAAGGGCCGCGTTGTCGTTCCGAGCGGGTCGCTCGCGGTGCTGGGGACTGTCTCTTATACACATCTGACGCTGCCGACGACAATTAAGCCG
>JBKPNC010000159.1:0-11449 GCA_046732435.1 Actinomycetota bacterium
GTGTATAAGAGACAGGCTGGGAGACGTTCGTCGGCATCGGCGTCGGCACCGAGCTCATCGTTCTGTGATCCTCCTCGCCTTCTGCAAGCGGCGAGGATGGTTCTGAGTGCCAAACGCCGACGGCGGCATGGCCAGTTCGAAACCCGGACCCACCATGTGCAGCAATCGCGGCTACAATAGATGGACGAGGACGAATGCCGATCGCGCACCCGCGCCTTCCTTATCCGTTCGCGAATGGGAGGTGCTTTTTTATGGCGATTGGAACGGTCAATCGTGTTGACTCGAGCAGAGATAGACGTCTCGAACGTGCAGCAAAGGTCGCGCTCAGAACTCCTGGCGCCGGCGATCGTCACGCACGCCTCGGGCTCAATGAGCCAATCGAGCCCTCGACCGCAAGCGGCCTCTTCAGAGTCCGGTTCGGTCGCCCGCATAGGTCGCTTGCCACACGGCAGCGTCGTGCGTGGGCCTTTCCTGAGCACCAAGCCCCAGCCCGTGTCCGCCGGAGCAGCACAGTGGTGAGGAAGGCACTTCGCCGCTATTGCTCTGGCTGCGCACGCGAGACCGAACATCTCGTGTGGCCGGATCGGGAGCCGGCGAGCACTCCCTCGATCCGGTGGCCGGTCGCCGAACCAGCGGCAACCAGTACGATCTGTCAGGATTGCGGTCACCTGCGCGTCGCCGGCCATCGACCGACGCCTCCGGCCTGGTCGGAATGGCCCCGCGAACCTCGAGCGGCGAACGAGGGTGCGGCGGACCAGCAGGACGGCCCGAAGTACGTCGAAAACCGGAGCCGCACACGATCGAATCTCGATCCGGGCCGCCGCTACAGGACGAGGAGGGAGAGACAATGGCAGAGCATGAGAACATCGCCGAGTGGCACGGCAAGGATCTAGTCGACCGCGATGGGGACAAGATCGGCAAGCTCCAGGACGTATACGTCGACGTCGAGACGGACGAGCCGATTTTCGGCACCGTCAAGGAGGGTCTGATCAGCCGACACTTGACTTTTGTGCCGCTCCAAGGGATCACGATCGGCCCCGACAACCTCCGGGTGGCGGTGTCGAAAGAACAGGTCAAGGACGCCCCCAACATCGAGATGCACGGCGACGAGCTCTCCCAGACGGACGAGTCCACGCTGTATCACCACTACCAGCTCAACTACACCCCACCCGGATCGGAGAGCGGTCGCCGGCTAGCCCGCCGTTGAGCCGCGAGGGTGAGCCGAAACCCGGCCCGCCACCGCCGTCAGCCGCCGCCCTTCACCGCCCGGAAGTCGAGAACGATCGGGATCCGGCCGGGTAAGCGGCGCCGCGTCGCGAGTCGCGGAGCGGCCGCGGCAGGGCTCGTGCGCGACAAGCGCGCGCTGGGCCTCCTCGGCCGCAGCGAGCGCTTCGCTCGCAACCGAGAACGCGACAAAGAAGCTGTCGCCCTGCGTGTCGACCTCGACGCCGCCATGCCGCAGGAAAGCTGCTCGCAGCAAGCGGCGGTAGTCCGTCAGAACCTGTGCATAGCGATCGCCGAGCGCATGCACGAGCCGCGTCGACCCTTCGATGTCCGTGAAGAGAAAGGTGACCCGGCCCGCAGGGAGATCCGACCTGCCGCGAAGCCTCGAGCGCATGGCCTTCGAGGCTCGTCTACCAGGTCGAGGCGCTTTCTACAAGGGCAGTGTGGTTCCAGGCTCCCAAAATGGCTCAATGCCTTCCGCACGTTCGACAACCTGCCGACTCGATGCAAAGCAAAATCCGTTTATGCAGGCTTTTTGGAGAGCCTGCCCTCTGACGGCGCCGAACCGCCGACCCACTCCCTCACGGTGGAGTAATTGCGATAACCGTCTGAGATTCGTAAGCGTGCGTGGTCACATTTCAGGACGCGTACCAAGTTGTTGGGGAACGTGTTGGGGGAGCCGCCAGCGTAGTCGGAAACCGCTTGCTCAAGCCGTTTCGCCGCCAAGCAAGATCCGGAATCGCACCACCGGCGCCCCCTACGCCGCCGCGATCGCCGCGAAATACGCGACCACCAACCAGAACGGCGGGTCGGGGAAAACGCCTCGTTGACGAATAGCCGCGTTAGGTTAGGGCGACGTGGGCGAGGGTCGGAAATCGCCGTTGAACTTGAATTCGCTGCTGGCAGCGGTCGAGGCGGCCCCGCCGGTCGCGGCGGTCGACGTGCTCGCCGGTGCGCTGGCGGACGCGATCGGTGCTCGCGAGGTCAGCTTCTTGATCGCCGACTTCAGTGGGCGGTCGCTGATCCGACTGGGCCACTCGGGCGGGAAGGGGCCACTGCGGTTGCAGGGGAAGGAGACTGCGGAGCGGGTGCCATTGGTTGGGACGCCGCACGGGCGGGCGTTGGCCGCCCAGGCCGTCGAGGTGATCGCCGAGGATGGCGGCGCTCGGCTGTTCGCGCCGGTGACCAGCCGCGGTGAAGCGGTCGGCGTTCTGGAATTGGGGCTGGAGGACTTCCCGGTTGCGCAGACGGTGGCCGATGTGGCTCTGGCGGCGCATTTCTTGGCGTACGTGGTGATTGCGAACCGCCGGTACACCGATCTGTTCGAGTGGGGACAGCGCTCGGTTCCGCTGTCGTTGGCAGCGGAGATCCAGCATCGGCTGTTGCCCGGTTCCTTTACGTGCGAGGCTGGGCAGTTCACCCTGGCCGCCTGGCTGCAACCGGCGGGCGAGATCGGCGGTGACACCTTCGATTTTTCGCTGGAGCGAGACACACTGCATGTGTCGATGACCGACGCGATGGGTCACACGATGGACGCCGCCCTGTTGGCCACCGTGCTGGTCGGGGGTCTCCGCAACGCGCGCCGGCGGGGAGTCGAGCTGGCCGAGCAGGCGCGGCTCGCGAATGATGCGCTGGCCGAGCAGGCCGGCGAGAGCCAGTTTGTCACCGGCCTGCTGGTGCGGATCGACCTGGCCAGGACCGCGGCGGGCATCGTCAATGCCGGCCATCCTCCGCCGATCCGGTTGCGGGCCGGGCGGGTCGAGCACGTTCGTTTGGAGGCTGACCCCCCATTCGGGCTACAGCCCGGAGCCGGCTACCGGGTGCAAGCGTTGCCATTGGAGATGGGCGACCGGCTGATGTTCGTCACCGACGGCATGCTGGAGCGCGACGCCGCGAGCATGAACATCGCCGCCATCCTGACGGCAAGCATGAACATGCATCCGCGCGAGGCGGTGCAGCACCTCACCCAGGCGGTCCTTCAGGCAAGCGACGGCCAGCTCCGCGACGACGCCACGGCGCTGTGTCTCGATTGGCATGGCGGCCCTCCCCGCGACCGCGACGCCACTTCGGGAGCAAGCCGTCATCAAACGGCTGGCCTGGGCGAGGCAGACTGAAAGGCGCTTCGCCCTCGAAGAGCGCGACGCGCTCGTCTGCGTCGACGGCGGCGGCCCTGGGAGCGAGCGCTTGGCCGAACTGTCAGCAGCGATCGAATCTCGCGGAGCCCGCGTCTACCGCTTCGCCGCGACCGCGCTGGGCGAGCCACTGTCGATCTTCCCGTTGACGGGCGTAGTGCAGCGCGTCGCCCTCGACTTCGCCACGCTGCTCGGCACGGATCCCGACGATGTCGCCCCGCCGGTCTGGAAGACGATGGAGCTCTGACGCGTGTGACCAGCGAGGTGACGCTGATCCGAAACGCGACCGTCCTACTCGAGGTCGAGGGCCAGCGCTTGTTGGTCGACCCGATGCTCGACGCGGTCGGCGCACGGCCGGCGGTCGAGAATACCGACAACGACCGCCGCAACCCGCTGGTGCCGCTGCCGCTTCCCGTCGAAGATGTCCTCCGCGGACTCGACGCCGTCCTCGTCACCCACCTGCACCGCGACCACTTCGACGACGGCGCTGTCCGCCACCTTCCGCGTGACGTGCCGCTCTACTGCCAGCCTGCGGACGAGGAGCGGCTGCGCGGTTATGGCTTCGACGCGCGTCCCGTTCGCGACCGCGTCGTCCGTGGCTCGCTGCGCATCGCCCGTACCGGCGGGCGGCACGGCTACGGCGCAACCGCCGAGGAGCTGGGACCGGTCAGCGGCTTCGTCGTCGACGGCGTCTACATCGTCGGCGACACCGTCTGGTGCGATGACGTCGAGCAGGCGATCGCTACGCACAAGCCGCGAGCCGCAATCGTCAACGGCAGCGCCGCGCGCTTCGTCGACGGCGAGCCGTTGGTCATGACGACAGACGACATCGCCGAGGTCGCGCGCCGCGTTCCGACCGTCATCGTCGTCCACCTCGAGGCGATCAACCACTGCATCGACACGCGCGAAGACGTGCGCCGTGCGGTACCGAACGCCATCGTCCCCGAGGACGGGGAGAAAGTTGAGCTCCCGACATGATCACCATCGCCGTCGCCCTGTTCGATGCCGTCGAGGACCTCGACTTCGCCGGGCCCTGGCAGGGCTATCGGTCTGGGCCCGTACCGGGCCCGGCGACGACATCAACGTCTTCACCGTTGCCGAGCCGAGCGAGGCGGTCACCTGCGCCAAGACCTCGCGTCCTGCCCGAGCGCGCCGGGCGACGTCGACGTCCTGCTCTACCCGGGCGGCCGTGGCGTCATGAGCCAGCTCGGGATGAGCGCATCCGCGCTCGGCTGCGCTGTCTCGCCGAGCGGAAGACGCTCATGACCAAAGTCTGCACTCGCTTACGCCGACGCCGGTCTTCTCGACGGCCGAGCGGCGACGACGCACTGGAGTGCCCTGGAGGACTTGGACGAGCTGGGGCGCAACGTCGACGTTCGTCCCGAGGCCCGCTTCGTCGACAGCGGCGGGTCATCACGGCCGCTGGCGTCTCGGCCGGCATCGACATGGCTCTGCGTCCCGTCGCCGTCTGCATTCGGAGGAGCGGGCCCGGGAGGTGAGGCGGCACATCCAGTACGACCCGGAGCCGCCGGTATGAGCGACCCGCAGGGTTTGGCCTTCGACAGCGTCGCGGTCGACTACGACCGCGGCCGCCCGGGCTGGCCAGCGGCCATGCTGGAGGGCATCGAGGCGGGCGACGCCCTCGACCTCGCCGCCGGCACCGGCAAGCTGACCAGACTGCTCCTCGAGCGCTACCGCCACGTCATCGCCGTCGAGCCGCTGGCTGGGATGCGCGCCCTTCTGCCGCCCGAGGCCGAGGTTCTCGCCGGCTCGGCCGAGGCCATCCCGCTGCCTGACGGCTCGGTTGACGCGGCCTTCGCCGCCGAGGCCTTCCACTGGTTCGACAGCGCCGCCGCCGTCAGAGAACTCGTCCGCGTCGTGCGCCCGCGTGGGACGGTCCTCGTCTGCTTCAACGACTGGCGCGCCCCGTACCAGCCGCCGATCGGTGAGCGAACCCAGGCGGCGCTGCAGGAGCGCTGGGCGCGGCTGCCGCCGCCGGGCGGCCCGAAGGTCGACAGCGGCGAGTGGAAGCTCGGCTTCATCGGGCAGCCCTTCGGCCCACTCGAAGAGCGCAGCTACGACCACGAGATGGAAACCGACCGCGACGGCGTCGCCGCCTACTACGTCTCGACAAGCTCGACGGCGCAGCTGCCGCCGGCCGAGCGAGCCGAGCTGCAGGCCGAGCTTGTTGACGCGTTGGCCGACGTCCCCTACCGGCTGCTGTTGACGGCGCAGGTGTACACCACGCGCAGGGTCGCAGCCAGGCTCTGATCGCCGGGAACGTTCGTCGTCGCTCAGCGGGGCGCTGCGCGGGCGCCCGCTAAAAGAGCGTCCCCTGTGAGCGGCGACTACACGGCCCTCGAAGCGATCGTGGCCGCTGCCGAAGACGCCCAGGACATCGACGTCTACGCCGAACCGATCCTCCGCTATGCGCAAGACGTATCCACGCAAATCGAGTAGGAACATCCGTGTCCTTATGCCGGGTTCTCCGCCGGCCGGGCGCTGCCCCCGAGCAGCGGGTTCCTGGTGCGCCGCATCAGCAGCGAGCGGCCAACGGAGTCGCTGAAGCCCCAGCGGCGGTAAAAGGCGACGAGCTCGGGCTGGCAGACCAGTTCAATGCTGTCGACATCGGCCAGCTCCGGCCGCGCCAGCAGCTCGTCCATCAGCCTGGCGCCGAGGCCGGTGCCGCGCAAGTCGGCTGCGACGATCACATCGAGGACGACGGCCAGGAAGGCGCGATCGGTGATCGCTCGCGCGAAGCCGACGAGGCGGTCGGAGGACCTATCGACCAATCCGACGACGACGTGTGTGCCGCGCAGCATTCGCTCGACGTCCTCCAGAGTCCGTCCCGAAGTCCACCACGCGCTCTGGAAGAGGGCGACGAGCTCGTCGCCCTTGATGCCATCGACCCTGTCGATGACGATGATCGTGTCGTCACTCATCGGCGCTTTTCCTCACGCGGCCTTCGCCGATCGGCGGGTAGATGACCTCGGTGTTGATCCGCCGCTTGATCGCTCTCGCTTCGGCGCCGCTCAAGTCGACCGTCCGTTCCCAGCCGCGGGTGAAGACGGCGCCGGCGCGGCCAAGGTCGAGACAGGTGATGTAGGGCGGTTGGACGTAGTGGAGGGTCGGCAGGCCGAGGAGGTCGCGGGCGGCGTTCTCCCCGGCGAAGCGGCCCAGCTGAAGCGCGTGCTGGCAGGACTGCAGGACGACACGGCCGTCGCCGCCGTCGACGGCGGCAGCGTCGCCGGCGACGAAGATCGCAGGCGCCTGGAGCGCCCGCAGCGAGCGGTCAACGAGGACGCGGCCGAGGGCGTCACGCTCGCCAGGGACCTGGCGCGTGAAGTCGGCGGCCATCATGCCCGTCGTCAGGGCGACAGCGTGGGCGGCGAAGTCGACCTGCCGAAGACGGTCGCACGCTTCGAGACGGCCGGCATCGTCCTGACCGGCTTGGTTGCCGCGTCCGAGGATGATTGGGATCGCTATAGGAGTTTTCAGTTTGGCGGCCTGGGGTTGAGACAGGAGGTGACGAGTGATGGAACGCCAGCTCAGTCGGCGCGAGGGGGTACCCGGGCGCCCGGCGGACGGAGCTTGGGTGGGCGATCTTCAGTGGCCGAGTCCGCTGAGGTCGTTCGCCTGTGGCGAGCGTCCTCTCGCTGAGGCCTGGCGACCTTTCGGCGGGATGTCTAAAGCTTTCCCGACCATGCCAAGTCATAAGGGCGTGAGGTTTGGTAACCCGAAGGAGCAGCAGGCAACTCCGGAAGCGATCGAGCAGGTCTATCGCTCGCGCTTCCACGCGTTCCTGAAGGTGGCGGCGAGCGTCGCGGGCGAGCGGCATGCGGCGGACGCCGTTCACGACGGCTTCGCACGTGCTCTCCGGCACCGCCGCTCCTTCCGAGGCGAATCGCCGCTGGAGGCATGGCTCTGGCGTCTAGTCCTCAACGCGGCCATCGACGCACGCGGTGGCGAGACAACGCGAACGCTCGACGACCCGTTGGCGCTTGAAGATCGACAGCCGGCCGAGCAGGAGGCTGACCACGAAGGCGATCTCATCCGCAAGGCGATCGCGAAGCTCCCGCCACGGCAACGCCTCGCCGTCTGGCTCCGCTACTACGTGGATCTGGACTACGAGGCGATCGGCGAGATTCTCCTGATCAGGCCAGGCACGGTCGCGGCCACGCTGCATGGCGCGAGAAGCGCGATTCGCCGCGAGCTCGAGGAGGCACGATGCAAGATCATCTGATCGAGTCGAAGCTTCGCCATGCCCTGCGTGAAGCGTATCCGGCGCTGGACGAGGCGACCTCGGCGTGGGAGGCAGTCACTCGCGCGGCAAGGGACCGTCCGGTCTCGCGACTTGGCGAAGCTGCCGCGGCTGGAATGGCGCTACACGGTCACCGCGCGGATCTCCCGCCGTACAGGCGAGCACCTGCGCTCGCGCGCCTTCGCCAGAGGCTGCGCCGTCACCGTCGCTCCGCAGTGGCGCACCGGCGGAGGTGGGCTTTCGCCGCCGTCCTCGCGGCTGCGGTTGCCGCCGTCATCACGCTGCCGGGCGCGTTCCGCGAAGAGCATTTCGGTAGTTCCTCTGCCGCGGCGGCGGCGCTCGAGCGAGCCGCCAAGGCGGCGACCGCGTATGACACCGGACACGACGGCCGCTACGCATACACCAAGGCGGAGACGCTCTATGCAGCGATCAGCACTGACCCGAAGCCGTACACCCTACTGCTGCCCAGCGTGCGCGAGACCTGGGTCGCTCGCGATGGCTCCGGGCGAGTAGTCGAGACCCGCAAGCAGCCTCTCTTTCCAGGTCCGCGCGATCGCGAGCGCTGGCAGGCGGACGGGAGCTCGCAACCGCCACGGACGAGGATTGACGAGCGCATTCCGCCATCCCCGGCCGTTCCCCATCCCGTGCTAGCGACCAATCCGGAAGACTTGACCCTCGTCCAGCTCGACCGGTGGCTGGGCGCAGTCCCGCAGCTGCCGACGGACCCGCGCCGGCTGCAGCGGGTGATCCGCGCTTACGCAGAAAAGAAGGATCCGCCTCTCGAGGCGCAGATGTTCAACGTGGTCAGCGACCTCTTGAACAGCCCGTACGCATCCGCTGAGCTTCGCGCAGCCGCCTACCGTGTCCTCGCCCGCATCAACGGCGTCGGCCTCGAAGGCGAGCGGCGCGATCCGATCGGCCGGCGTGGCATCGCGATCTCGGCACCCGCCGGCTACGGCAGCGGAGGCGGGCTCAACCAGGACGAGCAACGCCTGTTGATCATCGATCCCAGCACGGGAAACGTGCTCGCGGAAGAAACGACGTTGATGCGGCGGGTTCCGTGGATCGACGCACGACTCGGAACGGTGACTGGTTCCATCACCATTCTCGACCAGGGATGGGTCGACTCCGTCGACCAGCGACCACCGCCGAACCCATGAGCGACACGAGGAATGAGAGCGCGTGGGTACGAGGCAAGACCAGCACGACGACACCGAGGCGGCCTGGGGACGTCGAATTTGAAAGGGGCCGCAACGGAGGTAAGCCTCCGGTGCGGTCGTCGCTGACATCCTGTCGGCCGCGCGAGCAAGCCTCACCGACCTCGACATCTCGACGGCGGCGATCGCCCGGCTCGCCGCCCGCGTTCCCAGCGCGTCGAGCCAGGCTGATTCACGGCGACCTGAGCGCGCTCCCGGACGACGCGGCCCTACACACCGCACAAGCTGCTCCACTCGTGGTGCCGACAGGCGCGGAGCGCAGCGCCTACTGTGAGTGCGATGTCGCAGGAACAGCCCGCGTTCGGCATGCGCACGACCGAGGGAGTGAGCGGGCGAATCCGGCCGCTCGTGGCGGCCGTTATCCGCGCGGGGAACCGCATTCTCGTCTGGGACGATTTCGACTCCGCGTCGGGCGAGGTCGTTGCCGTACCGATCGCCGGCGGCATCGAATTCGGCGAGACGAGTGCGCAAGCGGTGCAGCGCGAGGTCGAGGAGGAGCTCGGATGCCGGCCGGCGAGCTTCCGATTTCTCGGCGTGCTCGAGGACATATTCGAGTGGTCGGGCAAGAAGCGCCACGAGCTGTGGTTCGTCTACGACATCGAGCTTCCCGAGCTTCCCAAACGCTCGCTGTACCAGCGGGAAGCGGTCGTCATCGTCGAGCCCGACGGCGACGTCTACAACGCCCGCTGGCGCGAGCTCGGCGAGTTCGACGGCGCTGCGCTCCTCGTGCCGACCGGGCTGCTCGACCTGATTCGCCGAGCCGAAGACACTCCGACGGGGTCCCGCGCCGTATGACGATCAAACGCACGAGCCGGGGTCACTCGTCCCTCTCATGGCGGCTGTGACGACGCGTGAGATGCGGAGCGGGGACACCGAGGCAGGTGCGGCCGTTTTCGCGGCCGTCTTGCTCGTGGACTTCCCGCTCGTCGGTTCCGGACGCGGAAGCCCCCATCGCTCACCTGCTGACGACGAAGTATGGTTTCGGCCGGGACACGGCGCGGAGTATTCCGCGGCTAACCGACACGACGTCCGGGGCGAAGAAGGCGCGCCAGCGGTCGAGGGCTACGGCAGTGCGGTGAAGCAGTCGCCGCGCGTCGCCTCGGTGCCCGGCCGCGACGTGCAGATGTCGTAGAAGCCGAGCAGTGTCCGGTAGTCGGTCGCCTGGCTTGAGATCTTCCCCTGCATCGTCAGTAGGTTCCATGGCCGACCGTCGGCGAGGACACGAACGCGCTCGATCCCCGACAGGCCGATCACCGTCCGCGCCACCTGCGTCAGCACGCGCACGACCGGGAACGGGGTCGCGCTGTGTGCCGGCGGAAGACCGCTCAGGTCGACGATCGCCTCGACGCCGCCGCGCCCGCGGAACGACAGCAAGCGCAGTCGCGTGCCTGCAGGGATTCCGGTGGTGAGACCGCGTTTGCGCTCGGCCGCCGTCGGGCCCGCCAGAAGCGCAGCCAGCGCTCCGCCAATCGTCGCTCCCTGCTTCGGTGGAAGCTTCCTGATCGTCCGCCGCACGCCGAGCGACGCCCGGCCGCCATCAACCAGAAAGTAGATCGTCGCCCGGGTCGTCGCGGGCGCTCGGCCCTTGTTACCGACACCACTGGCGACAGCGGCGACGACGAGAATGGCCGCCAAGATGGCGAGCGCCGCAAGGGCGATCTTCGCTCCGCTGAGTTGCACGATCCTGTTACACCGCAGCCGGCGTCATCGTTCCTCGTTACATACCAGGGTGACGCGCCGCACCCGTCTCGCCGGCAGTTGACCTCGTTCGTATACGGGGACAGGTCGTCACAGATTGCTCTGGACACCCGAGATTCACCCCGCGTTCGAGCGCGCCTACCGCGGAATCGCGAGGTTCGACGGGCGTAGCTCTGACCAGATCGAGGTCGGTCGTGTGTCGCACTTCATTGGTTAGACACGCGGGCGATGCCGCCGCGTCCCGGCCGGCCTGGATTTACCGTTTGGACGTGCCGGTGCGCCGCGCGAACGCGGCGTGCGCCTCCGCCGCGAACGCCTCGACCTCGTGAGACGGCGGCTGCTCGCCGCGGTCGAACATCGCGGCGGTGAGGTGTGGCCCGTAGTCGCCGAACTCGTCCATGAGCGCCCGCGTCGCCGGCTGGACGACGTAGTGGATGTGGACCGGTATGCCGCCTGCATGCGAGAAGAGCCAGACGTAGACCTGGTCGGGGGCGACGAGCTCGTCGACGACCGCAGCGGTGCTTCTGACCAGCGGGCCGAGCTCGCCGGCTTCGGCCTCCTCGAGCTGCGAGACCCGTGTCACGTGGCGCTTCGTCTTCACGATCAGGCTGCCGACGCCGAGCGGGCCGACGCAGTGCTCGACGATCAAGTGCGACGACGAGTGGATGACGCCGCCGGGCAGTGGCATCCGGCCGGAAGCGAGGTCGCAGGCGAGGCAGCCCTCCATGTCGGAGAAGGTACCGCGGTCGGGTCGCGGGACGCAGTTCAGAGCGCTGAGAGAATCTGTTGATGCCCGACATGGGTTTCCAGATCCGCCCTGCGCGTAACGATGACCGGCTTCCGCTCGCCGTCCAGTTCGCGCAGGTCGCCGAGGAGCGCATCGGAATCGCACGGAGCCGCCGGTCGACGTCGAGGGA
>JBKPNC010000160.1:0-11011 GCA_046732435.1 Actinomycetota bacterium
CTGCAGGGAGAGCGCGTCTCGATCGCCACGTACCCCTGGGTGAACGAGCTGTCGGAGGCCGATATCGCACGGCGACTGGGCTCGCCCCGCTGAACGGTCAGACGGCGTCTCCGAGCCGCTCGGCCCAGACCTTGCCCCAGACGCGGTCGCAGTAGGGCGTGTACTTCTGCGCGAGCAACGGCACCGAGGAGAACTCGTTGAAGATGCAGCGGTCCCCGGCGAGGAAGAAGTCGATGCGCATGTACGTCCCGAGCTGTGCGCCCAGCGTCCGGGCGAGGTCGACCATCGTCCCGAGGCAGGCGGGCGGGTCGTGGAGCCGCTCGTCCGGTGCCAGGTACGTGTTGATCGCGTCGGGGATCGGCTCCCACCGGGCCGTGTAGTAGCGATGCCGCCCCTCGAGGGCCGCCGTCCGCTCGATCAGCTCGACCGCCTCGATGTGGTCGCCGAACGTATGGCACTTGCACTCGAGCGGCAACGCGTCTTCGCGGCCGTCGGAGCGGACGAACTCCTCGATCAGGATCGGCGACGGACGCCGCGCGTACCGCGAGCGTGGCATGCGGGCGCGGAGCCCAGCGGGGGTTGTCTCGCCGCCGTACAGAAGCTCGCGGCCGTCCGCGACGACGGCCACGCCGCGCTTCATCGCGCCGAACACGGGGCGGATGACGAACGCGCTCGGAAGCGACTCGAGCGGCACCTGTTCGTGATCGGAGCCCGTCCAGTACAGCTCCGGCAGCTCGCAGCCGTGGCGAGCCGCGAACTCGCGGCCGTTCCACTTGTTCATCAGCGTGCGCGGCCAGGCCGCGCAGCACCGCCAGACCTCGTCCGGATTGTCGCGGCGGCGAAATGCCCGCCGCTCCACCAGGCGGTGCGCGGCGTCGCGCACCGTGCGCCCACCCCGCAGGCGCGGCCGCTCCCACCACAGCCGGTGCCGGCGAGCGAGTCGCAGCGAGAACGAGTCCCGGTACTCCCCGGGCAAGCCTCTAGTATCAGCGATCACGCGATGGCGCGTCGGGAGGGAGCAGCGAGGCCGGCCGTGGGTTTCTTCGCCATGACCGAGGCCGGCCACTTCCAGCGGTTGCGACCGCTGATCTCGGGGATGGCGGAACGCGGGTTCGACGTCCACGTATTCACCGACCGGCGCTTCGCGGCCGGGGTTGAACGCGCCGGAGGCAGGTTCGTCGACCTGTTCGGCACACACACCCTCGAGGCGGCCGACGACGAGTCGTCACCGTTCCCGTCGCGGTTCGTGAGCTTCGCCGGTACCTATGCCGAGGAGATCGCCCGCGAGGTGGAGACGCTGGGCGTGTCGCTGATCGTCTACGACACGTTCGCCGTCGTCGGGCACGTCGTCGGACGGTTACTCGGAATCCCGTACGTCAACCTCTGCGCCGGTCACAACATGAACCCGGAGCGGTTCCTCGCCGACCTGCAGGTGGATCCACGCGTCTCCATATCGCCTCGGTGCCACCGGGCGGTGGACGAGCTCAGGGACCGGTACGGCCTCGCGGACGCGTCCCCGTTCTCGTACATCTCGGGCGTCAGCCCGTTCCTTAACCTCTACTGCGAGCCTCCGGCCTTCCTCTCCGAGGACGAGCGTGCCGCATTCGAGCCGATCGCATTCTTCGGATCGCTCCCGCCGCTTGCCGAGATCGCCGAGCGGCACCGGAACGGTGGCCGGCCCTTGTTCGAGCCGCGCGCCGAGCTGAAGGCGTACGTCTCGTTCGGCACCGTGGTCTGGCGCTACTGGGCAGCGGAAGCGCTTGCCGCGCTGTCCGCGATCGCGGACGCCTTCGCCGCCATGCCGAAGGCGCGCGCGGTGGTCGGCCTGGGAGGGGCGCGCGTCGCCGCTGATCGCCTTGCGGGGCTCGCGAGGGCGAACGTCGCCGTCGTGGACTACGTCGACCAGTGGCGCGTCCTCGGCGAGGCCGACGTCTTCGTCACCCACCAGGGGCTCAACTCCACACACGAGGCGATCTTCAGCGGCGTCCCGATGATCTCGTATCCGTTCTTCTTCGACCAGCCGGGGCTGGCCAAGCGCTGCCGCCGGCTCGGCCTGTCGATTCCGCTCGCGTCGGCACCGCGGGCGCGGGTGACCCCCGCCGACGTTCGCAGGGCTCTGGACGAGGTCACCGCCCGGCGGACGGCCCTTCGCGAGCGCCTCGACGACGCACGCGAGTGGGAGTTGGAGGTCATCGCCGCGAGAGGCTCGGTGCTCGACCGGATCGGCGCGCTGGCCGGAGCCTAGGCGTGGCCGGCGAGATCCTGCTCGACGTCTACGGCCTGCGGGCCCGGATCGCCGGCGGCTGGCCCGACGTCGTCGACGATCTCGGCCGCGACTTCGCCTGGTTCCGGAGCGATTCGGCAGCCGTCGAGTGCGGTGTCGAGGTGACCGTCGAGCAGCGGCCGCCCGAGTTCGGCTCGTTCGGCGAGCTCCCGGCCGCCTTCGTCACCCCGCGGAACGTCGTCTACCACGATGGCGGCACGACCGTGGTCGACTACTTCGGGCGAGCACTGTCGATCCTCGACCGCCGCCGAAGCCGGATCACGGTTCAGGGCGAAGACGCGCAACTCGTCCACGAGGCCGCGTATCTGTTCCTCCTCTCCCGCGTCGGCGAGCATCTGGACGCGCTCGGGCTCGTCCGTCTGCACGGGCTCGGGCTGAGCGGCACGGCCGGCGCGGTCGCGGTGATGCTCCCGTCCGGCGGTGGGAAGAGCACGCTTGCATTGCGCGCGCTCCAGGACGACGACTGCCGCCTGCTGTCCGAAGACAGCCCCCTGATCGACCGGCGCGGCTCCGTCCACCCGTTTCCGCTTCGAATCGGCGTCAACGAGACCGACGCCGACCTGCTGCCGGACCACCACGTGCGCCTGCTCGAGCGGATGGAGTTCCATCCCAAGCTCGCGCTCGAGGTCGAAGCCTTCTCCGATCGCATCGACCCCGAGGCGCGACCGCTTCGGCACCTCGTGATCGGCCGTCGAACGCTCGGTCATGCCGCCCGGCTCGAGCCGATGCCTCGACGCGCCGCGGTGGGCCCGCTGTTGCGCGAGGCGGTGGTGGGGGTCGGCATCTATCAGGGGATGGAGTTCGTGCTGCAGCGGGGCTTCCGCGACGTCGGCGGAAAGCTCGGGACCGTTGCGATGCGCTCGGCCTGCGCCGCCGCCGCGCTGCACCGCGCGCAGGTGTGGCGCTACTGGATCGGCCGCGACCACGAGCGCAACTGGGCCGCGCTGCGCCCGCTGCTCTCGGCGTAGACCGGAAGGTCAAGCACGAGCTCGCGCATCGCCGCGACGGTTCGCGCCGCCGGCCGGCGTCCGTCTTCGCAGAATTCGCGATACGCCTCGACGGCGTCCCCCAGTAGCGAGCGTGCGCGCTCGGCGTGCGCCGCCACCCGCTCGGCCGTCGCGGTCACGGTAAGCGCGAGCTCGGGCGCGCCCGTGGCGAGGCTGCCGTGGAACAGCGCGGCGCGCGCCGCCGTAAAGAGCCTGCCCAGCGCTCGGCCGTCGACCTCGTGCGATGCCGTCAGCCACGCCTGGTGCGCGGCAACGGCCCGGTCGGCCCAGTCGCCGGCCGACCACCCGCGAACGGCGGGAAACCTCGCCGCTGACGCCCGATCGAGGAGCGCGAAGGAAACCGGGTCGCTCGCACGGCACTGCACCGAACGCAGGCGGTTGCGCCACAACGGCACGCTGGGAAGCACAAGCAGTCGTCCGCTTCGCAACACCGGGTACGGGCCCACGGGCGAGGAGCGCGCCGCGTCGCGGAGCGCCGCCGGGTCGTCGGGGTCGCCGGAGACGGTAACCAGACACTCGTCCGGTAGGGACGGGACGACCACGGCGCGCCAGTCCGCGAGCGGAACGAGCGGCCCGTCCCCTCCCCCACGCGGCAGCATCGGCTCGCTCTCCACGCCTGCCAGCCGCACGTCGGTCGCGCCTGCTTCTTCGACCTCGTCGGTGATCAGCTCCGCAATCCGCTGCGACAGCCGGACGAGCGGGCGCAGCGCGTCCACGAGCGGCGCCTCGGGTGCCGCCGGGAGTGCACGTTGGAGCGCCAAGGTCTCGCGGAGCGAGCGTTCTTCTTCGGGCAGCGCGCGGAGCGCGCGCCGGAGCGCGTCGGCACGGCCTGTTGCCCGTTCGCCGCGCTCCAGCCAGAGCCAGATCCGCACCGCCTCCGCGACGAACTTCACGGAGAGGTCCGCCGCCCGTGGACCGCCGGCGCCGGCGCACGCCGGGAAGACCCACCGCCACCAGTACGCGAGCTCGAGCCAGGCGGCGATGCGCTGAGCCTGCCGGTCCCGCTCCGGTTCCGCCGGCCGCCGGTCGGGACCGGAGAGCAGGCGCCAGTCGGCAGTCGACCCGTAGAGGCCCGGGCGCGCGAGCAGGCGGTCGGTGTCGAGCCTCGAGCCGGGGCCGAACGAGACGACCGACTCGCCCGCGACGGCGCTCAGCTCGGACTCCTCGTAGATCCGCGGCCAGTCCAGGACGAGTCGGAGCGCAGCGATGCGGCTGAGACGTTGCCAGCGTCTCGCCACGCGGTCGCGCGCGGCTCCGGGTGCTCCGGGATCGCCCGGGACGACGAGCGCCAGGTCGATGTCCGACAGCCCCGGCAGAAAGTCTTCCGCGGAGCCCCCGCGCTCGTAGACGGACGCGCCCGGTTCACTCCGCATGAGGAATGCGAAGGCGCCGCTCGCGACCGCGCGGGAGAGCCCGTGCCAGAGCATCCGTGCGCGCGATCGACGTCCGGTGCGCAGAACGAATCGCTGCAGGGCGAGCGTGAACCCCGATCGCGCGATCACTGCTCGGGGTCGGCCTCGCGGCGCGCCGGGCCGGTCACGATCGCGGCGCCGCCGTCCAACCGCACGAGCAGATCCCCACCCGGAAAGTGGACGGTCACCTCGCCCGCGTCGTGCGTTGCCGCCGCGGCCGCGATCGCCCCCGTGCCGGAGGCCGTCGTCTCCCCCACGCCGCGCTCCCAGACGCGCGCCGTCACCTCACCACTGTCGTCGACGCGGACGACCTCGACGTTCGTCCCCTCGGGAAAGGCCGGATCGCCCACGAGGAGCGGGCCGAGCCGCTCGAGCTCGGCCGGATCGGCGCGGACGACGGCATGAGGATTGCCGACGCGGACGCGAACGATCTCGACGCCGCCGATCCGCTCGGGTGATGCCACCTCCACCTGCCCCATCGCCGTCTCGACGTCCTCGGCGCCGAGCATGCGCGCAATGACCCGCCGCCCAACCGTGCGTACGACCACGCGCTCGGCGCCGGTGCGACTCGCGAGCCAGCGCGCAGCGATCCGCACGCCGTTTCCGGACAGCTCCGCCGTCGTCCCGTTACGGTTCCAGATGACGACGTCGACCTCGTCTCCTCCAGACCCGACGACTTCGACGACCCCGTCTGCGTCATCGCCGCATAGGACGCGGACTTCCTCGGGGGTCAGACCCCGAGCGTGGCCCTGGCGGCAATGTCGTTCCTCGACGAGGTAGACGTTTCCGAGGGCGCTCCAGCGCTCGGTCACGCGGGGTTCCCGGCCGGCGTTGCCGCGAGGGCGAGAATCTCGCCGGCCGTCTCCGCGGCAGGCCGGTTCGCGTCCACGAGGACGATCCCCGGAATCCGGCGCATCCACTTCCGCTGGTACGCCCCATAGCGGCGCGTCGTAGCGATGAGCGCCTCCAACGCCTCGTCACGCGGCAGCTCGGCGACCTCCCGAAGGCCGAAGACATGGCGTGCCGTCATGGAGATGGGGCCGCTCAGCGCCTTCCGGACCTCGTCCTCGACGCCGAGGTCGAACATGGCGCGCGCGCGGCGTTCGATCCGGCGGCGAAGCTCGTCCGACGGGACGTCGAGTCCGAACATCGTGGTCGGGTGACGCGTCTCGACCGTCCAGAGCTTGCTGTCCGGCGGGCGGAGCGACGAGCCGAGCTCGGCGAGCTCGAGTGCCCGAACGACCCGCCGCCGGTCGTTCGCGTGCACTGCCGCCGCCGCGGCCGGGTCGCGCTCTGCGAGCACCGCATGCGCCCGCTCGGGGCCCTCGTCGTCGTAGAGGCGCTCGCAGCGCTCGCGGAGGCCCGGCGGCGGTTCTGGCGGGATCTCGAGGTCGGCCAGGGCGGCTCGGAAGTACAGCCCCGTCCCGCCCGCGACGATCGGCGTCCGCCCCGACTCCAGGATCCCGTCGATCGTCGCGTGCGCGAGCTCCGCGTACTCGCCGACAGACGCCTCGTGCTCGAGCGGCCAGATCCCGACGAGGCGAGCGTTCCGGTCCCGGTTCGTCAGGATCGGAAGCCCACGGTACACCTGCATCGAGTCGGCCGAGACGACCTCGGCCGGAAGTTGCGCGGCGATCTCCTCGGCGACTGCGCTCTTCCCGGACGCCGTCGGACCGAAGATGGCGATGACGCTCATCCGCGAAGCTTTGCCCGCGCCGTCGCCAGCTCCTGCGCGGAGACGCCTCCTCCGAGCAGGTAGTCCGCCGCGGTGCCGTGTCGAGCCTCGAGCTCGAGAATCACATCGTGCATCGCAGCCGCAGGCATCACCGTGAGCAGCTGGCGCTTCGCGCGCTCGGCCGGATCGGGCGCTTCCGCAATCCACTCTTTGCGCGACGGCGCCCAGTTCGCCTCGCTCTCGGCGTAGTCGTCGGCAATCACGTCAACCGGCACTCCCGCCACGCGAAGCAGCAGCGCGACGACGAGACCGGTTCGATCGACGCCACCTGCGCAATGGATGAGCACCGTCCCCTCGGGCGCACCCACAACGGCCTGAACCGCGCGCGCGAAGTTCCGCGGGACCCACTCGAGGACCGTGAGGTAGTTCGCCCGCCGCCAGGCGACCGGCTCCGTGATCCCCGCGAGGCGCTCGTCGAGCTCGGCGAACCGAGCCGAGTCGTCGATGAGCGGCGCGTGAACCACGTCGACGCCGACCCGATGCGCCGGATCGGCGGCGGTTTCGTCGTCGTGTCGTAGGTCGACGATCCGCCGGACGCCGTACCGCACCAGCGCATCCCATCCTTCGTCGGAGAGGAGCGTGACGTTGTCAGCGCGTACGACGGCGCCGAACCGCGTCTTTCCGCCGTCCTCGGTCGAGAGGCCGCCGAGGTCGCGGACGTTGACGCAGCCGTCCCAGACGAGCGTCCGTTCGGGCACTACGCGGCGGCGACCAGTGCCTGCTCGCCCCGCAGGGTCGTCGACGTGGAGCCGCTGATACGGACGTCGACGAGGTCGCCCGGCTGGGCCGAGCCTGCGAAGTTCACGGTGGTGTTCCGCCGGGTCCGACCGCGGAGGAGCGCGCCGTCCGTCCGGCTCAGGCCCTCCACGAGCACTTCCTCGACCGTGCCGATCCGCTCCTGGTTGCGCTCTGCGGCGATTCGCTGGACGACGTCGACGAGCCGCTCGAGCCGTTCGTGCTTCAGCTCGTCCGGAACCTGGTCCCGCAGCGCCGCCGCCTCGGTCCCCGACCGCGGGCTGTAGATGAACGTGAACGCTCCGTCGAAGCGAACCTCTTCGACGAGCGAGATCGTCTGCCGGAAGTCGGCCTCCGTCTCGCCGGGGAAGCCGACGATGATGTCGGTCGTCAGCGCGAGGCCCGGGATCGCATCGCGCATTCGCGTGACCAGGGTCAGGTAACGCTCGCGCGTGTACGTGCGCCGCATCCGCTTCAGCACGGCGCTCGAGCCGGACTGAACGGGCAGGTGGGCGTGCTCGCAAACGGCGGCGCACTCTGCCATCGCCTCGATCACCGGGGCGCGGAAGTCCTTCGGGTGCGGGCTCGTGAACCGGATCCGCTCGATGCCGGGCACCGCGTCGACGGCCCGGAGAAGCTCGCCGAATTCGGTCTTCACCTGCGGCAGCAGGTCTCGGCCCCACGAGTTGACGTTCTGCCCGAGGAGCGTCACCTCCTTGACACCGTTTCGGGCCAGTGCCGCGATCTCGGCGAGGATCTCCCCGGGTCTCCGGCTCACCTCGCGGCCGCGGACGCGCGGGACGATGCAGTACGAGCAGACCGAGTTGCAGCCCATCGAGACCTGCACCCACGCCTGGAAGGAGCGCTCGCGGCGTGACGGCAGCTCGGCGGCGAACGCCCGCTCCTCTCCCGTGCCGAAGCGCGAGCGCGGCACGCCGTGGCCGCCTGCTCCGATCCAGTCGCCGAGGTGCGAGATCGACCCGGGCCCGAATGCGACGTCGACGAAGGGGTAGAGCTCGAAGATCCGGTCGCGTTGCGCCTCCGCGTAGCAGCCGCCGACTGCGACGATCCGTTCCGGGTCACGGTCCTTCAGCGCCTTGGCATTGCCGAGGTGAGCCGCAAGCCGGGTGTCGGGCTTCTCTCGGATCGTGCACGTGTTGAAGACGAGCACGTCCGCGTCGTCCTGGGAGACCGCCTCTCCGAGCCCGAGATCCTCGAGCAGCCCCTTGATCCGCTCGGAATCGTGGGCGTTCATCTGGCAGCCGAACGTCGTCACGTGGTAGCGCTTCATCGGCCTGCCATGGTAGCCCTCGACAAACCGGGATCGCGATAACGAGGATCGGAGGGAGCGATGGAAGGACAGGACGAACGCGATCGGCGCATCGACGCGCTGACCGGCGAGCGGTACGAGACACCGGGTGGCGCCGCCGCTGCGCTCACCGAGGTGACGGCGCTGATCAATGCCGAGATCGCTGAATACGAACGGATCCAGCGAGACGAAGCGTTCGCCGGCTTCGCCGATTCCGCCTTCGGGAACCGTCTTCGACGGTGGCTCAACAAGCTCGAACAGCTGCTCAAGTCGATCGCGAACGAGTTCAAGGCGCTGAGCTACACGCTGACGGTCAGCTGGCCGATGGGGTGTCCGTCTCGGTGACCTGGCCCGGGAGCTGTCGGCCGCCGCGTTCGTTACTTGACGCCGAAGCCGTTGCCCCCTCCGGGTGCTCGGCGCGACGTCACTTGGCCACTTCGATCGCCCGGCTCTCCCGGATCACGGTGACCTTCACCTGCCCCGGATACTCGAGCTGATCCTCGATCTCACGGGCGATCTCGTGGGAGAGCAGCACGGCGCCGTCGTCGTCCACCTCGGCCGGCTTCACCATGACGCGGATCTCGCGCCCGGCCTGCAAAGCGTACGCCTTCTCGACGCCCTCCTTGTTCATGGCGATCTCCTCGAGCGCCTCGAGGCGCTTGATGTAGTTCTCGAGGCTCTCGCCGCGCGCGCCCGGACGCGAGGCGGAGATGGCGTCTGCGGCGATCAGCAGCACCGCCTCCACGGTCTGCGGCTGCACCTCGTAGTGGTGCGCCTCGATCGCGTGGATGACGCCCTGCGACTCGCCGTACCGGCGCGCGTACTGCGACGAGATGCCGGCATGAGAGCCCTCGACCTCGTGGGTCACCGCCTTGCCGACGTCGTGGAGGAGCGCTGCCCGCTTCGCCGTCTTCACGCTCGCCTCCAGCTCGGCGGCCATGATCCCCGTCAAGTGGACGACCTCGAGGGTGTGCTTGAGGACGTTCTGCCCGTAGCTCGTCCGGTACCGGAGCCGTCCGAGCAACTTCACGAGCTCCTCGTGGAACTCCCCGCAGTGGGCCTCGAAGACGGCCTGCTCCCCGGCCTGGACGATGTGCTCTTCCAGCTCGGACTTCGACTGGTAGTACGTCTCCTCGATCCGGGCCGGGTGGATCCGGCCGTCCTCGATCAGCTTGGAGAGTGTGATCCGGGCGACCTCCCGCCGCACCGGATCGAAGGACGACAGCAGGACGGCCTGCGGCGTATCGTCGATGATGATCTCGACGCCCGTAAGTGACTCGAGCGCGCGGATGTTGCGGCCCTCCCGGCCGATGATGCGGCCCTTCATGTCGTCGGAGGGGAGCTCGACGAGCGAGACGGTCGTCTCGGCCGCATGGCTCGCGGCGACCCGCTGGAGCGCATCGGCCACGAGGTTGCGCGCTCGCCGCTTCGCCTCGTTCCGAGCCTCCTCCTCGAGCTGTCGCACCTCGCGGGAGAGGTCGTGCCGAATCAGCTCCTCCGAACGCTGGAGCAGCTGCGCCTTCGCTTCCTCGACCGTCAGGTGCGAGAGGCGCTCGAGCTCCAGGAGCTCGCGGCTCTCGAGGTCCTTCAGCCGGTCGCTCAGCTCCTGGGCGGCAAGCTCGCGCGCCCAGACCTCGCGCTCGCGCTCACCGAGATCCGTGAACTTCCGCTCGATCTCCTCCTCCTTCCCGAGCACTCGTTCTTCCGTCTTCAGCATCTGCGTCCGGCGCTCCTGGAGTTCATGCTCCACGTTGGCGCGCAGGCGGACGGCCTCCTCGCGGGCCTCGATCTGCGCCTCGCGGCGGGTTGCGTCAGCCTCCTGTCGGGCCTCCGCAAGCAAGAGGTCCCGTCGCCGCTCGGCGGCGCCGAGCCGGGACGCTCCCGCAGCCCGGATGAAGACGACAGCCGACGCTACTCCGACGACGAGCCCGATCACGATGCCGATGACGATGAGCATTCCTCGCTCCTGGCGGTGGTATCGCCCGGCCGATCCGGCCGAGCTCGGCTCGGTTGTCCGCGGCGGCGCCGCGGGCGCCATCCGGCATCAACCCCGCACAGAGCGGTTCCGAAAGAGAGCAGCGCGCGGCTGCCCGCACAAACAGCCGACTAGTCGGTCGGCCTCACTGATCGGTCGGCTGGTCGAGTCAGTTGCACGTCGTCGGTCGGTATCTCAGTTTCGGAAAAGCGAGCTATGCAGGGAAAATGTCGGATGAACTTCCATTATCGTATCCCTCCACGGTCTCGTCCGCAAGCGACGTGCCGACCGCGTCCTCGATCGAATCGGGCGAGAAGCCTCGTCGTGCGAGGTAGGCGCCGGTCTTGTGCGACCGCCCGCGGGCCTCGACGATGCGGGCGGCCCGCTCGGCCTCGGCGTCGAGCCGTTCGCACGCTTCCCGGGCCACGTCCTCGGGCACGCCGAGCCGTGCCAGTCGGAAGACGACAGCCGCGTCGCCGTAGCCACGCCGGGCAAGCGCCTCGGCCGTTGCCGACGCGAGCCGCTCGTCGTCGACGAGCCCGGCCGCGGTGAGG
>JBKPNC010000161.1:0-15748 GCA_046732435.1 Actinomycetota bacterium
CTCGCTCGGCGCTCCGCCGGGCGGCGGCGCTCAATCCTCGCGCTCCGCTGCCGACGGACGCTTAGCGCCAGAGCTGCGACGGCCCGCGAGGGACACGCGCGAAGGCCGCCCAGGACGGCTTCCGGACGCCGGAGAACGTCCGCAGCCCGCTCGTCCAGTTCCACCAGTGGTCGCCGCGCTTCTCCGGCGCCGAGTCGTAGAGCTGGAACCAGCACATCGTGTCCACCCGGCCGAGCCTCGCGGCGACGCGGAAGGCCAACGGCAGCCCGGCGGCCTGCTTCCGCCGCGAGACGACGTAGAGCCAGCCGCCCGCGGAGTGCTCGGTGTTCCAGCCGAACTCGTCGACGAAGAGCCGCAGGCGCTTCCCGGGGTAGTCGCGATCGAGCTCGCGGACCAGCCAGTCGAGGTCGTCGAAGTCGACGCGATGGGGCAGGTGACGAAGCGCCATGTTGATCGGCCGCTCCGTGTACGGGTTGATGCCGAACATGTCGAGCCGCGGGCGCCGTCCGTTCGGGAGCACCATGTTCTCGAGGAACGTGTCCGGCGCCGTTGTCGTCTCGTCGTTGAATCCGGCCGGGTGGACGTTGCCGCCGATCACGACCACGTTGCGACGAACAGCGTGCATCGCGGCGTAGGAGGCGTCCAGCATGCGGGCGTAGAGTCGGGGTGCCCGCTTGCCGTCGTCCCCCTGCGGCCGGAAGTTCACGTAGTTGCTCGGCTCCGAGAAGACGATCCAGCGGCGCACCTGGGGGTACCGGCGCACGGCGGCGGCCATGAAATCGGCGTAGTCCTGAGGATCCTGTGGCGCCCACGACGAGTCGCGATCGCCGTTCGACCAGGACGGGAAGCCGTTGACGTAGAGCACCGGCTCGATGCCGTTCTTCCGCGCCTGGTCGAGCCGGCGGCCGAGGTTGGCGGGCCAGCGATAGGCCGGATCGCCCGGTGAGCGCGGCCGCTTGGGTCGTCGGCGCGCGATTTTCGCCCACGAGATACCGCTTGACCAGACGCGCACGCCGAGCCGGCGAAGCTGCAGGAAGATCGGCCGCCCCCGGTGCGTGGCGGCGTCGTTGATGCACTTCGATGGGTATCGCAGCGCCCTGGCGGTCGCGGACGGCCGGGCCGAGGCGGCGGCGAACGCCACCAACGCCAGCACGAGAAGGACGACGGCCGCGCGCGCGGCGCGCGATCCTGCGACACCAGCGCGCATCGAGCGCAAAGCGTACCGGGACGCGCGCGCCGGCTACGTCTCCAGCGCGAGCCGGAGCTTTTCCGCCTGCTCCGGAGGCACCGGGATCGCCTGGGGTTGCGTCGCCCGGATGAGAGGGTCGAGCTCGGCGTCCGGGTGGCCGAGGACGGCGTCGTAGTGGAACCGGCGCTCCTTGAACCAGGCGGGCCAGTCTTCCACGCCGGTGACGACCTCGACGCCGGCATCGAGCATGCGCCCGCCGCGGGTCGCGAGATCTGCGCCGCCGATCAGCGTCAGACGGACGGGAAGAGCGAGCTCCAGAAGCGGCTCGATCCAGTCGCCGACCACCAGAACGCGCGCCCGCGCCGGCGCGTCACGGGCGGCCAGCATCCGCCGGCGGTTCCCGGCCAGCGGCGAAGGCGGCCGCGACGCGAGCACATCGTACCAGCGACGCCGGAAGATCGACCGGTTGCGCGGAGCGAGCGTCGACCCCATATCGCCCCTGGGCGACGCTCCGCGGACGTGCGTGACGCTCGACCGCGGCTCGTAGACGACGCGGTAACCGCGTTCCGCCAACGACAGGCACAGGTCGGCGTCCTCGAAGTATGCGAGCTCGTAGACGGGATCGAATCCGCCGACCTCGTCGAAGGCCGACCGCCGGACAAGGAGGCACGCGCCGGAGAGATAGTCGACGACGCGGGCGAACCGGTACTCGTGCGCGTCGGCATCTTCGCCGTAGCCGAGCTCGAGCGTCGATCCGGAGCGCGCGAGCAGCGCACCCGCGATCTGCAGCGACCCGTCCAGGTTGAGCAGGCGGGGCCCGACGGCGCCGATGCGCTCGTCCGACTCGATCCGTTCGAGGAGCGGCGGCAGCCAGCCGGGACGCGCGAGCGCATCGTTGTTGAGGAACAGCACGAAACGGCCCACGGCGCGGGCGGCGCCCTGGTTGTTGGCCGGCCCGAACCCGCGGTTGCGGTCGTTGAGCACGAGCGTCGCCTGTTCGAGCTCGGACGCGAGCAGCTCGGTGGTCCCGTCGGACGACGCGTTGTCGACGACGATCAGCTCGTAGTAGGACTCCGTGTGATCTCGGAGGGCCTCCAGGGCACGGCGCGCCCACTCGACCGCGTTGTAGGTGACCATCACGATCGAGACGGTCGGCTGCTCGACCGTCGGAAAACGCAACTCACCCATCGGGCTGTTGCGCGCGCAGCCGCTCGAGCGCGAAACGAGCCTCGGCCTCCGCCGCCGCCGCAATCTCGAGCCGCGTCTCCAGCTCGGATTGGCGTAGGACGGCGTCGCCGGGAAGGCCACCGGCGGCCGCTTCGAGACCCTCGACGATCTCGGCATAGCGGAGCCGGTCACGGACGAGCTGCTCGCCTCGCTGGTCGTGGACGCGGAGCAGCGCTGCGTAGCGCTCCTCCGCATGCTGCAGCGCATGGAGGAGTTCGGAGGCCGTGCGCCCGTCCGCCGCTGCCCGCGCCGACCATGCCTCCGCCGCGAGCGCTGCGAGCGCATCGAGCTCGGCGTCGACGCGTGCCTGCAGCCCGGCCGGGTCGGCATCGTCCTCCGACTGGACGCGGAAGGCGCGAGCGGCGGCCTGCCCGGCGGCGGAGGTGCCGACGAACGCGCGAGCCTGCGCGATCGCCGCCGTTACGTCCTCCACGGTCAGCTCCGCCGGCAGGCGGGACGGTTGCTCGGGGACGAGTGCGGCGATCGCATCGACGACGCCCTCGTCCCGGGCCGGGCCGTCGAGCTGGACGACGGCGATCGGCGGGCCGAGTCCGGCCGCCTTGCCGGCAACCTCGGCGACGTCGGCGGGACGCCAGCCATCGGTCTGGACGAGAACCGGCCGGCCGTCGGCCGGGTACCAGCCCATCGCGCGCAGATAGTCGAGCCGTTTTCGCAGGACGTCGGCCGGAAACAGGCGGTCGGCGAGGACTGCGGGGTGCGGAAGCACGTCGATCGCTCCCGCGGCTCCGGCGTGGCGGAGGCGCTGTCGGGAGCGCTCGTCGCGCACCGACGCGCGGCGCGCCGATGCCAGTGCGGCTCTGACGCGCTCGGTCGCGGGCTCGTCGAGGTCGAACGGCACCCCGACGGCGTGCCAGGCGACCGGGCAGGCGCGTGCGAGCTCGGCGCCGAGCCCGTCGACGAAGAAGCCGCTCGGCCGTAACCGCTCGGCCTCCGTTCGCGGAAGGTCGTAGAGCTCCCCGTAGACGTCGTCTCGGGTGTGGATGACGTTGCCTGTTATGACAACGAGATCGGTTCGGCGAGCGAGTGCGGCCTTCCGTGACGAATCCGGCGGCCCGAGGGAGAGCGAGGGCCGTCCGCCGTCGAGCGAGAGCGGTCGCTCCCGCCCGAGCGGCGCGTACAGATCGACGTGTGCAAGCGGCAGCCGCCTGGAGAGCTCTCGCTGCAGGATCCGCCCGGTGAGAAGTGCGTCGTAGTCGGCGGTGTCGAAGAGTCCGAGCAGCGCCACCGACGGCACGAGCTCGGAGCGCAGGGAGACGCCGGCCGCCACGGTGGCGGCAGTTATAGCGCCTGCAGGGCCCGCGAACGCGCTCAGTATCCTGCTCGCGTGGCCGTCAACGTCGGTACCAGAAAGGCAGCGCTGCCGTCGCTGGGCTGGCTCACCGGGTACACGGAGCTGCTGCGGACGATGTTCCTGCGCGAGGTGCGGGCGCGCTACAAGCGCTCCGCCCTCGGTCTCGTGTGGTCGCTCGTCTACCCGGTGACCATGATGGGCGTCTACACGCTCATCTTCGCGGTGCTGTGGAAGACGACGAACGGCATCCCGCACTATCCGCTGTTCGTCCTCTCCGGACTTGCCGTCTGGGGCTTCTTCCAGGCGGCCGTGCAGGTCGGCACGTCGGCCCCGCTCACGAGCGCGGACCTGATCAAGAAGGTGTGGTTTCCGCGCGAGCTGGTGGTGGCTGCGGTCGTGCTCGCCCAGACCATCTCCATCGGGGTGATGCTCGTCGTCCTGATCCCGATCAACCTCGTCGTCGTGCCCGAGACGGCGCGGACGGTCGCGCTTGCGATCCCGATCCTGGCCGCGCTCGTCTGCCTGACGCTTGGCTTCGGGTGGATGCTCTCCGTGCTGAACGTCTTCTTCCGCGACGTCGAGCACCTGCTGGCCGTGCTGTTCCTGCCGTGGTTCTTCCTGACGCCCGTCCTGTACGCGCTCGAGCAGCTACCCGGCGCCGCCTCGCATCCGTGGGTGATTCATCTGCTGCGCTACGGGAACCCGGTCACGCCCTACGTCGAGGGGATGCGCGCCGTGATTCTCGAGGGCGTCGTGCCGGGGGCATCGTTGCTCGTCTACATCTTCACCGTCGGTCCGGCGCTCGCGCTCGTGGGCCTCTGGGTCGTGCAGCGCTATGCAGACCGCCTCGCGATCGAGCTCTGACGTGCACGTCGAGGACACGGTCGTCGCCGGCGAGATCCGCGGGCGTGGCCTTGGCCGGGTCTTCAAGATCCGGCTGGCCCAAACGCGCTCGCTGAAAGAGACGATCCTGCGGCGCGAGCTTCCGCGCACACGCGAGCTGTGGGCGCTCCGCGACGTCGACCTCGACGTCCATCGCGGCGAGGCGTTCGGGATCGTCGGACCGAACGGCTCGGGGAAGTCGACGCTCCTGAAGCTGATCGCCGGCATCTTCGCGCCCAGCACAGGCGTCCTCGAGGTCGGCGGTCGGGTCGGCTCGCTGATCGAGATCGGCGCCGGCTTTCACCCCGACTTCACCGGCGTCGAGAACGTCTATCTCAACGCCGCCATCTACGGGCTCAAGCGCAGCTACGTCGACGAGCACCTGGACGAGATCATCGCGTTCGCCGAGCTCGAGCCCTTCAAGGACGTCCCCGTGCGGACGTATTCCTCCGGGATGTACATGCGCCTTGGCTTCTCGGTGGCCATGCACATCCAGCCGGACGTGCTGCTCCTCGACGAAGTGCTGACCGTCGGGGACGAGGCGTTCCAGCAGAAGTGCTTCGGCCGCATCTGGGACTACAAGCGCGCGGGCGGCACGATCGTCTTCGTCTCGCACGACGCGGGCTCCGTCGAGCGCCTCTGCGACCGCGCGATCATGCTCGATCACGGGCGCATGGTCGAAGAGGGCCGGGCCGGCGACGTCGTGCGCGCGTACCACCGGCGGCTTGTCACGCGACCGAGCGACGCCGCCGACCGGGTGCAGCACGCCGCCAACGGCTGGTGTCGTGTTCACGAGGTTCGAGCGGTGGCCGGCGACGGCTCCATCCGTGACCGCTTTACCGAGGGTGAGCCGATGGCGCTCGAGGTCTGGCTCTATTCCGAGGAGGGCGTCGAAGCGGCCCGTGTCACGGTCGGGATCCGGGACGCGAGCGGAACGCCGGTCGGCTCGCAGAGCGCCGAGGACGTGCTTCTACGGCCCGAACGCCTCGAGCGGCTCCGGCTCAACCTCCCCGGCCTGCCGATGCGCGAGGGGCGCTTCTTCGTGGATGTCGGAGTCGGCAGCCACGACGGCGACGCCGAGCTGGCGTCGGCCGAGCGCGCGCTCGAGCTGAGTGTCTTCAGCCACGACGCCTCGGGCTCCGGCCCGATCCGGCTCGGGGGCACCTGGCAGCTCCCCGGGATGGACGGCACCGGTTGACGCGGGCGCCGAGCCGTTTGACCCTACTCGGTTGCGGCGTGCGCGAAGACGGGCGCGGTCGTCTGCCGGCGCACGAACTCGCACGGCACGCCGGCCTGCTCGCAGGCGTCCACCACGGGCTCGAGACGGGAGCGCGGCGCGTCCGGGATCGTGACGGCGACGGCGTCCGGCCGCATCCGGGCAAGGATGGCCGGCAACTCGACCGTCGCCCCTAGCACGGGCACGCCGTGGATACGGCGCCGTGCCAGGCGCCGGTCGTCGTCGACCAGCCCGACCACCTTCTCTCCCGGGGTCTCGTGCAGCTCGCGTACGAGGCTGCGGCCGCCGCGGCCGGCGCCGACGACGAGCGTGCGCCGCCAACCCTGTCGCCGTCGCCAGAGCGGCATCGTCTCGGCGATCGCGCGCCCACCGAAACGGGACGCGCCGATCACGAGCGTGCAGAGCACCGCGTCGATGGCGAAGACGCTCCGCGAGAAGCTCGAGAAGGCCGTCTGGTCGGAGATCGCGATCAGCGCCACCGCGACGCCCTCGGACACGGCGACGGCGATGACGATCCGCACTGCGTCGCGCGCGCCCACGTAGCGCCAGATGCTCGAGTAGAGGCCCAGCAGCAGGAACAGGGCGTAGCGCGAGGCGAGCACGACGGGCAGCGCCTTGATGAAGAGTTCGCGGGACGCGTGCGTTCCGAGCCCATCGAAGCGGAGGACGTAGGCGGCCGCAAATGCACCCGTGATGAGGACGAAGTCGCCGACCACCTCGAGGGCGCGTGGCCACTGCCGCTGGAGGACTTGACGCAGCGACACGCTGCCGGGATCGGGTGCCTCCTCGAGCGTCACGAGCCCGCCCGCGAGCTGCACCAGCAACGTGAACGTCACGAGCACGCCCACGAGGGTGAGCTCGGCGTCGTCGACGGCGCTGTACAGGAGGCTCGTCCCGCCGACGGCGGCGGCGAGCACGGCCAGGACGAGCACCGCGTGCTTCTCCGACAGGCCGCTGTAGACGAGGCGGTGCGAGGTGTGGTCGCGTCCGCCCTCGTAGACCGGGCGCCGCTCGAGCAGGCGAACGACCGTGACGAGGAAGGTGTCCAGGATGGGGACGGCGAGCACGAGCACGGGAAGCAGCACGGTCGCGAGCGACGGGCCCGACGCCCGCCAGCTCGAGAGCAGCGCGAGCGAGCCGAGCGCGAAGCCGAGGAGCTGGCTGCCGGAGTCGCCCATGAAGACGGCTGCGGCCCGGCCGGGCCGGACGTTGAACGGCAGGAAGCCAACGCACGCGAGCGCGACGGCGAGCGCCAGTACCAGGACGAGGCGGTTCGGGTGTGCGGTTGCGGCGTCGAGCGCGAAGAACCCGGCCGCGATCGCCGTGACGGTCGCCGCGACGCCGTCCATGTGGTCGAGCAGGTTGACGGCGTTCGTCATGCCGACCAGCCAGAGGACACCGATGATCGCCGCCAGCACCGGGTCGTTGACGGCCGTGACGCCGACGCCGCTCGCAAGGACGATCGCCACCGCGGCCAGCTGCGCGGCCAGCTTTGCGGGCGGCCGGAGGCCGCGCACGTCGTCGACCAGGCCGGCGACGAAGACGACAGCGCAGCCCCCGATCACGGCGAGAAGCTCTGTGCTCGCCGCCACGGCGCCCGTGGCCACCGCGGCGCCGACCGCGGCGAGGACGCCGGCAAAGATTCCGAGTCCTCCGAGCGACGGCGTCGTCGCCTCGTGCCAGCGCCTCCCCGTCGGGGTGGCGACAATCCTGCGTCCGAGAGGGGAGCGAGCGCTCGCCCAGATCGCGAGCGCCGTCACGGGCAACGCTGCCAGGGTGGCGGCGACCATGTCGCCGAACGGTAACGGACGGCTGTGAACTCCTTGTGAATCGCCGAACCGCGCGGCGGTACGCTAGATCGCCGTGGGCGCGCCACTTCTGGTCCGAGCGTGCGGCCGTGAGCCGGTCGAGCGGACGCCGGTGTGGTTCATGCGGCAGGCCGGGCGTTCCCTGCCGCAGTACCGGCGGATCCGTGAGCGCCACGACCTGTTCGAGATCTGCCGCCGGCCCGAGCTCTGCGCAGAGGTCACGCTCCAGCCGGTCGAGGCGCACGGCGTGGACGCGGCGGTGATATTCGCCGACATCATGCTGCCCGTCATCGGCATGGGCGTGGACGTCCGGCTGGTCGAGGGCGTCGGGCCGGTCATCGACCGGCCGATCCGTTCGGCGCAGGACGCCGAGCGGCTCGGCGTTCCGGAGCCCGAGCAGTCGGTGCCGTTCGTGCTGGAGGCGGTGCGGCTCGTCCGCGAGGCGCTCGCGGCGGAGAAGGCGGTGATCGGCTTCTGCGGCGGCCCGTTCACGGTCGCGGGCTATCTCGTAGAGGGGCGGCCGAGCCGCGACTTCGGCGCCGTCAAGGCGTTGATGTATCGCGAGCCCGAGACGTGGCACGCGCTGATGGGGAAGCTGACGGCGACCTTCGCCCGTTACCTCGGCGGCCAGATCGCCGCCGGCGCCGACGTGATCCAGGTCTTCGACTCGTGGGTCGGGGTGCTCTCCCGTGCGGACTACGAGGAGTTCGTCGCGCCCTACTCCCGCCGGCTCCTGCACGGCGTCGACGTGCCGACGATCCACTTCGGCACCGGGACGGCGCATCTCCTCGACCTGATGGAGGGTGCCGGCGGCGACGTGATCGGTCTCGACTGGCGGGTGCCGCTCGACGACGCCTGGCGCGTTGTCGGGCACGACCGGGGCGTCCAGGGGAATCTCGACCCCGCCGCGCTGCTGGGGCCCTGGGAGCGGATCGAGGTCGCGGCGCTCGACGTGCTCGAGCGTGCCGAGCGTCGGCCCGGCCACGTCTTCAACCTCGGCCACGGCGTGCATCCCGACTCCGATCCCGCCGATCTCCGCAGGCTCGTCGAACTGGTGCACGAGCGAACGGCGGTGGAAGTACCAGCGTGAACGTGCTCGAGACCGACCGGCGGACGGCGGTAGTCCTCATGGCCTACGGCTCCCCCGAGCGGCTGGAGGACGTCCCCGCCTACTACGCCGACATCCGCGGCGGAAGGCCGATCCGCCCTGAGCTTCTCGACGAACTGATCGCGCGCTATCGCGCGCTGGGGATCGAGACGGAATCGCCGCTCAACGAGATCACCGAAGCGACCCGCGCCGGGCTGGAGCGCGAGCTGGGCCTGCCCGTCTACACCGGGATGAAGCACTGGCATCCGCGGATCGCCGCAGGCGTCGACCGGGCCCTCGAAGACGGCGCGGACACGGTCGTCGGGCTCGTCCTCGCCCCGCACTACTCGCGCCTGTCCATCGGCCAGTACCGTCAGCAGCTGGACGCCGCGCTCGCAGGTCGCGCCGAGCTCGTGTTCGTGCACAGCTGGCACGACGACCCGGGTCTCGTCGAGTTCCTCGCCGACCGGATCCGCGGCACCGACCGCCACGTCGTCTTCACGGCTCACAGCCTCCCCGCCCGAATCCTCGACGAAGGCGATCCGTACGAGGACCAGTTGCTTGCGACGAGCGCCGCCGTCGCGGAACGAGCAACGCTCGGCGAATGGTCGTTCTCCTACCAGAGCGCGTCGCCGAACGGTGAGCCCTGGCTCGGGCCGGACATCCTCGACCACCTCGAAGCGCTTCACGCCGAGGGCGTCCGACATGTGCTGGTGTGCCCCGTCGGTTTCGTCGCCGACCATCTGGAGATCCGCTGGGACCTCGATACCGAGGCCGCGGAGAAGGCGCGGGAGCTCGGCCTCGACTTGACGCGGATCGAGATGCCGAACGCGGATCCGCGCTTCGTCGCCGTCCTGGCCGCCATCGTGCGGGCCACGCTCCGCGACCGCGTCGCGGGATGAGCGGTCTCTCGCTCCGGCGCCTGAGCAAGGCAGAGCGGGTCGAGCTCGCCGCGGAGGCCGAGCGACATTACGCCGACGACATCGAGCGAAACGGCGGCTTCAGCGCCGCGGACGCACGGCGGAAGGCGGCGGAGGACGTGCCGCGCCTTCTTCGCGACCGGGATGCGACGCTGTTCGCCCTCGAGGAATCCGGGCAGCGCGTCGGGCATGTGTGGCTCGGGAAACGCGAGCATCAGGGCCGGCGGTACTTCTGGGTCTGGGACGTCTTCGTCGCCGAGGAGCATCGGGGCCGCGGGCTCGGCCGTCAGGCGATGCAGCTGGCCGAGCACGAGGCTCGGCGCCAGGGGCTGTCCCGCATGGAGCTGAACGTCTTCGGCGGCAACGAGGTTGCCCGGAGCTTGTATCGATCACTCGGCTACGAGGAGGTCGCCATCCAGATGGGAAAGGACCTCCCGTGACCTACGGCTGGGCTCTCCGACAGGCTCGAGAGGGCCTCCGGTTCCTCGTCTACCCTGGAAGCGAGATGCGGGGTCCACTCCTGATCGAGGGTAGTTGGAGGATGGCGTCCGTCGAAGCAGAACTCGGAGCGACATGAGCGCGCGGACCTGCCCTGACTGGCCGCAGCTGATGGAGCTCGCCCCGGACCTCCAGTTCAAGCATTACCCGGTCGTCGAGGCGCGCCTGCCGGCCGAGGCGCTGGCGCGGATCCCGCACGTGACGTTGACCGACGTCGAGATCTGCTGCGACCTCGAGCACCACGTCTTCAACGCAGAGCACACGGACGCGCGCGTCGTCGAGGCGCTACGCGACACGCACTGGTTCGACCTCAGCGAGTGGTCGTCGACCGGCCCGGGCGCGGCGCACGCGTACTAGGCGCTACTCGCCCGGCGGAGGGGATTACACGTACGGCGTCGTCGTCGTCACGGGCACGAAGCCGAGCCGTTCGAGGATCGGTCGGCTGTCGTCCGAGGCATCGGTCTCGAGGTAGCGGAAGCCGCGCTCCGCGGCCAGGTTCGCGCGGTAGGCGACGGTGGCGCGGTAGATGCCGCGCCGGCGCCACTCCGAACGGGTTGCTCCGCCCCAGAACGTGGCGAACTCCGTTCCGCGCGCGAACCGGATCCACTCCGCGCAGACGACGGCCTCGCCGGCCTCCGCCACGACGATCGTGATCGCCTCCGGATCGGCGTCTCGCTCCGACTCGAACATGTCGGGAAGCCACCGCCTCTCCTCGTCCCAGACCGCCTCCTCGAGGCGCGCGATCCGCTCGAAGTCGACGCGGTCTGTGACTTCGCGAAGCGACAGCTGGGCACGTGCGGCTCGCGTACGATCGCGCTAAGGGGAGCGATTACGACCGTCTCCGTCTCCTCGCGCTGGAAGCCCGCCGCGAGAAGCCGTTCGGGGAGGTCGGCCGGACGGTCGTGCTCATGGTACTTCCACTCGAAGCGTTCACCTGCCGCGGCGAACACGTCGATCTGTCGCGCGATCAGCTCGTCCAGCGCCACGCCGTCGATTCCTCCCAGGTCGCGGTAGAGGACGTAGCCGCCGCCGGGGCCGCCGCGAAAGCGCACGAGCGGCCCGTCGCTCGACCAGCTCGCCTGCGGGCAAGACGTCGGGCACCAGCGTCCGCAGCTGCGCGTCATACGCGGCCAGCAATTTCCGGGCATCCGGCGTCATCAGCGAAACGGCCTCTTCGGTGCGAGCAGGTCCTCCACGGGCCGCGTGTTGACGACGTCCGCCGCGGTGGCCCAGCCGCGCCGCGCCGTGGCGACGGCGAGCTGGATGTTGCCGAGCCCGCGGACGGAGTGCGAGTCGGTCGCGACCACGACGGGCACGCCGGCCTCGATGCACAGTCGCACGTGGTCCCCCTTGAGGTCGAGCCGATCCGGGAGTCCGTTCACCTCGAGTGCGGTCCCGGTCTCGAGCGCGACCTCGATCGCAACCTCCAGATCGAGTTCGTTCGGCGGGCGCCGCCCGACCAGGCGCCCCGTCGGGTGGCTGATGGAGCGCACCGCCGGATGGCGCATCGCCTCGACCACCCGGGACGTCAGCTGCGCCTTCGACTGCCGCTGGCCCGCATGCACGCTTGCCGTCACCCAGTCCAGCTCGGCGAGCACGCGGTCTGGAAGGTCGAGCGCGCCGTCGTCGTGGATGTCGCACTCGCTCCCTGCGAGCAGTCTGAACGGCGCCAGGCGCTCGTTCGCCGCACGGATCTCCTCGATCTGGCTCAGGACGGCGTCGGCGTCGAGCCCCGGCACGACGCGCACGCTTCTCGTGTGGTCGCAAATAGCGAGGTAGTCGTAGCCGAGGTCGCGGGCGGCCTGCCCCATCTCCTCGACACTCGCGGATCCGTCCGACCAGGTGGTGTGGCAGTGGAGGTCGCCGCGAAGATCGGTGCGCTCCAGAAGCGGCGGCGGCACGCCGCGAAACGGTTGCTCCCGCAGCTCCGGCGGACACCAAGGGATCTCGAGAGCCGCGTAGACGGCCTGCTCCTCGGCGGCGGGCGGCAGCGGTTCGAGCGCGTTCACGTAGGCGTCGGAGCCCGTGGCGCGGACGAGCGCCGTCCCGAGCTCGGCGCGCTCGGCGAGTCTCAGCTCGACCGCGACCCCGTCCACCGTCACGCCGACGGCGCGCTCGTCTTCCCACTCGACGAGCGCGACGATCTGCAGCAGGGCGGCGAAGCGCTGCACGATCCCACGCGAGCGCGGCGCGACGACGACCAGCCGGGCAGGCTCGTCGGCGAACCTGCGCGTGTCGCCGGCTTCGAGCCCGTCGATCTCGGCGGCGACACTCTCGACGAGCGTTCGCGCCCGGCTCAGGACGAGCCGCTGGCGCTCTGCCGGCGACGATGTGCCCGCGAGCGTGGCCTTCAGCTTCTGCTCGGTGTGCGGCCCGACGCCCTTGACCTCGGCGAGGCGTCCGGCGGCGGCCGCCTCCCGCAGCTCGCCCAGGTCGCGCACGCCGAGCGTCCTGCCGATCTCGATCATCGTCCGGGGCGCGACGCCGAGGTAGCGCGCAAGGCCGATCAGCTCGGGCGACACTTCCCGCTCGAGCTCGGCGAGCTGGGCGATCTGGCCGGTCTCGACGAGCTCGCGAAGGCGCGCCTCGATGCCCGGGCCGATGCCGCGGAGCTCCCGGACACGTCCTTCCCGGACGAGCTCGTCGACCGGCGCCTTCGTCGACCGGATCAGCTCGGCCGCCCGCCGGTACGCCCGTGGCCCGTACGGGCTCGCGCCGGCGAGGTCGAGGAGGGTCGCGAAGGCGTCCAGGCGATCGGCGATGGCCCGGTTGTCCACGCCGGTAGTCTCCCCCCGGATGCCGACCGTCGTCGTTCCCTTCCGAAGCGGCAAGACGCGGCTCGCGCTGCCGGCGGAGGCGCGGGAGGCCATGGCCATCTCGATGCTCGCCACCGTGCTCGGAGCCGCGAAGCAGGTCGGACGCACGGTGCTGGTCACCGGTGACGAGTCGCTGGCCGAGCGGTTCGGCGTCGAGTTCGTGCCTGACCCGGGAGGCGGCCAGGGTCCCGCCGTGGCGGCGGGCGTTGTGCGGGCGACTGATCTTCCCGTCCTCGTCGTCAACGCCGACCTGCCGCGGGCGACCGCTGCCGACCTGTTCGCGCTCGCGGCTGCCGCGCCGGCGCTCGTCGCCGCGACCGACGGTACGACGAACGCGCTCGCGCTCATCGATCCGGGGGCGTTCGAGCCTCTCTACGGCCCGGGGAGCGCGGCGCGGTTCGAAGCGATCGGACTCCGGCCGGTCGACCTGCCAAACCTCGCCGCGGATGTCGACACGCTGGCGGATGTGGCCGCGTGAGGGTTGTTCTGCTCTCCGGCGGCGTGGGCGGAGCGCGCTTCGCGCTCGGTCTCGTCGACGTGCTCGACCCGGCCGGCGTCACGGTGATCGGCAACGTGGGCGACGACCTCGAGGTCTTCGGCCTCCACGTTTCCCCCGACCTCGACACGTTGCTCTACACGCTGTCCGGGGTCGCCGATGAAGAGCGCGGATGGGGCCGCGCAGGGGAGACGTGGACGGCGCTGGAGACCGCTGCCGCGCTCGGCGCCGATCCGTGGTTCCAGCTCGGCGACCGAGATCTCGGCCTCCACCTTGCGCGGGCCGACAGCCTGGGGCGTGGGGATCCGCTGTCGACGGCGATCGCTCGGCTCGCCGGTGCGCTCGGCGTCGAGACGACGATCCTCCCGGCTACCGACGATCCACTTCGCACCTGGCTCGTGACGCCCGCCGGGGACCTGCCCTTTCAGGACTGGTTCGTGCGCCGCCGGCACGCGGACGACGTGGACGGTGTGCGGTTCGACGGGGCCGAGACGGCGTCGCCTGCGCCCGGCGTGCTCGAGGCGCTCGCGGCGGCAGATCTCATCCTCATCGGCCCGAGCAATCCGTACGTGAGCATCGGCCCGATTCTTGCCGTCCAGGCAATTCGGAGCGCGATCGCCGAGCGGCGCGTCCCGGCGGTCGCCGTGAGCCCGCTCGTCGGGGGCCGCGCGGTCAAGGGGCCTGCCGACCGGATGCTCGCCCGCCTTGCCGGCGGCACCGGTCCGCAGCACGTCGCATCCTGTTACGAGAGCCTCATCGACGCCCTCGTCGTCGACGAGGCAGATACCGCCGAAAGCCTCTCCGTCCGGCCGATCGTGACCCAGACGCTGATGACGGACGCCGACGCGCGCCGCCGGGTGGCCGAGGCCGCGCTCGAGGCGGCCGCAGCGCTGCGGTGAAGGTCGCGATCCTGGGCGGGACGGGCCCGTTCGGGCGCGCCCTCGCGCGGCGCCTGGTCGAGGCGGGCGACGAGGTGACGGTTGGTTCCCGCGATGCCGAGCGGGCTCGGTCGGTCGCGTCCGAACTGGGGGCACGAGGCGACCGCAACGACGCCGCTGTCGACGGCTCCGAGCTCGTTGTCCTCGCCGTGGACGCCGACGCGGCACTCGACGTCGTCGAGGGGCTCCGATCGGTGCTGACAACGACGCCGGTGTTATCGGTCGCGAGCCGACTCCGGTTCGCGAGGGCGACCGGCGCGACGCCCGCGCCGGGGACCAAGTCGCTCGCCGAGCGGGTCGCCGACCTCGTCGAGGCCCCCGTCGCAGCCGGCCTGCATTCGCTCGCTGCCGGGAAGCTGTCCGGCGGCCGGCCGGACGAGGACGCCCTCGTCTGTGGAGACGACGGCGACGCGAAGGCGCTCGCGCTCGACCTCGCCGGGAAGGTGGTCGGAGGGCGCGCGATCGACGCCGGCCCGCTCGCAGTCGCGCGCGCGCTCGAGGGGATGACCGCGGTCCTCGTCAACGTGAACCGCCGCTACAAGGCGCATTCGGGCATCAGTATCACCGGCCTTTCATGAGGGAGCTCCGCGTCATCGCGGTCGAGGGACTGCCGGAGATCCGCGCGGGCGACGACCTCGCGGCGCTGATTGCTGAGCGGGCCGCGCCGGAGGACGGCGATGCGGTGGTGATCGCCCAGAAGGCGGTCTCGAAGGCGGAGGGGCGGGTAGTGTCGCTGGACGGCGTAGAGCCCTCCGCGCGGGCGCGCGCGTTGTCCGGCGATCGCGATCCGCGGCAGACCGAGGTCATCCTGCAGGAGACGGCGCGCGTCGTACGCTCACGGCCGCCGCTGCTCATCGCGCAGACCCATCACGGGTTCGTGTGCGCGTCCGCCGGCGTCGACGCCTCGAACGCGCCGGCGGCGGGCTCTGTCGTCCTGCTTCCGCAGGATCCGGACGCATCGGCGGCGCGGCTCCGCGAGCGGTTTCGTGAGCTCACCGGGCGCCGGGTGGCGGTGCTGGTCAGCGACTCCTTCGGCCGGGCGTGGCGGCAGGGAACGACGGACGTCGCGATCGGGGTTGCCGGCATGTCGCCACTCCTCGATCTGCACGGGGAGCGGGATCCTGGCGGCTACGAGCTCCATGCGACGACGATTGCGGTCGCCGACGAGATCACGAGCGCCGCGCAGCTCGTGATGGGCAAGCTCGACCGCGTACCCGCCGCGATCGTCCGCGGGCTCGGGCTGTCCGGCGAGGGCAGCGCCCGCGAGCTCGTCATGCCGCCCGACCGAGACCTGTTCCGCTAGCGCGAAGTTACCCCAAACTGAGCTGCGTGTGAGGC
>JBKPNC010000162.1:0-31682 GCA_046732435.1 Actinomycetota bacterium
ACGTACGCCAGGGCGACTACCGCCGGTTCAAGGACGGACGCTTCCTCTACACCCATGAGCAGTACCGGCGCGCGATGGAGGGCGTGGAAGCGGCGTTCGCCGGCTCCGAGGTCGCATTCGTCGTATGTTCCGACGCGCCGATTCCGGACGGATGCTTCGGTGGGCTCGATGTCACGCTCGGCCCCGGGCAGGAGGTCGAGGACCTCTGTGCGCTTGCCCACTGCGATCGCATCATCGGCCCGCCGAGCACGTACAGCCGGTGGGCGTCCTTCTGGGGCGACGTCCCCCTCTGCGTGATCGACGATCCGGACGAGCCGGTGCTCGCCGGCTCGTTTCACGTCGCCGCGGACCTCGATTGGGGGCGGGATGCGGCGGCGTGGCCGACTAGCCGGTCGCCGGCCGCACGAGGGGCCGGGCGAGGGCCGGCCACCGCCGTCTCGCCGCTCGAAGGTTGACGATCGCGGTCCGCGGTGACGACACCAGCGGCACGCGCGGCCTGACGCTGAGCCCGTGGTTGGTCAGATGCATCCCGAGCCGGTACGCCACAAGGCCCGCGACGGTCTGGTCGTGCCGGTGGCCTCGGACGCGCGGGTCGGTGGAGACGCGCTGCCCTCGGTTGAACTTGACCGCTTCATAGTCGTCCGTGCCGGCGATCGGCTCGTCGGTGCCGCGGAATGCCGTCGCTCGTCGGGCCTCGTCGACCCACTGCTCGAAAAAGGCGACGCCGGTCCGATGCCGGAAGTCGAGCCCGAGCGCGCAGGCGTTCACCTCCGGAATGTCCATCGCCTCGTCACGCGTGATGCCGAATCGCTCGAGGGCGGCGTCGCCGGCCCACTCGCCGGCGATGAAGCGCCAGTTCCGAAATAGCAGGTAGCCGTCGCGTGCGATCTGCGCGAGCACACGGTCGAGCGGCCTGACGGCCACGCACGAGGAATCAAGCCAGAGCACACGTTCGGCGCCTGCCGCGCGCGCCTCGGCGAGGCAGTAGGGCTTGAAGGCGAACGGCACGTCGAGATGCTCGGGGCAGCCTGGCGGAAGCGTGCTCCACGCCTCGAACCGCCCGTCGAACCCGACGTGTCGCAAGCTGTCACCGAGCCGCGCGGCCCCGCGCTGGAAGCGCGGCTCCCCGACCGCGAGGGTCACGACCCACGTGCTAGACGCGCGCGCCTATCGCGCCGGCAGGTCGAGGGCCGCCGTGAATCGCAACGGGTGTTTCGCGGCCTCGGCGGTGCACGTGAGGTAGGTCAGCTCGCCCCGCTCGGCTGCCACGTCCGCGTCAATGACATCGTCGCCGACGGCGAAGGCGACCCTCCAACTGCCGGCGTCGCGGCGTTCGGCCGACACAAGCCGCAGGTCACGAACGCCCGTCCGCTCCGTCGCGACGCGTAGCGCGCGTTCCGCGGCCTGGACCGCGAACGGGTAGCACGACCGTCCGCGATAGTGCTCGAGGTCAATTCGGCCGGCGAGGTACTCGTCCAGCACCTGCCAGACGTCCCCGATTCCGACCCGGCCGAAGTAGAGGCCGTCCGGAAAGCAGAGGAGGTTGCCAGCGAAGCGGTCCCCGCCGACATGGGTCGATTGCCACACCTGGTCTTCCTCGGCGAGGTCGCGAAGCGAGTCGTAGAGCGGACGTCCGTAGCGGGCGCAGCAGCGGTCGCGCTTCCCGTGCGTGCAAACGGTGAAAAGCGGGTGCTCGAGCCGGACGCCCTCGTCGGCATCGAAGTCGATCTCGAGCAGGTCCTCGTGGGAGTCGAGGTCGAACCGCTCTAAAAACGGGTCGGCCTCGCTCGTGCGGGCGCGGAAGCAGGCGAGCCTGTCATGACGGCGCCGGTCGGGGCGGCGAATGAACAGCAGGCGCGAGCGCGGCTTCGCCGCGATCTGCGCGGACAGGTGCGAACGGACCTCGGGCGACAGGGCGCTGCCCGCAACAGCGTCGTAGGCCCACGCGCCGCGGTACTCGACGAGAAGCCAGTGCTCGACGTGGCTTGCGGTCGCGCCGAGCGGCTCGCCGCTCTCCAGCGAGACCTCGGAGCAGAACTCGCTACGGACCGGTCTCGCCCTCTGCACCGTCGTCGACGGACGTGACCACGCAGATCACCTGCCCCGCGTCGACCGGCTCGCCGGCAGCGACCGAGAGCCCGGTCACGCGGCCGTCGCGGTGGCTCGTGATCTCGTTCTCCATCTTCATCGCCTCGACGATGCAGACGACGTCGCCCGCCGCGACCTCGTCCCCTTCCGCCACTTCCACCGCGAGCACGGTCCCCTGCATCGGGCTGACGACGGCGTCCCGGCCCGCGGCGTGAGCGCCCGAACCGCGGCCTCGCTCGCGGCGCCGACGAGCGAGCTCGGCGTGGGCCGGCTCGGGCTCGAGGAGGCGCACCTCGAAGCGCCGGCCGTCGAGCTCGACGACCGACACGCGCTCGCGCGTGGCTCCGCCGACCGTCGGCACCGCGTGCCGGACCGCGCCGTCCAGCTCCGCTGCCCGGCGGGCGAGGAGCTCCGACTCGACGATGCCGTGGCAGGTCCCGCCCTCGGCGAAGCACGGATGCGCCAGCAGCGCCTTGTGGAAGCCGATCAGCGTCGGCACGCCGTCGATCGCGTACTCCTCGAGCGCGCGGAGCATGCGGCGGCGGGCGTGCTCTCGATCGACGCCGTGGACGATGAGCTTCGCGATCATCGGGTCATAGAGCCCGGTGATGTCCGACCCCGCGGCGACGCCCGAGTCGACCCGGACGCCCGGGCCGGCAGGCTCGCGGTATTCCGTGATCGTCCCGGGAGCCGGCAGGAAACCGCGGGCGGGGTCCTCGGCGTTGATGCGGCATTCGATCGCGTGCCCGGTGAGGCGAACGTCGTCCTGTGCCAGCTCCAGCGGCTCGCCGGCGGCAATCAGCACCTGGGCGCGGATCAGGTCGAGGCCGGTGACCATCTCCGTGACCGTGTGCTCGACCTGGATCCGGGTGTTCATCTCCATGAAGAAGTAGTCGCCGTCCGGCGAAAGGAGGCCCTCGATCGTCCCCGCCGAGCGGTAGCCGGCGGCACGCGCGGCGTCCACGGCGATCGAACCGATCCGCGCGCGCAGCTCGTCGTCGACCGCGGGCGACGGCGTCTCCTCGACGAGCTTCTGATGGCGACGCTGGATCGTGCAATCCCGCTCGCCGAGGTGGATGACGTTGCCGTGGCCGTCGGCGAGCACCTGCACCTCCACATGGCGCGGGTCCTCGAGGTACCGCTCGACGTAGACCGCCGAGTCGGCGAAGTACGCCTCGCCTTCCCGCCGGGCCGATTCGAGCGCGCGCTCCGCCTCGGCAGCGTCGCGCACGACCTTCATGCCCTTGCCTCCGCCGCCGGCAGCGGCCTTGATCAGCAGCGGGTAGCCGAGCTCGTCGCCGAGCGCAACGACGTCGTCCGCAGACGCGACGGGCTCCGTCGTCCCGGGGATGATCGGGACGCCCGCCGCCGCCATCGCCGTGCGTGCGCGCGTCTTCGAGCCCATGAGCTCGATCGCGTCGGCCGGTGGGCCAATCCAGACGATCCCGGCCTGCTCGCATGCGCGGGCGAAGGCTGCATTCTCCGCGAGAAAGCCGTAGCCGGGATGGATCGCCTGGGCGCCGGCTCGGCGGGCGGCGTCGAGGATCCGCTCCTGGCTCAGGTAGCTCTCGGACGGCCGGCCGGGGCCGATCAGGTACGCCTCGTCCGCCTCGGCGGCGTGGAGGGCGTTGCGATCGGCCTCCGAGTAGACGGCGACGGTGAGCACGCCGAGCTCGCGCAGCGTGCGGAAGATCCGAATCGCGATCTCGCCGCGGTTGGCGACCAGCACCTTCGTGAACGGCGGCATGGGCGGCGTATTGTCGACTACGGGCGTTCGCCGCCGCGCGCGCCGGGCGTGGGCGTCGGCTGGGTCGCCTCGTGGATACCAGCGAGGCGCCACGCACTGCGGTATTGCGCAGGCAATCGGCGCGCCGGATCGGCGAGTAGCCGCTCGAGCCCTGCGATCAGGGCCTGGCGCTCTTCCGGGCGCGGAAAGGGCGTGATATCGAGATCCACGTCCGGAGGTTTACCTAACGGGGGGAACCCTGGTTTCCCCTCGAGCCCCTAGCAGCTGAATCAGAGGGGGATATTGCCGTGCTTTCGAGGCGGCCTCGGCTCGCGTTTCGTCAGCGCAGTCTCCAGCGCGTCGACGAGCACCGGCCGCGTGCGGCGCGGCTCGATGACCTCGTCGACGTACCCTCGCTCGGCCGCCGTGTACGGGTTGGCGAACTGCTCGCGGTAGTCGGCGATGAGCTCCTGACGCCGGGCCTCCGGGTCGGCCGCCTCCTCGAGCTCCTTGCGGAAGACGATGTTGACCGCGCCCTCCGGTCCCATCACCGCGACCTCCGCCGACGGCCAGGCGACGTTGAAGTCGGCGCGAATGTGCTTCGAGCTCATGACGTCGTACGCGCCGCCGTAGGCCTTGCGCGTGATGACGGCGAGCTTCGGCACGGTGGCCTCCGCGTAGGCGTAGAGCAGCTTCGCGCCATGGCGGATGATCCCGCCCCACTCCTGCGACGTCCCGGGCAGAAATCCCGGCACGTCGACGAAGGTGATCAGCGGGATGTTGAAGGCGTCGCAGGTGCGGACGAAGCGGGCCGCCTTCGTCGACGAGTCGATATCGAGAACGCCTGCGAGCGATCGCGGCTGGTTCCCGACCACGCCGATCGCGTGACCGTTCAACCGCGCGAAGCCGCAGACGATGTTGTCGGCAAAGCGCTCGTGGATCTCGAGGAACTCCCCCTCGTCGACGACGCGCTCGATCACGCCCTTGATGTCGTACGGCTTGGCCGGGTCGTCCGGGATGATCGAGTCGAGCTCCTCGCTCTCTCGCCCCGCGGGATCCGACGGCTCGGCATACGGCGGCGGATCGAGGTTGTTCTGCGGCAGGAAGGACAGGAGGTAGCGCGCGTCGTCGAGGCACGACTCCTCGTCCGGGGAGATGAGATGCGCGACGCCCGACTTCGACGCGTGCGTCGCCGCGCCGCCGAGCTCCTCGAACGTGACCTCCTCGCCCGTCACCGTCTTCACGACGTCAGGGCCGGTGATGAACATGTACGAGCTGCCCTCGACCATGAGGACGAAGTCCGTGATCGCAGGCGAGTAGACGGCACCACCTGCGCACGGGCCCATCACCAGGCTGATCTGCGGGATCACACCGGAGCACTGCACGTTCCGCCAGAAGATCTCGGCGTAGCCGGCGAGCGACACGACCCCCTCCTGGATCCGCGCGCCGCCCGAGTCGTTGATCCCGATCACCGGACAGCCGTACTTCGCGGCCAGGTCCATCACCTTGGTGATCTTCTCGGCGAAGACCTCCGACAGGCTCCCGCCGAAGACGGTGAAGTCCTGCGAGAAGACGAACACCTTCCGACCGAAGACCGTTCCGTAGCCGGTCACGACGGCGTCGCCGTACGGCCGCCGCTCCAGCATCCCGAAGTTCGACTCCCGGTGGCGGACGTAGCGGTCGAGCTCGGCGAACGAGCCGGCGTCGAGCAGTCGCTCCAGTCGCTCCCGCGCGAGCAGCTTCCCCTGCGAGCGCTGCCGCTCGACCGCCTTCTCGCTCCCGGCGTGCAGCGCCTCGTCGCGCAGCTTCTCGAGGCGCTCGAGCTTCGCCCGGGTCGATTCCTCGTCCGTCGTGGCCACGCTGCGAGGAGCCTATCGACACGGAGGGCGGCCCCAGGAGCCGCCCTCCGACAGGTCACCGACGGCTACGACGGGGTGAGCGCGGCGCAGAGCTGCTCCTCGATCGGCGGCAGGTCGCCGAAGCCGAACGAGAAGCTCCCGTTCATCGCAATCACTTGCGGCTCCTCGTCGTCGCTGAAGACGGCGACGAACCGGCCGGCGGACAGCGCGATCGTGCCCTGGCCCGGAATCGAGATGTGTCCGGAGAGGCCGGTGACGGCGAGCGTCGCCGTGCCGTCCGTGTTGAACGTCCAGTGGCCGACCGATGTGGACACGGTCGTCAGCGTGATCCCATTCGCGCTGAAGCTGACTTGCAGCCCCGGGGTCGTGTCGAGCTCTCGGGTCACGTTCCCGTCGCGGTCGACGAACTCGATGATCTGACCCTTTCCATGGGCGCTCTCGACGATCGGGAACGCGCAGATCCCGTCGACCGTGAAGGTGTCGTCGATCGAGAAGGCTGTCCGTTGCGGCGGAGCCGCCGTGGCGGCGCCTACGCCGAGCGCCGCAACAATCGCGCCGACCGCCAGCGTGGCGATTCGGTGTCTCATCGCATCCTCCTTAGGTTGGATCGAAGGAACCGAGCGCGACGCGTTCCCGGAGGCGCGAGCCAGACGGTCTCGATGATCCGCTCGCACGGGATCGCGGCTCGGTCGGCGATGCCCCGCACAGCCGATCGCGACGGGCTCTCGACCAGGCAGAGGACGAGCTCATCCCGTGGAAACAGGATCGAGCCGAGGTACGCCGAGCCGTCCTGGTCCGACGAGGCCTCAGCGGCCAATTCGGCCGCGGCGCCGCGATCGAACTCGCACGCGTCGATACCCGGCCAGTAGCACTTTGCTGTGTAGAGCATCAGGCGCCGGAGGATGCGATGGCCCCGTCTCGAGTCCGTCTCAACCGCGTCTCGCTCTTGGCTCATCTAGAAAAACCGAGGCTTTTGCAGGAAACTGCCGTTGGCGAGGTGGCCGACAGCCGGATCGAGTTTCGGATCCTTGGCCCGCTCGAGGTCCTGGTCGGCGACACTGCGGTACGGATCGGCGGGCCGAGGCAGCGTGCGCTGCTCGCGTTCATGCTTCTCAGCCCAAATCGGGTGGTCTCGCGCGACCGGCTGATCGACGAACTGCTCCCCGGGGCGCGCGCCGACGGCGCGGATCACACGCTGCGCCTCCACGTCTGGCGGCTGCGCAAGGCCCTCGCGCCGGTCGAGAACGGCGAGCCGCGGCTCGTCGCGCGCCCGCCGGGGTACGTGCTCCGCGTGGAGCCGGGCGAGCTCGACCTCGAGCGCTTCGAGCAGCTCGCCGCGGAGGGCCGGCGTGCCCTCGAGGCCGATGACGCCCCGGCCGCCGCCGCGCTGTTGCGGGAGGCGGAATCGTTGTGGCGCGGCCAGCCGCTCGCCGATCTGGAGTTCGAGCCGTTTGCGCGCGTCGAGGTCGAGCGGCTCGAGGAGCTGCGCCTGACGGCCGTCGAGGACCGCATCGACGCGGACCTCGCTCGAGGAGCGCACGCTGCCCTCGTCGCCGAGCTGGAGGCTCGCGTCGCCGAGCGCCCACTTCGTGAGCGCCTCCGCGGGCAGCTGATGCTCGCCTTGTACCGGTGCGGCCGGCAGGCCGATGCCCTGGAGGTCTACCGGGCCGGGCGCTCGCTGCTCGTCGAAGAATTCGCTCTCGATCCCAGCCCGGCGCTTCGGCGACTCGAGCAGGCGATCCTGCGCCAGGACGCCGCCCTCGAGCTCCCCGAGCCGGCGTCGCGCGCGGTGGCGACGGCCGCTCCTCCGGCACCCGCGGTCGGGTATCCGGGGGACGAGGGAGATACTCCCATCCGGTCGCGGCGACCGGTGCTCTGGGCGGTGCTCGCGCTCGTCCTGGCGGCAGCCGCGGCCTCGGTGGTCGTCGTCGTGCGCAGCTCGGGTGACTCGTCGGCGTCGGCCGCGATTGGAAACAGCGTCGCACTCCTCGACACGGGCAATGGTGCCCTTCGCGCGGCTGTGAGAACGGGAGGCCCCCCAGGCGGAATTGCCGCGGCCGCCGGGGCTGCCTGGGTCACCGACACGGCCGGCGATCAGGTGCTCCGGATCGACGAGGGGCGGCGCACGGTCGAGCGGATCGCGGTGGGCCGCGGCCCCAGGGGTGTCGCGTTCGGCGGCGGCGAGGTGTGGGTCGTCAACCAGCTCGATCGCACCGTGTCCGAGATCAACCCTCGCGCCCTGAGGCAGGTCGCCTCGTTCCAGGTCGGCAACGGCGCCGAGGCGATCGCGTACGGCGACCGCTCGCTCTGGGTGGCGAACACCAGCGACGGCACGATCTCGCGCATCGACCCGAGAACGGGTCGGGCGACGGCCATTCCGCTCGCCGGCGCTCCAGCAGGTATCGCCGTGTCCCAGCAAGGTGTGTGGGTGACGAGTTCCTCCACGGGGCAACTGCTGCTCATCGATCCGCGAAGCAACCAGGTCACGCAGGCGGTCCCGATCGGGAACGGCCCCGCCGGCGTCGCCGTCGGCGCCGGGAGCGTCTGGGTGACGAACATGCCGGAATCGACGGTCTCCCGCTTCGACCCGGACACGGGCAACGTCACCAAGATCGTCGTCGGAAAAGGGCCGGTTGGGATCGCCTATGACGACGGCGCTGTCTGGGTCGCCAACAGCTTCGACGGAACCATGTCGCGGATCGATCCGCGCACGGGCTCGACACGGCTCGTGCGCGTCGGCGGCGTGCCGACGGCGGTCGCCGCGGGAGGCGCCGTGTGGACGACCGTTCTTCCGGGGCCGGCCAGCCATCGCGGAGGGACGCTGCGGGTCGAGGTGGGACCTCCGTTCGCCACGCTCGGGGGCTCGCTCGATCCAGCCGTCTTCACCTCGATCGCGAAATGGCAGCTGCTCAGCATGACGAACGACGGACTCGTGACCTACCGTCGCGTGAGCGGCCTGGCGGGGAACACGCTCGTGCCCGATCTCGCGACCGCGCTACCTGCACCCACGGACGGTGGGCGCACGTACACGTTCCGGCTCCGCAGCGGCGTTCGCTACTCCACCGGCGTGCTGGTCCAGCCGATGGACTTTCGCCGCGCCGTGGAGCGGGTATTCACGCTCGAGGACGGGTACGGCCAGTCGGTGTACGGGGGCATCGTCGGCGCTCGGCGGTGCCAGTCGAACCCGAAGCGCTGCACGCTCGCGCGCGGAATCGTCGCCGACCAGCGGGCGAACACGGTCACGTTTCATCTCCGGACGGCCGATCCCGACTTCCTCTACAAGCTTGCGTTCCCGTGGGCGGACGCGGTGCCGCGGGGAACCCCGAATCGAGACCTGGGCCAGGAGCCGGTGCCGTCGACCGGCCCGTACGTCGCGCACGTCGCCTCGTCGCCGCGCGGCAAGGCGTGGATCCTGACCCGCAACCCCCGGTTCCACGTGTGGTCGGCTGAGGCCCAGCCGAGCGGGTATCCGGATCGAATCCTGTTCACGGCCCGGACAGGCGCGGGGATCAGCGCCGTCGAGCACGGGGCGACCGATGTGCTGCTTTCACCTGCCGCGAGCGGCGCAGGAGAGCTGGCGACGCGCTACGCGAGCCTCGTTCACGCCAACCCGCAGGCGGCGACGTTCGGGTTCGTGATGAACACCCGGGTGGCGCCGTTCGACCGGTCGGCGGTCCGGCGGGCGCTCAACTACGCCATCGACCGCCGCCACGTCCTGAGCCTCGCCGGCGGCGAGCTCGCGGCGCGGGCCACGTGCCAGATTCTCGCTCCCACGCTCGCCGGGTACCAGCCGTATTGCCCCTACACGATCGACCCGAATCCGAGCGGCAGCTGGACCGCTCCCGATCTCGCGAGGGCGGAGCGACTCGTCCGCGAGTCAGGGACGCGCGGAATGAAGGTGACGGTTGGCGTCGCACCAGCCGACGCGGCGGATCCCACGGACACGGTTGGCCCTTACGTCGTGTCGGTGCTCGACCGGCTCGGGTATCGCGCTTCGTTGCGCCTGCTTTCCCGCGACTGGCTTGCGCAGGTCGCCGACTCCAGAGCCCGCGCACAGATCGCCTGGTTCACCTGGTACGGGGACTACCCGACTCCGTCGAACTTCATCGACCCGCTCCTCACCTGCCGGGCGTATGTGCCGCGCAGCCCGACGAACCTGAACGTCTCCGAGTTCTGCAGCCGGCGAGTCGACAGGCAGGTACGGCGGGCAAGCGCGATCCAGGCGACTGCACCCGGCTCCGGCGCGAATCACTGGGCCGACATCGACCGCGAGCTCACCGACCAGGCGCCCTGGCTGCCGCTCTACAACCCGCAGGTTCTGGTCGCCCTCTCGCCGCGCGTCGGCAACTACCAGTACCACCCGTTCTGGCAGCTCCTGCTCGACCAGCTCTGGGTGCGCTGACGACGACTCCGCGCCAGCACCCGGCTCAAGTCGCTCGCCGGACATACACTCGCCGCATGCCGAAGCCGGTCGAACGATCCACGATTCAGCCGTACGTCAACGGCGAGCCGGGTGCGTTCTATTACTCCCGCTATGACCATCCGACGGGGGTCGAGGCCGAGCGCGCGCTCGGGGTGCTCGACGGCGGGCAGGCGTTGCTGTTCGCTTCCGGCGCGGCGGCATCGACGGCGGCGGCGCTCGGCCTTCTCGGGCCCGGCAAGACCGTTGCGCTCGCCGAGGGCTGCTACTACGGCACGCCGCTGCTCCTGCGGGAGCTCGAGCGCTGGGGCACGCGTGTCGTCGAGTTCGACCAGCGCGGTGCGCCGCCGAACGGCGCAGATCTGGTCTGGCTCGAGGCGCCGTCCAACCCGTTCCTGACGTTTCCCGACATGGAGGCGGCCGCCTCGTACCCGGCGCCCGTGCTCGTCGACGCGACAGCTTCGACTCCGGTGCTCTTCCGCCCGTTGGAGCACGACGCCGACGTCGTCCTCCACAGCGCGACGAAGTACCTTGGCGGCCATCACGACGTGCTCATGGGCGCGCTCGTGTTCCGCAACGGGGACACGTTCGACCGCGTGAAACGCCTTCGTGGGCTGACGGGAGCGATTGCCTCGCCGGACTCGGCCTGGCTCCTGCTCCGCGGGCTCGCCACGTTGCGGGTGCGCGTTGAGCGCCAATCCGCGACGGCGCTGGAGCTGGCGCGGCGCCTTGCGGCGCATCCTCGCGTCGAGCGCGTTCGCTACCCGGGCCTCGGCGACGAGCTGGCGGCGCGCTGGATGCACGGTGGGTTCGGGGGCCTGCTCTCGTTCGACGTGGCCGGCGATGGCCAGGCAGCGCGGCGCGTCGAGACGTCGACCGGCGTGATCACGAACGCAACAAGTCTCGGCGGGGTCGACTCAGTCCTCGAGACCCGCAGCCGCTGGGAAGGGGAGCGCGTGCCCGCGAACCTCGTCCGACTGTCGGTCGGACTCGAGGACGTCGAGGAGCTCTGGGCCGACCTGGAGCAGGCGCTCGCGCGCGCGTGACGGCGGTCTTCGACGGCCACAACGACGCGCTGCTGAGGATCCACCGCGCCGGCGGCGCGCTCGAGCCATTCGTGGAAGGTGACGATCCCGATGCTCACGTCGACGTGACGCGCGCTCGCTCCGGCGAACTCGCCGGGGGCGTGTTCGCCGTCTTCGTGCCGGGCGAGAGCTCGTCCGACCCACCCGAGGGCTCGACGTCGTACGCGCTTCCCCTGTCGCCGCCGATGGATCCGGCCGCGGCGGTTGCCGCCACAGATGCGATCGCAGGCGGGCTCTTCCGGCTCGAGGCGGTCGGCGCGCTCCGTGTCGTCCGGAGTGGCTCAGAGCTCTCCGCCTGTATCGAGGACGGCACGCTTGGGGCGGTCCTGCACTTCGAGGGTGCGGAGGCGATCGCCGGCGTGGACGACCTCGACCGCCGGTACGAGCAGGGGTTGCGATCGCTCGGCCTCGTCTGGAGCCGCGCGAACGCGTACGGCGAGGGCGTCCCCTTCCGCTTCCCTGGCTCGCCGGACACGGGCCCGGGTCTGACGCCTCTGGGCCGCGACCTCGTGCGCGCCTGCAACCGGCTCGGCATCCTCATCGACCTTTCGCACCTGAACCTGCACGGCTTCTTCGACGCGGCCGCTGTGTCAGACGCGCCGCTGGTCGCCTCCCACTCGAACGCACACGCGCTCTGCGCCTCGACGCGGAACCTGACGGACGAGCAGCTCGACGCGATCGGGGACAGCGGTGGGATCGTCGGCATCAACTTCGCGGTCGGCTTCCTGCGGGCGGATGGTCGGCTTGAGCAGGAGACGCCGCTCGATGTCGTCGTCGACCACGTCGATTACATCGCCGGCCGGATCGGCATCGACCACGTCGGGTTCGGCTCCGACTTCGACGGCGCGAAGATCCCCGAGGCGATCGGCGACGCGGCAGGCTTGCCGGGCCTGTTGGCGGCGCTTCGAGCCCGCGGCTGCGACGACGAGGCGATCACGAAGATCGCGCACGGCAACTGGCTGCGGGTTCTGCGGCAGACCTGGGGAGCCTGAGAGCCGGAGGCGGGACTCGAACCCGCGGCCCACGATTTACAAAACCGTTGCTCTGCCAGCTGAGCTACTCCGGCTTGAATCGAATGGTAAGCGATCGACCGGTCCGTCCGGACGCTTGTATACCATTAAGACAACATGGACCATCCGGTCGCAATCGGCGAGCGCTTGCAACTAGCCGTCATGCTTGCGTTGCAAGCAGCCGATCTGCCGTTTCTCGTCCCATTCGGCGAGAACACCCGCTACGACCTTGTCCTGGATCTCGGTGACCGCTTCGTCCGCATCCAGTGCAAGACCGGCCGCCTTCGCGATGGAGCCATCCGCTTCGCCGCTTGCAGCACGTATGCCCACCATCCAAATCCCCGGGTTCGAAGACGCGATTCCACGGGCGAGGTGGACTACTTCGCCGTTTACTGCCCGGACCTGGCGGGCGTCTATCTGGTTCCGTGGATGAGTTCACAAACCGCGTGCGTGGGACACTCCGTGGTCTCGCCCACCCGCAACAACCAGCGACTCGGGGTTCGGCTCGCCGGGTACTACCACTTCGCCGACGTCTCCGTGGAGGTGGCTGCCTAGCGAGTTACTACGAAAGAACTTGCCGTGAGCGCTGGTGCATGAGCACCTTGCGCTTCACGCGCTGGAGCGCGTTGTCGATCGTCTTCGTGTCGCAGCCGAGGGCCGCCGCCATCTGCTCGTAGGACGAGCCCTCCAGGTACATGCGCAAAGCGTCCGACTCGAGCTTCGACAGGCCGGTGCCGAGGCAGAAGACGAGGCTCTGCAGCTCCTCGGTCGAGATCACGCAGACCGATGGGTCGTCCACGGACGGGCCGGGGAGTGCATCGCCGAGCGTGACCTCCCCCTCGCCGTCCTGACCGGCCGGCGACTGGCTGAAGGAGACATACGCGTTCAGCGGCCCGTGCTTGTAGCGCGTGGCCGTCTTGATCGCCGTGATGATCTGGCGCGTGACACAGAGCTCGGCAAAGCTCCTGAACGACGTTTCCTTGTCCGGCCTGAAGTCGCGCACGGCCTTGTACAGGCCGATCAGCCCTTCCTGGATGAGATCTTCGGCTTCGCCGCCGGCGAGGAAGTACGAGCTCGCCTTCAGGCGAACAAACCCGGTATAGCGGCGGATCAGGGCATCGAGCGCCGGCCGGTCCCCGTTGCGCGCGCGGAGCGCGAGCTGGAGATCCTCAAGCTCACGTTGAGCTTTTGGCGGTTGGGAAGTGGTCGAGACGGCCTTGGCAGTCATGTCGTGGCGGAAATCGCGGCTCTGTGAGGGGTCTGTGGCCGGTGAGTCTAACCCTAAACCTGAGCGGAAGATAGCAAGCCGTGTGGTTTTCCACAAGGCGGCTACTCGCGGCGGCGCCGGAGCTCCTCGAGGCGGGCGCGCGTCTCGGCATCGAGACGATCCGCAACCTGCATCCGTCGACCTTCCTCGTGCCGCGGTGTCGCCGGTAGCTCGCGGAGGAACGTGCGCGAGCTCATCTTCCCCACCTCCTGTCCGGACGTGTTCCGGACGAGCACGTCCGAAGAGACGAGGCAGATCTGCTCGGGCTCGCGGAGATCCGACGCGAGCCGCTCGAGCAACGCGTCGGCGTTCTTTGCGTAGCGGACCTCGAGCGGCCCGAGACGCTCGTCTGCTCCGGCGCCGTCGAACACGACGACCCCGCGCGCGCCGCGCATGGCGACGAAGCTCGCGAGGGTATCCGTGAGCTCGCGGACGTCCCCGAACGTGCCCGCGTGCATGAGGTTGAAGCCGTCGAACAGGTAGAACGTCGGTTCAGCCATGGTGCGCCAGGTGGCGCGCTCGCTGGCGACGCGCCTCGTAGATGAGCAGCGCGGCCGCGACGCTCACGTTCAACGATTCGATCCGCCCCGAGAGCGGGATCGCCACCTGGTCGTCGCAGCTCCGCCGCACCAGGGGGCGCAAGCCCTTCCCCTCCGCGCCGAGAACGACCCCGATGTCTCCGGTCAGGTCGGCGTCCCACATCGACGTCGCCGCGCCCGCGGTCGCTGCCCAGAACCACAGCCCCGGCCGCCGGGCCTCCCGGATCCAGGACGCGAGGTTGGTGACGATCGCGAGCGGCAGGTGCTCGACCGCCCCGGCAGACGCGCGGGAGACGACCGGCGTCACGCGGGCCGCGCGATGTGCGGGCACGACGACACCGCTCGCCCCGGCGCACTCGGCGCTGCGGCAGACCGCGCCCAGGTTGTGCGGATCCGTGACGCCGTCGAGACAGACGAGGAAGGCACCCGGCTCGGCCGCGAGCTCGAACGCATCCGCGTACGGATAGGACTCGCACCAGGCGAGGACGCCCTGGTGATCTCGGGTTCCGGCCTGTTCGGTCAGTGCCCGGTCCGGCTTGACTTGCACGCGAAGGCCGGGCGTCTCCCTGAGCCACGCCTCCCCGGTGAGCGCGCGCTCGGTCGCCCATAGCTCCAGCACCTCACGGCGACCCCGCAGCGCCTCCCGCACGGCACGCCGGCCGTAGACCTGCTCTCGGGTCATGGCTTCCGGACGAGCTGGAAACCGCTGGACACGTCGCGGACGAACCAGCCTTGTGCCTCGATCTGCTCCCGGAGCCGATCACCGGTTTCGTAGTCCCCGCTCTCGCGCGCCGCCTGCCGCTGCTCGGCCAGCGCGACCACGTCTGCGGGAGCTTCCTCGCTCTCCGTGACCGAGCCGAGCCCGAACAGGCGGAGCGCGCGCTCGAGCAACTCGAGCCGGCCGCCGCGCCGCCAGTCGTGCATGACACCGAGAGCCTCCGGCGTGTTGAAGTCGTCATCGAGCGCCGCTGCAAATCGGCTCCAATCGCCGTCGCCGTCGGCCGCGTGCGGAGCCGAACGGAACGCGTTCCGGAAACTCTCCACTTCCGCTTTAGCCTGAGCCATGACGTCGTCGGAGAAGTCGATCGGCTTTCTCCAATGGCCGCGGAGGAAGTACAGGAGCACCGTCTCTCGCCCCCACGTGTCGAGGACGTTTCGGAGCGATACGTCGTTCCCGAGCGACTTGTGCATCTCCTCGCCGCCGAAGGCCAGCATCCCGTTGTGCATCCAGATGCGCGCAAAGCCGCGGCCGGCCCCGTGCGACTGCGCGAGCTCGTTCTCGTGGTGAGGAAAGACAAGGTCGAGCCCGCCGCCATGGATGTCGAACTCAGCCCCGAGGAACATTTCCGCCATGACGGAGCACTCGATGTGCCACCCCGGGCGGCCGCGCCCCCACGGTGACTCCCACCAGGTGTCCTCGCCCGGCTTGTTCGCCTTCCACAGGGCGAAGTCGCGCGGATCCTCCTTGAGCGGATTGGGCTCCTGTTCCTCGACCTGATCGGGGCGCTGGCCGGAAAGCACTCCGTACTCGGCGAAGCGGGCCACCCGGTAGTAAACGTCGCCGTCGACCGGGTAGGCGAGACCTCGCGCGATCAGCTCCTCGATCAGCGAGATCTGACCCGCGATCGTCTCGGACGCCTTCGGCTCGGCGTCGGGCCGCCCCAGGCCGAGATCGCCGGTGTCCTCGATGTACCAGCGACTCGCGCGCTCGGCCAGTTCCGCGCTCCGGCCGGGAGCGGCGTCGTAGATCTTGTCGTTGATGTCCGTGATGTTCTGGACAAACGCCACCTCGTACCCCCGCTCGCGCAGCCAGTTGCGAAGCCAGGAGAAGATGATGAAGGGCCGCGCGTTACCGATGTGCGCGCGTGCGTACACCGTCGGTCCGCACACGTACATGCCGATTCGGGCCGGGGGTTCGGCGAGCTCGATGAACCCGCGCTCGAGCGTGCTGTAGAGGCGGATCGCCATCGCAGAATCTTAGGTTGGCAGAGTTGCGTCGACCCGCCGCAGCGCCTCCTGCCGGGGAGCGAGAGGGCCGGCGCGCGTCTTCCATAGGGTTCCCCGGATGGAGGAGGCGCTGCTGACGTGGTATGCGGCCAACGCCCGCGACCTGCCGTGGCGGCGCACGAAGGATCCGTATGCGATTCTCGTCTCGGAAGTCATGCTCCAGCAGACGCAGGTGGCGCGGGTGATCCCTCGCTACGAGGCGTGGCTCGCGCGGTGGCCCGCCGTCGCCGACCTCGCAGCTGCCGCGCCGGCCGACGTGGTTCGCGCGTGGCAGGGGCTGGGATACAACCGCCGCGCAGTGAATCTCCACAAGGCCGCGCGGCGCATCGCCGCCGACGGCTGGCCCGACGATCTCGCCGAGCTTCCAGGCGTCGGGCGGTACACGGCGGACGCCGTCGCCCGGTTCGCGTTCGGCCGAGCCGTTCTCCCGGTCGACACGAACGCGCGACGCGTACTGGAGCGGACAGGGACGCAGTTCGGTCCGGCCGCCGCGCACGCGCTCATGGATCTCGGCGCGACCGTCTGTCTCGCGCGGGTCCCGCGCTGCGAGCGCTGCCCGCTCGCCGCGGCTTGCCCGTCTCAGGGCCGACGCTTTCCGGCCAGGCGGCGCCAGCCGCGCTTCGAGGGGTCATTCCGCCAGCGGCGCGGGCGCGCGCTCCGCCTCGTCGCGGCCGGGCCACGGCACCTCGACGAGCTCGACGCCGACGCGGTGCACGCGTTACGGGCCGACGGCCTGGTCGTCATCCGTGACGGAGAGGTGGCCCTTCCGTCGTAGGGCGGTTTCCGCGCGAATTCAGCCGCTCGTAAGGTCTCAGCGTGCAAACTCCGGACGTGGAGACCGTTCTCGTCGTCGACGACGAGCCGATTGTCCGCGAGGTCGTCGTGCGCTACCTCGAACGCGAGGGTTACCGCACGCTGGAAGCTGCAGACGGCAACCGCGCCCGGGAGCTTCTCCAGCAGGAGTCACCGAGCCTCGTCGTCCTCGACCTGATGCTTCCCGGCACCGACGGGCTGGCGCTCTGTCGATGGATCCGTTCGCACTCGAGCCTGCCCGTGATCATGCTCACGGCGCGTGGTGAAGAGGCCGACCGCATCGTCGGGCTTGAGCTCGGAGCCGATGACTACGTCACGAAGCCTTTCTCGCCCCGGGAGCTCGCCGTTCGCGTCCGAGCCGTGCTGCGCCGCGCGACGCCCGCCGAGCGTCCGGTCCAGCAATTGACGTTCGAGGGCCTGGAGATCGAAGCCGCTGCACGGGAAGTGCGAAAGCGCGGCAAGCCGGTGCAGTTGACGGCAAAGGAGTTCGATCTGCTGTGGTTCCTCGCCAGCCATCCGCGCCGGGTGTTCTCACGAGATCAGCTGATGGAACGCGTGTGGGGGTACGAGGCGGCGCTCGACACCGGCACCGTCACCGTCCACGTCCGCCGCCTGCGCGAGAAGCTCGAGGACGATCCGTCGAGGCCCGTCCACCTGCAGACGGTCTGGGGCGTCGGCTACCGGTTCGCCGCATGATCAGCCTTGGACTCCTCGTGGCCCTCGCCACGCTCGTTGCGGGCTTTGGCGCAACGCTCGCACTCCGCTTGCTGCCGACGGTGCGCCTGCAGCTCGCAGGGCTTGCGCTCCTGGCTGTCGTCGTGCCCCTCGCCGCGGTCTCCGTCTCCGGCTTCGTCATGTTCCACATGGGCGACGACGTGAAGATCCTCGGGGTCGCCGCGGCGGCCGCGTCGGCGGCCGTCGGCGCCGCGCTGTTTCTCGCCGCGTCCATCTCCTCCCGCGTCGAACGGCTTCGGGCCGCCTCGACGAGGCTCGCCCGGGGAGATCTGCAAGCGCGGGCTCCCGAGCGCGGACCGCGTGAGGTCGCCGAGCTCGGGGCGGCGTTCAACGAGATGGCGACGAACATCGAGCAGCTCTTCGACGCCCGCCGCCAGCTCGTCGCCTGGGCGAGCCACGACCTCCGCACGCCGATCGCGGCAATGCAGGCGATGCTCGAAGCCGTCGAGGACGGACTCGCGGAGCCGGCGGAGTACCTCCCGGCACTCCGGGAGCAAACACGGCGACTCGCCATGCTGGTCGACGACCTCTTCGAGCTGGCGCGGATCGACGCCGGCGTCCTCCACCTCGAGCTTCGAGAGGCCGCAATCGCGGAGGTCGTGACGACCTGCCTGCGCGGCCTGCAGGCGGAGGCGCGGGCGCGTCACGTGCGGCTCGAGGCGAACGTCGATCAGGCGGCCACCGCGCTGTGCGCGCCCGAGAAGGTCGAGCGGGTGCTGTTCAACCTCCTGACGAATGCCGTTCGGCACACGCCGAGCGACGGCTCCGTCGCCGTCATCGTGCGGCCCGATGCCGAGGCCGTGCTGGTCACGGTGGAGGACACCGGCGAGGGGCTCCCGGACGGGGCGCCGCGGCGCGTGTTCGACCGCTTCTACCGGGGCGATCGCGCGCGCTCGTCGGGAAACGGCGGAGCGGGCCTCGGGCTCGCGATCGCGCAGGGCCTGGTCGAGGCTCAGGGCGGTCGCATCTGGGCCGAGAACCGTCCGGAGGGCGGCGCCCGCGTCTCCTTCACCCTCCCCGCCGGTTCAGGCGCGTAGCCCCTACCCTCGCAGGACCTTCCTGCACCAAGCGTGAGCCGGCGTCGGACCACCGGGCGTCCAGATCGTCGCTTGCGTCCCTGGCGAATCTGCGTCGCACGACCTCTCGACGGCGTCGACGCAGGTCTGCTTGGCATTCTCGCCACCGCAGACGATCCGCGCGACCCGGCTCACGGCGTGCGACTCGCCTGAATCGACGAGAACCATCGGGAGCGCGAACGCGGCGGTCGCTGCGACGGAGACGCCGACGGAGATTGCGACCAGACGGCGCGTGGTCCGGCTTCGCCGGCGGGCGCCGAAGCGAGCGGCCAGGTCGTCCACAGAGCCGAGGCGCTCGGTTGCCCGGCGCTCGGCGTCCTGCCGCGACCGTCCGCCCCGCTCTTCCTCCGCCGTGGCGTCGAGGAGGTGCGCTTCGAGCTCCCGCAGGATCCGCCGGCGCCGGACCGGCCCGACGGATAGGCGGCGTCCGAGCTCGCGCAGGTACTCCTCGACGCTCATGTCTCGCCGAGCACGAGGTCGACGCCTGCTGAGAACGCCCGCCATGCGCGGCGGCGTTCCTCCAGAGCGCTACGGCCCTTGCTCGTCAGCCGGTACATGCGGCGACGTCGTCCGGCGGTCGAAGACCAGCGGCTCGCCAGGAGCCCTGCCCGCTCGAGCCGGTGTAGTGCCGGGTAGACGGTCCCTTCCGGAAGATCAAACGCTCCCCGGCTCCCGAGCCTGAGCTCCTCGATGAGCGCGTAGCCGTGAAGCTCACGTTCAGCGAGGCAGGCGAGCACGATCAGGTCGAGGTGGCCTTTCAGTTCCTCGCGACTCATACCTAGCGTTACTATGCCTTATTGCGCACAGTAAGGCAACTCAAGGCCGGTGCACGAGTGCGACGGCCTGGGCAGCCAGACCTTCCCCGCGGCCGGTGAAGCCGAGACCGTCGGTCGTGGTCGCGCGCACTGCAACCAGTTCCGGATCGACGCCGAGGGCCCCCGCAAGGTGCCTTCGCATCTCGTCGCGATACGGTGCGATCCTCGGCTGCTCTCCGACGAGCACGCAGTCCGCGTTCACGAGCTCGTAGCCGGCCGCGCGGACGTCGGCGTACGCCCGCCGAAGGAGGTCGAGCGACGAGGCCCCCTGCCAGACCGGATCCCCCGGCGGGAACAGCGAGCCGATATCGCCCAGACCCGCCGCCCCGAGCAGCGCGTCGATCAACGCGTGCGCGACGACGTCGCCGTCCGAGTGCCCGACGAGGCCCCGTGGGTGATCGATCGCCACCCCGCCGAGCACGAGCGGCACGCCGTCCGCGAGCGCGTGCGCGTCCACGCCGATCCCCACTCGCACGCCGCTCACCCGAGCGGCTCCTGGCGCGCGACGCGACCGTCGAGAACGGTCACCGTCTCGTAGCCGGCGGCCCGCGCGTGCTCGACCGCGAGTTCCAGATCTCGACCGACGTGGGCCGGCTCGTGGGCGTCGGACGCGAGCGTGATGCCCACACCTGCTCCCCTGGCAGCCGCGAGCAGGTTGGCTTCCGGGTAGAGGCGGCCGTGCGGCTTGTAGCGCCCCGCAGTCGAAACCTCCAGTGCGACGCCGTCGAGCGAGCCGACAAGGTCTGACCAGTCCCACTCGACGCGATCGCCGAAGAACTTGACCAGATCGGGATGCGCGAGCACATCGACGAGCCCGCTGCGGGCGAGCGCTCCGAGCTCGTCGAAGTACCGCTCCCACGCACGCTCTGCGCCGAGCTCACCGACGAGGCTCGGCTCCATGTCGAGCGCCATCGCTCCGAGAAAGTGGATCGAGCCAAGCAAGAAATCCCAGGGATACGGCGCCAGCAGCTCGGCCAGCCGGCCGGCGCGCTCGCGTACCCAGTCCACTTCGAGTCCGAGCTTTACAGCCAGCCCCTGCCGCCGCGCCTCGAGCACGGCGCCGCAGTACTCGTCGAGGTCGTAGCGGCAGCGATCTACCTGGAACGGCACCGTCCAGATCTCGGCGGTCTGGCCGAAGTAGTAGACATGCTCCGAAAAGCCGATCTCGTCAACGCCGCGACGCGCCGCAGCCTCGACGAACCTCTCGACTCCCTCGACGCTGAAGTCGAGGGCTCCCTGCGGATCCCGGAGATGCATGTGGTAATCGACGATCACGCGAGCAGGGCCTCGACCAGCGCGAGGTCGCGTGGCTCCGTCACCTTGAGCAGGTTCGTGTCGCCGGGCACCGCCTTCACCCGCCCGCCTGCGGCCTCGACAAGCGACGCGCAGTCTGTGGCTGCGTCGATATCGCCCGCGAGTGCGTCACGAAGATCGCCGGGAACGAACGCCTGCGGCGTCTGAACCGCAACCAAGTTCGAGCGATCGACGGTTTCGACGATCGCGTCTCCCCGGACTCGTTTCAGCGTGTCCGCCACCGGCACGACCGGAACGGCGCCGTTCCAGCCTTCGCCGAGCGGCGTGAGCACGCGCGCGATGATCTCGTCGTCGAGGAGAGGGCGCGCGGCGTCGTGCACGAGGACGGCCGCCGCGTCGGCGTCGACGCGATCGAGCGCAGCATGGACGGATCGCGCGCGCGTCTCGCCGCCGGTAACCACCTCGACGACCTTCCCGGCGGCGAGCTCCTCGGCCAGGAGGATCACGGGCTCTTCCCAGCCCGGCGCCGCGGCGACCACGATCGCGTCGACCCAGTCCGAAGCGTCAAGCCTCTCGACGCTCTCGGCCAGAAGCGGCCGACCGCGCAGCCCGGCGAACGCCTTGGGGCGGTCGAGGCCGAGTCGCTCGCCGCGACCTGCGGCGACGAGCACGGCCCAGACGCTCACGTGGCTACCGCGCTATCTGGCGGCGACTGCGCTCAGACGCCTGCAGCCGCGGTCTCCCTCGTGCGCCGCTTCTTCCCGTTTTTCCCGGCCGCGGCAACGCCGGACAGGACCTCCTCGAGCCACTCTGCAGCCTCTTCCTCGTCCATCTCCTTGGCGTACATGAGCTCGCTGGAGAGAATCTTCTTCGCCTTGACGAACATCTGCTTCTCGCCGGTCGAGAGCCCCTTCTCGTGATCGCGGAGCGAGAGGTTCCGCACGACCTCGGCGAGCTCGAAGATGTCGCCGGTCTTCATCTTGTCCCGGTTGTGCTTGAACCGCCGGTTCCAGTTCTTGGGCATCACGGTGCCGTTACCCGTCAGCGCCTTTACGACCTTCTCCACCATTGCCTCGTCGATCACCCTGCGAAGGCCGACTCGATCGCAACTGTCGCACGGCACGTTGACGGTCATGTCGTTGTGCAGGATGCGGATCGTCAAGTACTGACGTTTCTCCCCGAGCACCTGGCGGACGTCCTTCTTCACAACCGTCCCAGCCCCGTGGTGGGGATACACCACCTTGTCACCGACTTCGTACAAGCCGCCCTCCCTCTAGACGTAGTCGCCAAGACGCCGGCACCCCGAAAGGTCACCGGCGCAACCATCCAAGTATAACGAAAGTGTTACGAAAATGCTTGTGATTCCAGGGATTTTGGCCCAGTTGGGGGATGCCGGAGCCCGCTAAGCCTGCAGATAGCGGTCAATGAGGTTGTGCTCCTGCAACCGGCGCAGTCCCTCGCGCACTTCCCGGGCTCGAACGGCGCCCACGCCTTCGACCGCTTCCAGCTCGCGTTGCGAGGCGCGCACGATGGACTCGAGGCCGTCGAGCTGCCGGACGATCCGCTTGACCACCGCCTCGGGCAGACGCGGAACGTGGGACAGCACCCGGTATCCGCGCGGCGCGACCGAATGGTCGAGCGGGTCGATGCCGGCCGGGTAGCCGAGCGCCTCCGCGAGCCGGTCGAAGTCGATGAGCCCGTCGTAGGAGAGCGCGGCGATCCGTTCGAGGACGACGCTGGGGGGCTCCGAGGGATCGGCGAGGTAGTCGCCGACCACGGCGGCGCGCTCCCTCGGCACGTCTCCGATCAGCTCCTGCAGCTGCATCCGGATCAGCCGCCCCTCCGTCCCGAGCTCCACGCAGTCGCGCTCGATCTCCTCGGCCATGCGGAGCGTCAGCTCCGCACGCTGGAGCACGACGAGCACGTCGTCGAGCATCACGGCGCTCTGAAACTCGAGCGCCGTCAGACGGGTAAGCACCTGATCGAGCCGCTGTCGGTACGTCTCGAGCGTGTGCAGCGCCTGGTTGGTCTTGGCCAGGACGTCAGCAATCGAGTCGAGCTGATAGCGCACGTCACCGAGGAAGAGCGTGACCGTCTCGCGCTGCTGCGAGATCGAGATCACGAGCGCGTCGGTCTGCTTCGCGACGCGCTCGGCCGTCCGGTGCCTCGTCCCGGTCTCCGCCGAGGCGATCGTCGGATCGGGCATCAGCTGGACGTTTGCGTACGCCAGCTTCGTGACGCCCGAGTTGATGATGATCGCCCCGTCCATCTTCGCCAGCTCGTAGAGCAGCTGGGGCGTGAAGGGCTGGTCGAGCCGGATGCCCCCCGAGAAGAGGAACGCGAGGTCGACGGGCTCGCCGATCACGATCAACGCTCCCTCGTGCGACCGGATGATGTCGTCGATGCCCTGGCGGAGCTCCGTTCCCGGCGCGATGCGAGCGACGGCGTCGAGCAGCTTCCGGTGGCGCCGGGGATCGTCCTCTTTGGCCGGGCGGGTGAACCCGAGCTGGGCAGCCGACCGACGGTCTTCCCTATGTCTCCTCTCCGCCTGCATCGAGTCCTGCCCGGATCGCCTCCCTCAGTCTCCCCGCCTGCGCAATGCGTAGTCTGCCATGGACGCCGCTTGTGCCGGATGGCGCAACCACTGCGACCAGGCCCAGCTTCTCGCAGGCATCGAGGCGCCGCTCTGCCTGCGCCGCCGGGCGAAGCCGGCCGGTGAGGCCAATCTCGCCGAACGCGGCCGTCCCCGCACGGACGGGCGCGCCCCGCGCTGCGGAGGCGATCGCCAGGGCGACCGCGAGATCCGCCCCCGGCTCGTCGATGCGAACGCCTCCGGCGACGTTGACGAAGACGTCGGCCTGACCGAGCGCGATCCCTGCGTGGCGGGCGAGCACCGCCACGATCATCGCCAGACGCTTCGGATCGACGCCCGTGCCGACGCGCCTCGGCAACGCCAGATCCGTCGGCGACACGAGCGCCTGCACCTCGAGCAGGAGCGGCCGCGTGCCCTCGAGCGTGCATGCGACTGCGGCCCCGATCTCGCCGGGCTCGGTGCGCCCGAAGATCTCCGACGGATCCGGCACGCCGACGAGACCGTGCCCGGTCATCTCGAAGACGCCGAGCTCGTTCGTCGAGCCGAAGCGATTCTTGGTCGCGCGAAGCACGCGGTGCGCGTGGTGTCGGTCGCCCTCGAACTGGAGGACACAGTCGACGAGGTGCTCGAGGACCCGCGGCCCCGCGACGGCGCCGTCCTTCGTCACGTGGCCGACGAGGATCGTGGCCACTCCCGCGCCTTTCGCCGCGCGCAGCAGCTGCGAGGCGGCCTCGCGAACCTGTGCGACGGATCCGGGCGCCGAGCCGATGTCGCCGGAGTAGAGCGTCTGCACCGAGTCGATGACGCACACGTCCGGGCGTTCGCCCTCGAGCGTTCCGCACACGGTCTCGAGTTCGGTCTCGGCGAGGATCTCGATATCGCCGGCGCCGCCCAACCGCTCCGCCCGGAGCTTTACCTGCGCGACTGACTCCTCCCCGGTGACGAGCAGCGCCCGACGGTCCGCGCTAATCGCGCGCATCGCGGTGAGCAGCAGCGTGCTCTTGCCGACCCCCGGCTCCCCGCCGAGCAGGACGAGCGAAGCGGGGACGAGGCCTCCGCCGAGCACCCGGTCGAGCTCCGTGACGCCGGTCGGGATGCGCGTCGCTTCCTCGACGTCGACGTCGACCAGCCTGAGCGGCGGGCGCGCGGCGCGGGCGCCGGCGGGAGCGCCGAGCCGCTCCTCGACGAGCGTTCCGAAGCTCCCGCAGCCCGGGCAGCGACCGAGCCACCGTCCGGTCGTGTAGCCGCATTGAGAGCATGCGTGCTGGAGAGCCGCGGCCTTCGCCATCGGTTCGATGGTACGGTCAGCGCCAGACGCCGTTCGCGCCGGTTCTGTGTCGGAAGTCGCGCGTAAGACGCACGAGGCGGCGCGCACCTACGAACCGATGCGTGCGCTCGTCAAGGAGAAGCGCGAGGTCGCCAGGGACACGCTGCTGGTCGTCTTCGACCTGCTCGGACGCGAGGTCGACTATCGGCCGGGCCAGTACTTCTGGGTGACGCTGATCGATCCGCCCTACGAGGACGAAAAGGGCCCGCGGCGCCACATCTCCGCGGTTACCTCACCGACCGACCGCGGCGTCCTCGGGCTGTGCACCAGGCTGCGCGGGAGCGCGTTCAAGCGCTCGCTCGCCGAGCTCGCGATCGGCGCCGAGGTCGATGTCGAGGAGCCGAAGGGGGCCTTCGTGCTCCCGGACGAGACCGACGTGCCGTACGCCTTCATCGCCGGCGGGATCGGGATCACCGTCTTCCGCAGCATGCTCCGCTATATCGCCGCCAGGCGGCTGCCGTACCGCGTGACGCTGATCTACTCGAACCGTGACCGCTCGTCGGCGGCGTTCCTCGACGAGCTGTTCGACCTCGAGGGGCAGGACGGCTGGCTACGCGTCGTGCCGACGATGACCCAGGACCCGACGTGGGAGGGCGAGACGAGACGGATCGGTCCCGAGCTCCTGCGCGACCACCTCGGCGACGACCTCGGCGCGTACCGGTACCTGCTCGCGGGGCCGCCCGGCATGGTGGAAGGGGTGACCGAGCAGCTCCGCGCCGCGGGAATCCCCGACGACCGCGTTGATCCCGAGCGGTTCAGCGGTTACTGACGGCGATCCGTCGCCAGCCGACCGGCCGAGGACCTGTCTGTCGCACGCGCCCGGCACAGTACGACCGTGCCCGCCTTCTTCGAACGACTGCTGGATCTGTGGGAGACACCCGTCGACGAGCGAGACGATCCCGAGGCAGCCTTCCGCGAGCTGTATGCGGATCCGCTGTTGCTCAACGGCTCGCCGGCTCCCGTCAGCTCGCTGGTCGACCGCGCACGCGCGATGCAGCGCGCCTTCGCGCACCGGACGACGGAGGTCGTCGAGCAGATGGAGGCTTCCGGCCGGTTGGCCGTCGCCTTCTACGTGCGCGGCGAGCACGTCGGCCCGCTCGAGACGCCGCTCGGCACCGTCGGCCCCACGGGCCGCCGCGTGGAGATCCGGACGATCGACGTCCTCACCATCGTCGACGGGATCGTCACCGAGATCTGGGTCGTCTCCGACGAGCTCGGGATGCTCGCGCAGCTCGAGGCCGTCCGACTCGGCGGCGCCCACTGAAACGCCTAGGGAGGCGCTCTCGGGCGACTCCGCGCAGAGTCGCTAGGATCGCCGACGTGGCGCGCTTCCTGCACACGATGGTCCGCATCACGGATCCGGAGAAGAGCCGCGCGTTCTACGAGGCGCTGGGGTTCAGCTTCGCCGGCGAGTTCGACATCGTCCGCGACGGGCAGCGTGAGGCGACGAACTACTTCTTCTCGCTCGGCGACCAGGACAACGTGCTCGAGCTCACGTACAACCACGACGGGCGGACCTACGAGCTCGGCACCGGCTACGGGCACATCGCGGTGGGCGTCGACGACCTGGACGGGACACTTGCCCGCCTGAAGGAGCAGGGCATCGAGCCGGAGCGGCCGCCGTACAGCGTCCGCGAGGGCGGGTCGCGGCTCTGCTTCGTCCGGGACCCTGACGAGTACCGCATCGAGCTGATCGAGCGGCCTGCGGCATAGCCGCACGGTGCCGCGCGCGCTGATCGTCGGCGGGACGGGCGTCGTCGGCGCAGCGACCGCGCGACGGCTCCTCGCGGCCGCGTGGGACGTCGACCTCACCGGACGCAACCTCGCGCACGTCCCGCGTGACCTCGCCGAAGCGGGCGCCACGTTCGTCCAGGCCGACCGGCAACAGCCGGCGCAAATGCGAGCCGCCTACGGAGCCGGCGCCGACCTCCTCGTCGACTGCGTCTGTTACACCGCTGCCGACGCGACGCGCCTGCTCCCGCTGATGCGCGACGCCGGCGCGACGGTGATGATTTCGAGCAAGGCCGTCTACGTCGACAGCGCAGGGAATCACGCGAACTCGGAGACGGCCCCGCGGTTCGACGGCCCGGTCCGCGAGAACCAGCCGACCGTTGCCGCGGGCGGCGGCGACCTCACGACGCCGGAGGGGTACGGGCCGAACAAGGTCGCCGCCGAGCAGGTGTGCCTGGACAGCGGCGCGCCCGTCACCGTACTGCGGCCGTCGAAGGTGCACGGTCCGGGCGGCACGCGGCCGCGGGAGTGGGTGTTCGTGAAGCGCGTGCTCGACGGGCGCCCGGCCGTGCTGCTGGCGAACCGGGGCGGCGGCGTCGACCACACGACCGCGGCGGCCAACCTCGCCGCGCTGATCGAGACCGTCGCTGCGAAGCCGGGTCGTCGGATCCTGAACAGCGCCGATCCCTACGCCCCAAGCGCCCTCGAGATCGCACGAATGATCGCCGAGCACCTCGGCCACGAGTGGGAGGAGGTCTTGCTCGAGCCCGGAGCGGCCGGCGCGCTCGGCCGGCATCCCTGGGACGTTCCCCACCCGATCGTGCTGGACACGAGCGCGGCAGTCGCGCTCGGATACGAGCCGGTGGGAGGCTACGCGGAGACCGTCGTCGACGAGATCGACTGGCTCGTCAGGGCCGCGCGCGACCGCGCCGCGGACCTGGATCGGCTCGACGCGCCAACTTCGAGCCGATGTTCGACTACGAGGCCGAAGACCGCTATCTGGCGGGCCGAGCGTAGGCCGGCGGCGCGCGCGCCGAGCCAAAATCCGCCAATTTGGGGGGTTGGCAGAAAATGAGGCGCTGTTAGAATTGCAGCGCCCCGCCCGACGCGACACGGTATGCCTCTCCTTGGGAGACCAGCGCGCCGGGCGCGGCCTTTTGTAAAGGCCTTGTAAGCGCTTGCGACGCGCCGAGCGGGGTATAGCACGAGCGTGACTTCCTCGTCGCAGTCGACCTCCGCGGCCCCGCTCGTGCCCGAGCGGCCGACGCTTCAGGCCCTCCGCGACGCCGCCGCCGGGTGCCAGGCGTGCGACCTCTGGCGGACCGGAACGCAGACCGTCTTCGGCGAGGGAGGCGCCGGCTCCGAGGTGATGATGGTCGGCGAGCAGCCCGGCGACAAGGAGGATCTCAGCGGCCGGCCGTTCGTCGGTCCGGCCGGGAAGCTCCTCGACCGCGCGCTCGACGACGCCGGCATCGACCGCGACAAGGTCTACGTCACCAACGTCGTCAAGCACTTCAAGTGGCGTCCGCGCGGCAAGCGCCGCATCCACCAGAAGCCGAACTGGTCGGAGATGACCGCTTGCCGCCCGTGGCTGGACGCCGAGCTGGCGGTCGTCCAGCCACGCGTGCTCGTGTGCCTGGGCGCGACGGCGGCGCAGGCGCTGCTCGGCCGGCACTTCCGGATCACGCGGCAGCGCGGCGTGCCGATCGACTCGCCGCTCGCACCGAATGTCGTGGCCACCGTCCATCCCTCGTCGATCCTGCGCGCGGGCGACGACGAATCTCGGCGCGAGCAGATGGACGAGTTCGTGACCGACCTGCGGACGGTCGCCGGCCTGATCTGACCCGAGTTACGACGCCGACGGGGCCGGACTACCCGGCGTGTGCAGCAGGTTCTGGACCTCCCGCACACCCTGCACCTTGCGCGTCTGCTCTTCGAGCTCCGTGACGAGCTCGGGCCGCGTCACCTCGCCCCGCAGGTAGACCACGCCGTCGACGGCGTTGACCACAACCGAGCCCTTGGGCGATTGAGGGTCCCTGAAGATCGTCGTCTCGACCTTTCTCGCCAACGTCACGTCGTCGGGCTGCGGCTTCGGCTCCTCGCGTAGGTGCGTGGCCTTCTGCTTGGCGGCGTACGCCGCCTGGGGCACCGCGCGGCCGCGTCGCGCGAGCCGGCGCGCCATGGCCAGCGTACGGTCAAGTGCGACGCTGCGCCGGCGCTTGCCGCTCTGCGCGTCGAAGAAGAACGCGAGCACGTAGCCGAGCACGCCGCCTAGGAGCAGCTTCTTCATCTGTTGGACCCCCTTCCGTCGAATTCAGAGGTCCGGAGTACCCTCGCCCCGAGGGGCGAAACGCCTAGTCGCCCCAGTCGAACTCGCGCGAGCGGCCCCAGGCGCTCTCGACGTCCTCCTCGGCGTCGGGAAACACGTACTCGACCGTATCCTCGCCCGCCCACTCGACCATGCGGTCGCCGTGAGCCGTGACGGCCGGCTCCCCGTCGAGGGTGTCCTCGATGCGAGCCTGCTCTTCCGTCTTGAACAGCGGATGGTTCTCGAACGGGTCTTCGTGGACGTACCGGTCGAGCGGCATCTCCGGCTCGAGCAGCGAGTTCCGGCGCTTCAACTCGAGGTGATCCTGAATTACCTGCGCGAAGTACGACGGCGTGTCTACCGCCATTAGGCCTCCTTGGCGTCGAAGGGACTGGGACGGCGGCGGATTGTAACGGTTCGGTGCAACCGTTTCGGCCGCACGAGGACGTCGGAAGATATCGTTGTGCCACGAATGAAATCGTGGCTCGTCACCCGGACGGGATGGTGGGGGCTCGCGTTCACCGCGTATCGCATGTGGCGTCGCGTCCCGCCCAGGCACCGTCGCACGATCATCGCCGGCGCCCGGAAGCACGGCCCGCGCGTCGCACGGCAGGCGGCGCAGCGCGCGAAGCGGCTGCTGTAGGAGCAGCTACGCGCGCGTGAGCGCGGCGCGGACGATGCGGTCCTGCTCGGCCAGATGGGCGGTGGGATAGCCCTCGCTCGTGCTGGCGCGCCAGGGCCGGCCGACGTAGCGGAGCGAAACGTGCTCGGGCCGCGCCTGCTCGAGCCGGTGCCGGGTTGCCCGCCACGCGCCCATGTTCTGCGGCTCCTCCTGCGCCCAGACGATCTCCTGGAGCGCGGGGTACGCGCCGACGAGCGAGGCGGCCTGCTCGACCGGGAACGGGTAGAGCTGCTCGAGGCGGGCGACGGCGACGTCGCGAGCCTCGGCGCGCTGCTCGTGCCCGACGATGTCGTAGTAGATCTTCCCGCTGCAGAGAACGAGCCGGCCGACCGCCTCCGGATCGACCGAATCGTCACCGATCACGGGGAGGAAGCTCCCTTCGGCGAGCTCGGCCACCGGGGACGAGGCCTCACGAAGGCGGAGCAGGCCCTTCGGGGTCATAACGACGAGCGGGCGTGCCGTCGCGAGAAGCGCCTGCCGCCGGAGGAGGTGAAAGTACTGTGCGGACGTCGTCGGGTTTGCGATGCGAACGTTGTTCTCCGCGGCCAGCTGCAGGAACCGCTCGAGGCGAGCGCTCGAGTGCTCGGGGCCGTTCCCCTCGTAGCCGTGCGGCAGCAGCAGCGTCAGGCGCGTCGTCTGCGCCCACTTCGACAGGCCGGAGACGATGAACTGGTCGGTGACCACCTGCGCGCCGTTCATGAAGTCGCCGAACTGGGCCTCCCACAGGACGAGCGCGTCCGGGGCGGCGGCCGCATAGCCGTATTCGAAGCCGACGGCGGCGAACTCGGACAGCGGGGAGTTGTGCACCTCGAAGGCAGCCTTCGCGCGTAGGTGCTGCATCGGCGTATGGCGCTCGCCGCTCTCGACGTCGTGAAGGACGAGATGGCGCTGCGAGAAGGTTCCGCGCTCGGTGTCCTGCCCGGTGAGGCGAATCGGGATCCCCTCCGTCAGCAGCGTGGCGAAGGCGAGCGCCTCGGCCTGTCCCCAGTCGAGGCGCCCGTCCGCGCTCTCGAGCGCCTCGACGCGCCGCTCGAGCTGCCGGGCGAGCTTCGGATGGACCTGGAAGCCGGACGGCACCTCGAGCAGCTCGCGGTTCAGGCGTTCGAGGACGTCGGCAGGGACAGCCGTCGCCACGGACTGCTCGCCCCCACGCCCGCGCGGCGGGCGCTCGGCCGGCGGATGCTCGATCGCCGTCCGCAACCGGTCATGTGCCTCCCGCAGCGCTTCGGTCGCCTCCTGCTGGAGCTGTTCGACGTCGCTCTCCGAGACGACGCCCCGTGCGACGAGCTCGTCGGCGTACTGCTGGCGCACCGGTGGATGCGCCGCGATCCGGGCCGCCATCAACGGCTGGGTGTACGCCGCCTCGTCCTGCTCGTTGTGACCGAAGCGCCGATAGCCGACGAGGTCGACGACCATATCGTGGCCGAACCGCTGGCGGAAGGCCATCGCCAGCCGGACGGTGGCGATCGAGCCCTCCGGGTCGTCGGCGTTCACGTGGATGATCGGCACGTCGAAGCCCTTTGCGAGGTCGCTGGAGTAACGGGTCGATCGGCCCTGCTCGGGATCGGTCGTGAAGCCGACCTGGTTGTTCGCGATCAGGTGCAGCGTCCCGCCCGTCGTGTACCCGGGCAGGCCCTCGAGGTTGAGCGTCTCGGCGACGACACCCTGGGCGGAGAAGGACGCGTCACCGTGAATGAGGATCGCCATTGCCACCTTGGGGTCGTGCTCCCCGTCCCCGGCGCTGCGATCCGTCTGCTCGGCGCGGGTGCGCCCCTCGACGACCGGATCCACGGCCTCGAGATGGCTCGGGTTGGACGAAAGCGTGACCGTGATCTCGCCCGTGTCTGTCGGGCGCGTCCCCTCGGCCCCGAGGTGGTACTTGACGTCGCCGCTTCCCCCCTCCTCCGTGCGGACGATCGCCTCCACCGTCCGTTCCCCCTCGAACTCGCGCAGGATCGACTCGTACGGGAGGCCGACGACATGCGCGAGCACGTTCAGCCGGCCACGGTGCGCCATGCCGATCACGACCTCGTGTGCCCCGGCCTCGGCGGCCAGACGAATGGCCTCGTCGAGCATCGGGACGAGCGCGTCCAGGCCTTCCACCGAGAACTGCTTCTGGCCCAGGAACGTCCGGCGCAGGTAGAGCTCAAGGCCCTCGACCCTGGTCAGCTGCTCGAGCAGCCGCCGCCGCTCGTCGTCCGTGAGCGCCTGCCGGTGACGGCCCGATTCGATGCAGTGTCGAAGCCAGACCCGCTCCTCGTGATTCGCGATGTGCTCGATCTCGTACGCGAGGGTGCCGCAGTAGGTCTCCCTGAGACGGGGCAGAACGTCGGCGAGCGTCTTGCCC
>JBKPNC010000163.1:0-9650 GCA_046732435.1 Actinomycetota bacterium
CGTGTTCCTCTTGCTGCGGGCGAAGGACCTCGGCCTCGGGGCGACGCTCGTGGTGCTGGCGTACTCGGCGTACAACATGGTCTACGCGGGGCTCTCTTGGCCGCTGGGGGCTCTCTCGGACCGCGGCCGCGAGCGGGTCCTCGCCGCCGGGCTCGTCGTGTTCGCGCTCGTCTACCTCGGCTTCGCCCTGGCTCCCGGGTCGTGGGCGGTCTGGCCGCTATTCGCGCTCTACGGCGCCTACATCGCCGCGACCGACGGTGTCGCGCGGGCGTGGGTCGCCGACCGCGTCCCGGGTCGCTCGATCGGCACGGCCTACGGCGTCTTCTCGGCCGCGACCGGCGCAGCGCTCCTCTTGGCGAGCATCGCGGCGGGGCTGCTGTGGTCCCACGTCTCGCCGGCGGCGCCGTTCGTGCTCGGCGCCTCCGCGGCGGCGCTCGCATTCATGCTCCTGATCCTCAGCTCGCCCATGCGGGCGCGAGCAGCCAGGCTTGCAGATGCTCGACCGCAACCGTGAGCTGCGCGGCGCTCACCAGGAACGGCTCGGCGTAGGGGACCTGCTTGATCTTCGCGACAGGGCCCGTGCCGTCAACGGCGTCGAGCACGTACCGAATCGGTAAGCCGTGGGCGACGACGAGGATCGTCCGCTCCGGCCGCGCGAGGATCTGGCGGTACGCGTCGACGTAGCGGCGGATCGTCTCGACCCGGCTCTCGCCGCCCCCGGGCGCCTCTTCCTCAGGCGTGTGCGCGTGTGCCCAAGTCCGGTAGTCGGTTAGGGCGCGGCCCTCGAACTCGCCGAAGCGGATGTCGTTCAGGCCGGGGAGGACGAGACTCGGGACGCTGCGGCCTTCGAGGGCGATGTCCGCGGTCTCTCGCGCACGCTCGAACTCGCTCGTGACGCAGAGGTCGATCGGCTCGGTCGCGAGCAGCTCCCCGAGCCGGCGGGCTTCCCCGCGGCCCCGCCCGGTCAGCGGGCAGGCGACGTGAGGGTCGCCGTTCGTGAGGCCCCGGCACGAGAGCTCGCTCTCGCCGTGGCGTGCAAGGAGCGCCCGCTCCACGCGCTCAATGATCACTTTTTCAGGGGAGGGCGCGCGCGAAGCCGGTTTGATTTGCGGCTACTGTGTTCGTACGCGGGCGTAGCTCAGTGGTAGAGCACGAGCCTTCCAAGCTCGGTGTCGCGAGTTCGATCCTCGCCGCCCGCTCTTACCGAGGCTCGTCAGCGAGCGACTCGATTGCCGCGGCCGTCGGCTCGAGCTTTCCCGACTCCAGGCCGGCGGCGATCTCACGGGCCAACTCTCTTGCCTCGGTCTCCTGTCTCACGGTGAGCACGGTGTTCACAGCCGCGATTGGGCGTTCGTCGACGAAGAGCTCGACGTCGACGGTGTCCAGCTCCTTGCGCGAGATGTAGGAGTCCTCGGGCACGCCGACCCGAATGTGCACCTCCCGGCCGTCCGGCAACGATGCGGACCGCTCGACGGGGCGGCGGCGGAGGCTCACGGGCGGCACATTACTCGCGCCACTCGATCCGAAACGTCCGGTGGCCAAGCGATGCTGCACGGGTGATCGCGGAGCGCCTGGTCCGCTTCCGGCTGCGGACGATCCTGTCCCTGCTGGCGACGATCATCGCGGTGGCGATCTTCCTCGAGGTGATCTGGATCGCCCGCCATGTGATCACCTGGGTGCTGATCGCGGTCTTCCTGTCACTCGCACTCAACCCCGCGGTGGACTGGTTCCAGCGGCACGGACTTTCCAAGCGCGGCGGGGCCACTGCCGTGACGTTCCTGCTCACGCTCGCCTTCCTCGTCGGCATCGGCTTCCTCCTCGTGCCGACGCTCGTCCACCAGGTGAACGAGTTCGTGCAGAAGCTCCCGGACTACGTCCACGACGTCACGCACGGCAAGGGCAGGCTCGGCTTTCTCGAGACGAAGTACCACATCCGGGAGAAGGTCGAGCACGCGGTCAAGACCGGCGGCGCAGCGAAGGTGCTGGGCCTGTCCGGGGTGGCGGTCTCGATCGCTAAGGGCGTGATCACGATCGTCGTCGCGACACTCACGATCGCGTTCATGACGTTCTTCATGCTGCTCGAGGGGCCGGTGTGGGTCGAGCGCTTCTACAGCTTGCTGCCCGAGGAGTCGCAACCGCGCTGGCGGCAGGTCGGCTACGACATCTACCGGACGGTCGGCGGCTACGTGACCGGCAATCTCGTCATCAGCCTGATCGCCGGCGGGCTGACCACGCTCGTGCTGCTGATCATGGGCGTGCCGTTCGCAGTCGCGCTCGGGCTGATCGTGGCCGTCCTCGATCTGATCCCGCTAGCCGGGGCGACGATCGCCGCCATTCTGATCGGGACCGTCGCGTTCCTGCACTCGATCCCGGCCGGGATCGTCGTCGTGGTCTTCTTCATCGTCTACCAGCAGATCGAGAACCACCTGCTGCAGCCGCTGATCTACGGCCGGACCGTCCAGCTTTCGCCGCTCGCCGTGCTGGTCTCGGTGCTCGTCGGCGCAGAGCTCGCCGGGATTCTGGGAGCCCTGGCCGCGATTCCGGTCGCCGGGGCGATCCAGGTACTGATCGTGGACTGGCGCCGCCACCGCGGCGAGCGTTCCGCCCCCGCACTTTAGGACGGGAGCGATGGTGCCGATTGTCCTCACATGCGTTCGAGGACGCGCATTGCAGCACTCGCCGCCGGACTCGTCGTGCTCGCTTCGCCGGCTGCCGGCTCAGCCGAACGGCGCGGGGTTGTCGCACCAGCCGCGCAGCTCCAGACCGCGCTCGTCGACCAGCTGAACGCGGTCCGAGCGGCCCGCGGCCTCGTCCGGCTGCGCGTCTCACCGGCGCTGACGACCGCTGCGAACGTCCACTCGATGCAGATGGCGAAGCGCGGCTACTTCAGCCACAACTCCGCGAGCGGCGCCTCGTTCTCGCAGCGGATCGCGTACTTCTATCCCGCGCGCGGGTACCGGACCTGGGCCGTCGGCGAGAACCTCCTCTGGGGCTCGCCCGACGTCGGCGCCGTCCGGGCAGTCAAGCTCTGGCTCGCCAGCCCGCCGCACCGGGCGAACCTGCTGAACCCGCGCTGGCGCCAGGTCGGTGTCGCCGCCGTGCACTCCACGAGCGCCCCGGGCGTGTACCACAACGCGCCGGCGACGATCGTGACCGCCGATTTCGGCGCACGCACCAGATAGCCAAGTTCCGGGCTACGCTTTCAGCACGCGCCTGTAGCTCAGCGGAAGAGCAACGGCCTTCTAAGCCGTGGGTCGGAGGTTCGAATCCTCCCAGGCGCATTTCGATCCGAGTCGCCAAGCGTGAACGAGCGAGCCGGGCTCGACTTCGTCCTCTCGGAGCGGAGCCTCGACGAGGTCGTCGCCAAGAGTGATGGAGAGGAAGCTTCCGAAGGTGGCGGATCACATCGAGCGCGAACTCGCGATCACAGTCTTCCGTCCGCCCGATTTCTGGGCGCTCGTGGAGCCGTGGGCTGCCCTGTACCGGTAAGTCCGAGAGCGGCGATGCGGCCTCCGCTTTAGGCCGTGGCCGTTTCGGACTAAGGCTCGTCGATTCGGCCTGTGAACACCCCGATGGCGAACACAATCAAGGCCAAGATCAGCAGCAGCCACAGGAGCTTGCTTACTGCAATGCCTCCGGCGATCGCCGCAGCGAAGAGGATCACCGCGAGAATGAACAGGACCACTCTCATTGCCGGACGCATTCTCCCGGCTCGCCGACCGCTTTGACAAGGCTGCGCTGACACGCGGTGCGCGCACGAGCGACGCATTGAGGCGATCGTTTCTGACGGAAACGCGCTCGGACGTGTCCCCGCGGTGCTGTCCTCCGTGCGGTCCTCGGAGCTGAAAAAAGCGATTAGCAGGAGGCTTTGAATCCTCGCAGGCGCATGGTTCGAACTCTGTGCGCGGGGGAAGGGACCGCGCGATGGGAATCATCATCAGCCTGATCCTGATCGCCTTTGGGGCGATCCTCACATGGGCGGTGAACTCGACCTCGAGCTCGATCGACGTGAATGTGGTCGGCGTCGTCCTGATGGTCGTGGGTTTCGTGGTCTTCCTGATCTCGATCGTGCTCTGGCGCACTTGGTGGGGCGTCGGGTTCTGGGAAGGCTGGTACGGCGACGCGGGTGGGCCGGCTGTCCGGCGCCGCGTTTATTGGCCTGCTCAGCGTCGTCGCACGACGACGTACGTCGACGAGGAGCCACCGCCGCCGCCCAGCCCCTAGGCATCACCAAATCCGAGGAGGGATTCGCGTGGCGAACAAGCTGCAAGGAAAGCGCGTGGCCTTTCTGGCCACCGACATGGTCGAACAGGTCGAGCTGATCGAGCCGTGGAACGCAGTGAAGAGCGAAGGTGCGGAGCCCGAGCTGATTTCACTCGAGGAGGGCGAGATCCAGGGCTTCAACCACTACGACAAAGCGGACACATTCAGGGTGGACGAGACCGTCGAGGAAGCGCGCGCCGACGACTACGACGCGCTCGTCATCCCCGGCGGGGTCGGGAATCCCGACACGCTGCGAACAAACGAGAACGCCGTCGAGTTCGCGCGCCAGTTCTTCGAGCAGGGCAAGCCCGTCGGCGTCATCTGCCACGGCCCCTGGATGCTCGTCGAGACCGGGGTCGTCCGCGGACGCAAGGTCACTTCGTGGCCGAGCCTTCAGACGGACATCCGCAACGCGGGCGGGAACTGGGTCGACGAGGAGGTCGTGGTCGATAGCGGGCTCGTCACGAGCCGCAAGCCGGACGACCTTCCGGCGTTCAACGAGAAGATCATCGAGGAGTTCTGCGAGGGCCGGCACGAGGAGCAGGCCCAGAAGACCAGGGCGACTTCTCCTAAGGCTCCTTAGTCCCGTCAGGACGATGCGCCGCGCCCACCGCTCGTGGAGCGTGTGCGCATGCTGATCTTCCTCGCGGCGCTGCTGCTCGTGCTGCTTCCGTCTCCGTGGAACGTGATCGCGTTTGTCGTCCTGCTTCCGTTGTGGGTTCTCGAGCTGTTCGGCTGGAACCGGACGGTGAAGAACCGGCGCAAGGAAGTCGGCGCGCAGACCCTGATCGGGAAGGAGGCGGTCGTCACGACGGACTGCCGTCCCGAGGGCCAGGTTCGGCTCGAGGGGGAGCTCTGGGAAGCGCGGTGTGACGCAGGCGCAGACGTCGGCGACACGGTCCGCGTCATCGGCCGCGACGGCCTCGTGCTCGTGATCACGCCCGCCGGCGCCTGAGTCAGTCGACGCTGTTCAAGAAAGCGAGGACGCGTTCCTTGAGCTGTTTTGCCGCCTGCTCGTCGTAGTCGGCGAGGCTGCTGTCGGCGAACAGATGCTTGTCACCCGGGTACAAGAAGAGCTCGGCGCCGGCGACGGACTCGACGAGCTCCCGCGCGCCGGGCAGGTCTTCCTGCGCCCACTCGTCGCTCTCCATCAGGTGGATCTGCAGCGGCACACCCTCGGGCCAGGCGCCGCCGAACTCCTCGGCCGGGAGCGCGGCCGAGAACAGGAGCGCTCCCTTGGCGCCTTCCTTGGTTTGGGCGAGCTTCTGGGCCGGCATCACGCCCAGTGAGAAGCCGGCGTAGACGACTTCGGGGGGCAGATCGGCGGCGGCGTGTTCGCCTCGCTCGAGAATCGTCCCGAACCCAATCTCCTGCGCGTTGCCGACGCCCTCATCGAGCGTCGCGAAGATCTTCCCGTCGTAGAGATCCGGCGTGTGCACCGTGTGCCCGGCCGCGCGCAGGTCGTCAGCGAACGCGAGGAATCCCGGCGTCTGCCCCTGCGCGTGGTGGTAAAGGACGACCTCGGCCAAGAGCGCCGACTCTACATGGCCCCGGCGGGGGGCTACTCCGGCTCAACCAGCTCGTAGACGCGTAGAGGATCCTTGAGCTCCCGGATCTCCCGCGTGCCCACACTCTTAAGCGGTGGCGCATCACGATCGCCCTCGAGGAGGGCGGCTGTGGTCTGGGACACGAGCACTTGTCCAGGCTCGACGGCCAAGGCCAGGCGGCTGAGCCGGGATAACGCCGTACTCGCCGCCGGTTTCCGCGGATCACCCGACCAGCGACCCGAATGGACGGTGATCTCGACCGGCAGATCGAAGTCCTGTTGCCATTGGAGTCCGCGCACCGCTTCGCGCACGGCGGCGGCAGCTCGGAGCGCGTCGCTTGCGTCTGTGAAGACGGCGATCGCACTGTCGCCGCTGCGCTCGAGCACGACACCGTTGTTCGCTTCGACCACCTCGGTCAAGGCAGCGCCGTAGTCGCTGAGAAGCGCGTCGGTGGCCTCATCGCCAAGATCCTCGATGACGCTTCCCGACCCCGACAGATCCGTCCAGATGAAGGTGCCGATGCCAGGCTTTCGTGCCTCCGCCTCCGGCGTCCGCGGCGGAGCAAATTGCCTTGGCAATCCGCGCACCTGCAGCTGAAACAGACGCTGCTTGTTGGGAAGCCCTTTGAGTTGGTGCTCGCCCAGGTCGATCAACTCGACTCCCGGCAGCTCCGCATCCTCGATGATCCCGGCCGTCGCATTGGAGACGAGGATCTGGCTCCCGTGGGCTGCATCGCAGATCCTCGCGGCACGATGTACTCCGACACCGGCGTAACCATCGTCCGCCAAGTGGGGCTCGGCTGTATGAAGGCCCATCCGCACGCGCACCTCCGCCTCTTCTGGCGATACGAGCGTCGCAAGCTCGACCTGGGCACGGATCGCGGCGAGTACTGCGCTCTTGGCGCTGTCGAAGGCGATGAAGAACCCGTCGCCTGCCGTGTCGATCTCGTGGCCATCCTCGGCCGCAAACGCCTGCCGAAGGATTCGGCGGTGCTCGGCGCGGATCGCGGCGAAAACGTCGCCACCCAGCCGCCGCACAAGATCGGTAGAACCCTCGATGTCGCTGAAGAGGAACGTCACAGTCCCGCTCGGCAAGGGCGCACCACTCACTCTGTGGAGGTTCGCACGTTTCGTCGCTCGTGACTCGGCGGCCAGCTGAACCGCATGCCCCGGGAGGACTCGAACCACCCTGCTAATCGGCGCCTTTTCAGCGCTGAGGTGGCACCGGGGTAGGCACCGCGTGAGCGCTTCCGGTCGCGTTCGGCGCGAAAACGGCCGCTTAGAACTCGTTTCGGAATTGAGGCCCGGGTGGGTTGAGATCCCTTGCTCTAAGACCGGCATCGAATGCCCTGCATTGATGTCCCTCGCGCAACGTGCCACGATCCTCACGTTCTGCGCGCTGCGGCAGTGGGCCGCGCGCACTATGCGGGGGAGGAAGGAGGACGCGCACCTGGCGCATGGCCTTGCGAAATTTAGGACAGAAGGGAGCAACACGATGAAACTGCTGCGGCTTACGCTCGCGGCTGCCGCGCTCGGTTTACTGCTTGTGTTCGCGGCTCCCGCGACGGCCTCAACACACACATACCACGCGACGTTCGTCGAGATTGGCGGCGCGATCCCCGGCGGCTCGTGCGGAAGCGCCACGATCAGCCAACTCGGCCACGTCGCCAACCAGTGCGTCTTCTTCGATGCCTGCGGGCCGAACTGTGAAGTCCGCACGATCACGTTCGACGACGGCAGCACACTGGTGATTCAAGAGAGCATCGTCGGCATGATCTCGCCCGGGAACTCGTCGGCGGCAGGGACGAACGCCCCGCTGTTCCTGGAGATCACGCAAACAATCGTCGGCGGCACCGGCAGGTTCGCAGGCGCGACCGGCAGTGGTACCGGGCGTGTCAATCTCGCCGCGAACGCGATTATCACAGCGTCGGGAACCATCACGCTGCCGTAAACAAGGAGCGAACGACGGAGGGGCGGCTGACTACCGCCCCTCTTCCTAGCTTGGCCAGCGTTTCATTCTGAAAAGCGTTCTTAGGCGAGCAGGCCAGCGTTTCATTCTGAAAAGCGTTCTTAGGCGAGCAGCGCCGCGTAGTCGAGCTCGCCCTCGTCGACGAGCACGTGTGTGTAGGTTTTCGCCGTAACGGTCAAGTCACGCTGGCCGACGAACTCGCCGATCCGCGCCCAGGGCACGCCGCGCAGGTGCAGCAGCGAGATCCGCCGGTGGCGCAGGTCATGCGGCGAGAACAGTGGGATGCCTGCAGCCTTGCACGCCTTGGCGATCGAGGTTCGCAGCGCGTCGGCGCCGCTGCCGGCGAGCAGGCGCGCTTCGGGGTCGCGGTCCTCGCGCGGGCCGAGTTGCGCTTCGAGCGCGTCTGCGAGCACGGGGTGTAGCTCCACCCACAACGCCTTGCCGGTCTTCGTCGTCGAGCGGCGCAGACGCACGCGCCGCCGCGGCTCGTCGTAGTCGCCGACGAGCGTCGTGTCGATCGTACCGACGCGGGCGCCGGACCAGTCGAGGAACAGGAACGCGAGCCGGTGCCGCGGGGGCAGCAGCCGGAAGACGGCCTCGGCGTGCGCGGCAGTGGGCGGGCTCAGCTCCTCGCTCTCATCGCGCGGCAGCCGCACCTGACGGTCGCGGGCCGGGTTCGGCTCGACGCCAGCGTGGTCGAGCAGCATCGCCAGCGTCTGCAACGTCTTGCGGACCGTGCCTCGCGCGTACCCCTCCCTGTCGAGCGCCGCCACGAAGTCGGCTACCTCCGCAGGCTCGACCTGACCTACGGGACGACTGCCGAGCAGTCGCTCGATCCGCTGCAGCTCGACACCATGCCGGGCAGCGCTCAAGCTCGCGCTCGTCAACGCGCAGGCTCGCCCGACGCCCGCCAACCTGCACGGCAGGTATGACGCCCGCGCCGAGCTTGCGGTAAACGGTGGAGGTGCTCAGCCGCAACCTCTCGGCCGTTTCGGGCACGGTGAGCAGGCGCCCGCCCCGGGGCCGTGTCGCATCTCTAGCCGCCATTCGCCATCACGTTTGATTATCGGCGCGCCCGTTGAGCACCCCCGCAGCCAGCGCTAGGCTCGCTTGCGGTGGACGGCAGCGAGCACGCACCGCGGGCAGATTCGTCGGCTGACGCTGCAGGGGAGGGTAGGACCTCCCTCGACCCGGCGGCTCTACCCCGGCCGGGTCAGTCGCCGGGAGAAAGACTCGGGCGCGACGAGACGAGCGCGGGGCGATCGTGATTAGATACACACGTAGCAAACTCAGCGGGGGGCTACGAAAGGGGAGAACGAATGGCAGGCAGACGATCCGTCTGGCTCGCGACGGTGGCCGTCGGTGCGCTTATAGGCGTGCTCGGCGTCATCGGCGCATCGGCCGCGCCACCCGCCGAGGCAGACGCCAGTGCAGTGACACAGTGGAACCTCACTGCCGTCAACACGCTTACCAGGCTTCCAGGACCGGCAGGCGGAGCACCACCGGCGTCCCAGATCAACATGGGAATGGTGCAGGGGGCCGTGTACGACGCGGTCAACGCGATCACGCCGAAGCATCACCGGCCGTACCTTCTGAAGAGGCGGTTCGGAAACACAGCGTCCGATGAAGCGGCGGTTGCGACAGCCGCGTACCTGGTTCCGAAGAACATCGTCGAGACCGTTCCTCAGAGCATCCCCTTCCCGACGAGAGCAACCGTGCTTGCATCACTCGAAACGCAGTACAACGCGTCGAAGAACGGCATCCCCGACTCGCCGTTCAAGAATATGGGGATCGCTGCCGGAACCGCGGCGGCGGAGGCGATGATCGATGCGAGGCAGGGCGATGGACGGTTCGGCCCGTCTCCGTGGGTGC
>JBKPNC010000164.1:0-35700 GCA_046732435.1 Actinomycetota bacterium
TGTCCACCTCGGGCACCTGGAGATTGGCCGAGTCGAGGATCTGAAGCAGCTCGTCACCGTACAGCTCCCGCCGCTCGATCAGCTGCTCCGCGATCTGCTCCACGGCCCTCTTGTTGTAGAGCACGAGGTGGTACGCGGCCATGTAGGCCTCGCCGAGGAACTGCGTGACCATCCAGCGCTTGTCACGATCACCGAGCACCGCGTTGATCTGATCGTCGTGCATCGGCCCGTGCCCGGAGCGGAGCATGATCTGCGTCCCGACGCCGCGCAGCCGCTGCTCCACCTCCTGGCGTGCCTCCGGATCGTCGGATGAGCCGTTCAGCTTCGGCGCCTCGGGAGCCATCGCACAGGACCCGACCATCCAGGACGCTCGTGCGGTCGCGCTGGCCACGTCGCCGCCGACTCCGGTGGAGTTCTCACCGTAGAACACATGCTCTGCGGCCATGGCGCCGAGCGCCCAGATCAGGTGCGAAACCTCGTCGCTCCGCCACGAGCTGAAGCGCTCCTCCTTCTCGAGCGCCATGTGGTGTCCGAGCGCGCTCCCCCGGCGGCGGATCGAGATCCGCGTCGACTCGGCCCCCTTCATGTAGACGTGCGCGGCCGCAGCATGGCCCGCTTCGTGGATGGCGACGGCCCGCGTCTCCTCGGGGATGTACTCGATGTTGATGGCGGTGCCGGACTCGACCGTCGTCATCGCCTCGAGGAGGTCTTCCCAGACGAACCGCTCGCGGCCGTCGTGGTGGGCGTACGTCAGGGCCATCGAGCAGACCTGCTCGATCATGGCCGGGGAGTACCCGTTGGTGATGCGCGCGATCTCGTCCCGACGTTCGTTTCGGTCGAGGTCGGCGTCGTGCGCGACCTTCTTGATGTAGAGATCGAAGATGTCGAGGCGGTCCTGCTTCGTCGGCGTGCGAAACCAGACGTGTCGGCCCATGCGGCCCGGCCGGGTCAGCGCCGGGTCGAGCACGTCGATCGGTACGTTCGTCGCGCCGATGAAGTAGATCTGGTCACCGCGCGGCCGCGGTCGCGGCAGCCGAAACGAGACACTGCCGACGCGCCGCGGAATGATGTACGTCGCGTCGAGGAACGTGTTGATCCCTCGGGTGAACAACTTCCGGAAGTACGGGGGGTTGTCGATGCCGTCCATGACGACGAGCAGCTGGTTGAGCGCCAGGCTGCCCATGCCGCCCATCATCCCGGGGAAGGCGCCCTGGTTGACGATGCCCGCGAGGCGAGGGAAGAGCCCCATCCGCTCGGGGGGCCGCTCGGCCCGCTGGGCGAATAGGCGTTCACGCCAGGCACGGGTCTCGAGGACGAGATCGCCGGAGGAAGTCTGTGATCCGAACGGGCCGTAGAAGCAGTGGTCCTCGAAGCTGTCGATGCCCGCCCGAGGCGTCATCATCCCGCCCTCGCCGAGCGCCTGGCGCCGCCGGCCGACGGCGTCGATCTCGTCGATGAAGACGATGCACTGACCGCCCCACTTGCGGGCCAGCTTCCTCGCCTTCCGCGTCATGTAGCGGACGATGACCACGTCCATCCCGATAAAGGTTTGCGCGAATCCCGACCCAGGCATCGAGATGAAGGGGCAGTTGAAGGAGGTCGCGATCGCCTTGGAGAGCATGGTCTTGCCCGTACCCGGCGCACCGAGGAAGAGCAGGCCGCGTTCGCGCTTGCCTCCCGCTGCCTCGAACGCCTGCCCCGACTGCCAGAGGTTGACGACGCGGCGGACGTCCTCCTTGGCTTCGACCTGCCCGCGCACGTCCTCGAGCCGCACGCCCCAGTCGGCGTCGCCGGGCTCAAACGACTGCATTTGCGTGATGCCCATCAGCGCCAGCGGCCCGAAGAGGATGGCGAAGTTGATGAGGAAGAAGAGCGGCAGGATGACGACGTACTGCAGCAGCGAGCCGCCGTGCGAGGCGAACCAATCCTTGATCACGACGAAGGAGTCCCACCACGTCTCGCTGTGCCCGAGCAGGAGGCGGCAGATCCAGAAGATGGTGATCAGCACTGCGATGCGGACGACCCAGCGGAACACCCAGAGCCAGAACCACGCGCGGCGCCGGTCGACGACGTCGTCGTCGCGGACGGCCGCGTCCTCGACGCCGAACAGGCGGGGCCACGGAATCAGCCGTCGCATCGCGATGTCCATGAAGCCGCGGAACGCGACGACGAACGCGAAGGTGAGGAAGAGCGACCAGCCGAAGCTCATTTCCTTGTACGAGTGCAGCCAGACGAAGACCGCCGGGCTCGTCAGGACGGCGACGATCGTCGCGGAGCGGATGAGCCGCCGCCATTGCTGCGAGAGAACCTTCGCCTCTTCCGCGGTGGCGGCCAGGCCGGTCAAGGGCTGATCAGCAGCTGCCATTTCGGGAGTCTAGCTTTCGTGATTTGTCACACAGAATAGGACGCATGGCAGCGCGCGCTGATAGTGCCGTTCCCGTTCTTAACGCTGGCTTCACACAGTCGGATCTCGAGCGTTCACGCCGCTATCGGCGCCCGATGTACCTCGTCGAAGCGGCCATGTTGCTTCTCGAGCTCGCGGTTCTCGGCTTGGTGGCGTTCGGATCGCTCGGCGATGCGCTCTTCGACCCGCTCGACGATCTGCCCTGGTGGGAGGCGGCGCTGGCCTATCCGGCGCTCGTAATCGCGCTCCTCGCCGCCGTTGCCCTCCCGGCAGGACTGTGGCGCTGGCAGCGTGAGCGCCAGTTCGGCCTCTCCAACCAGCGGCTCGCGGGCTGGCTTCTCGACTGGCTGAAGGCCGGTGCGGTCGAGCTGGTGCTCGGCGCGGCGGCTCTCGGCGGCCTCGTCGCACTCGCGCACGGGCTTCCGGGCGCCTGGCCGCTCGTAGCCGCACCGGTTGCGGCGGCCCTTGTCGTCCTTCTCTCCTTCGTTGCCCCTGTGCTGATCGAGCCGATCTTCAACCGCTTCGAGCCGCTTGCCGACGAGGAGCTCGCACGGGATCTGCGCGCCCTCGCCGACCGGGCAGGCGTGCCCGTGAAGCATGTTCTGGTCGCTGACGCCAGCCGCCGGACGCTGAAGCAGAACGCCTACGTCTCCGGCCTCGGGCGGACGCGCCGGGTCGTGGTCTTCGACACCCTGCTGGACGGCACGGGGGAGCGGGAGCTCAAGCTGGTCGTCGCGCACGAGCTGGGCCACCGGCGCGACGGCCACGTGGTCAAGATGACGGCTGCCGCCGCGATCGGCGCCGCCGCGGCGATCGTCGCGCTCTGGGCGCTACTGCACTTCGACGCGCTGCTCGACGCCGTCGGCGCCTCGGGCGCCGGGGATCCGCGAATCGTTCCGTTCGTCCTGCTCGCCGGATTCGTGCTGCAACTCGTCCTGCTCCCACTGGCCACGGCCCTCTCGCGGCGATACGAGCGCGCAGCAGACCGCGCCTCGCTCGAGCTGACCGGCGACCTCGAAACCTTCGAGCGAACGCACGTCTCGCTGGCGCGCAGCAACCTGTCCGACCTCGATCCGCCGCGCACGCTCTACCTGGCGACGTTCACGCACCCGACGCCGCCCGAGCGCATTGCCGCCGGGCGCGCGTGGGCGGGTGCCTAGAAAACCGCCCAGGCGGGTAAGAGCGTTCGAGGAGCCCGCCCATGGCATACGACTTCGACCTGCTCGTCATCGGTTCAGGGCCGGCCGGGCAGAAGGCCGCGATCCAGGCCGCCAAGCTCGGGCGGACGGTCGCGCTCGTCGAGCGTCGGCGGCATCTGGGCGGGGTCTGCGTCAACACCGGCACGATCCCGTCGAAGACGATCCGCGAGGCGGTGCTCTACCTGACCGGCTTCACCCAGCGCGGCATCTACGGGCAGGACTACCGGGTGAAGGACGAGATCGGCGTGTCCGATCTCGCCGTCCGCACGCGGCAGGTCGTCGAGCGTGAGCGCAGCGTCGTCCGGGACCAGCTGCTCCGCAATCACGTGACGCTCCTCGAGGGGGCGGCGCGCTTCGTCGACCCGCACACCGTCGCGGTCGTCGATCGGGACGGCGGCGAGCGGAGGCCGACGGCCGAGCGGATCGTCATCGCCACGGGTTCCGAGCCGGCCATGCCGCCCGGCGTCGAGATCGACGGCGAAACGGTCTTCGACTCGGACGGAATCGTTCTGCGCCTGCGCACCATCCCGCGGACGCTGGTCGTTGTCGGCGCTGGCGTGATCGGCGTCGAGTTCGCCTCGATGTTCGCTGCGCTCGGCACCAAGGTTACGATCGTCGACGGTCGTCCCGACATGCTCGAGTTCTGCGACCACGAGATCGTCGAGGCGCTTCGCTTCCATCTCCGCGAGCTCGGCGTCATGTTCCGCTTCGGCGAGCGCGTGACGCGGGTCGAGGCAAGGGACGGCGGCGCCCTGACGACGCTCGAGAGCGGGAAGCGGATCGCCGCCGAGGCGGTGTTCTACTCCGCCGGAAGGCACGGCGCGACGGGCGAGCTGGCACTCGAGAACGCCGGGCTCGAGGCCGATGCCCGCGGCCGACTCTCGGTCGGTCCCGACTTCCGGACTGCGGTTGACCACATCTACGCGGTCGGGGACGTGATCGGCTTCCCCAGCCTGGCCTCGACGTCGGCGGAGCAGGGACGGCTGGCCGCCGCCGACGCATGCGGGATGGAGGCGCACGGCGTCGAGGACCTGCCGTTTGGGATCTATTCGATCCCGGAGATCGGGTTCATCGGCAAGAACGAGCGCGAGTTGACCGAGGCGGCGATCCCGTACGAGGTCGGGGTCTCGTACTACCGCGAGCTCGCCCGCGGCCAGATTCTCGGCGACACGCACGGCATGGTGAAGTTGCTCGTCTCGTCGGAGGACCGCCGGCTGCTCGGCGTGCACGCGCTCGGCGCGAACGCAACCGACGTCGTCCACGTCGGACAGGCCGTCATGGGCCTCGGCGGAACGGTCGACTTCCTGGTCGAGACCGTCTTCAACTACCCGACGCTCGCGGAGGCGTACAAGGTCGCGGCGCTCGATGCGCTCAACAAGCTGAGCGCTGTGACCGCCCTCGTTTAACCGGGGGAAACCCCATTTCCCCCGTTAGTGCTTGATTGTGCCGTACGCGAAGGCGCGGATGCGCGGCGCGTGGTTGTCCTCGAGCGTCGCCTCGGCGTAGTAGTGCGACACGATCCCGAACCCCTTGCGGAAGCCGTCCTGGGAAGCAGTGTCCGACCGGACACCGGTGACCAGGTTGCGCTCGATCTCGCACATGGAGTGGTCGCTGCAGAGGATCCCGACGCCGAGCGCGTCGGCGACACGGTTGTCCTCGACCATGCCCATCGACATCTCGGTCATCGTTATTGCGCGCAGGGACGTCCGGCTGACCCAGTTGTCCCGGATCATCGCGTTTGCCGAGTCGGCGACGATCCCCTCCTGTCCGCCGGCGATGGTGCAGCCCTCGACCATGCTCGGCGGGTGGTCGATCGCGAACGAGATGTCGATGCCCTGTGCGTAGCGGCTGCGCAGCTCGCCGATACGGCAGTCGCGGATCGTGACGGACGCGCGGCGAACGTGGATGCCGTCCAGGAGTGCGTGGGAGACGGAGACGTGGTCGAGGAGCACCCGGTCGGCGTCGTCGACGGTGATGCCGTTCTCACCGCCGCGCACGGCCACGTTGCGGATCGTGACGCCGTCGGCGCGGACGACGATGCCGCCGACGACGACGGCGCCGCGATCGCCGACGAGCGTCTCCTCCTGGTCGATGACGATCGGGCCGCGGTGGATGCCGGCGGAAAGGTGAACCGTCGGCGGGCGTGTCGCCCACGCGATGCCGCCGGCGAACGCAACGACCGCGAGCGAGACCGCGGTCGCCGCCTGACCCGGCCGGCCGAGCTCGCCGCCGTCCTCGGCGTAGCTGAGGCGGAGGAGCGGCAATCCCGCGAGGACGAGCGCCTGTGCGAGCGCCCAGGAGAGCGCGAAGAACCCGACCGCGGCGCCGAGCGGGGCTCGGATGCCGAGCCCGAACACGAGCGCCATGACCACGCCGAGCTCGAGGAGGCCGAGCGGCACGGCCAGCCAGGCGGGCTGGTAGGGGAGCAGCCGGTGGTACGCGACGACATCGAGGCAGACACCGACGCCGATCATCAGCGCGGCGAGCTCCACGGGCCACCACTTTGCGTACACGGCCGACAGCGCGCCTGCGGCGAGGAGCGGCGCGAGCGCCGCGATCAGCCGCGTTTCGACGCGCCCTCTCAGCGTGTAGGACACGCGATCACTCTCCGCAGGAAGCCGTGCGCCGCGTACTTCATGCCGACGAGCGTGTCGGCCGCCGGGTAGGCCCACTGGCCGGGCACGCCCGCGAGCGACAGTGTGCGCGTGCCGTCGGTCAGCGCGGGGACGGTGGAGTCGGGGGCCAGGACGATCCAGCGGTCGTGAGCTTCCAGCTCGTGGTCGGCCACCAGCCGCGCGAGTAGGGGATCCTGCCGGAACCCGCGGCGGAACCCCGTAGCGCAGATGACCTGCTCCGCCCCGTTCAGCTCGGCGGCAACGCGGAAGCGGCCTCGGCGCGCCGCGTCCTCCAGCGGCTCGTCCCACGACCGGCCGGCCGGATAGGACGGGGCGGAGAAGCGGCGGAGCTGCTCGACGCGCTCGCCGGGGGCGGTCGCGTGGAAACGGGCGAGCCCCCGCTTGCTGAACATCGGCCGCGGCAGGTTGAGCGGGCGGCGAAGCGGCTCACGCCTCCGCACGGAGACGACGCTCGCTCCTGCGGCCAGGGCATTCAACCACTCGGTGGCCGCGGCCATGCCGGCGCCGATCACGGCGACGCGGTCGGCGTACTCGTGCGGCTCGTAGGCGTGAACGGCCCGCGGATCTCCCTCGAGCTCGGGCGGAATGGCCAGTCCGGGATGGCCGGGGGCGAGCAGGACGTGCCGGTAGACGCCCTGGCCGTCGAGCGAGAACCCGCCATCGACGGCGCGCACGCGCTCGACCTGCGCTGGGCGGAAGCTCGAGTCCCAGCCCGACCGATCGCGGAGCTCGGCGACATGGTCGAGGAACTCGGGGACGCTGGGGTGATACCGGTCACAGACGCTCAGAAGCAGTGGCACCGGCGTCCGGCGCCGCACCGCCTCCCGCACCGCGAGGCCCGGGAACGACGTCGGCAGGCAGTGCCCGTCGCTCTCCGAGCGCATCGCTCGCTGACGGATCGCCGCCGCGCGCGGGCGCCAGGCCCCGACCGGGTCGCGATCGGCGCCGAATATTTCGATCTCCTCCGGCTTCAGCCCGCCGTGGCGCAGCGCCGCATAGGCGACGAACCCGGCCAGGCCGCCGCCGACGATGGCGACACGCGCGTCAGGCCGGTTCATAGCGTTGGCCTCTCACGTTCCTGGGACGTCTCTGGCAAAGGAGGCAAGCGAGCAGCGCGCTGCACAGTACCTCTAGTACGGGCGAGCGCTGCTCGCGCAGAGTCCTGCCGCCAGCGGCGTCAGGCAGCCTCGGAGGCCGGCTTCGCCGGCCGGGAGAGCCTGCCGGCCAGGGACGTGAGAGGTCACTTGACGCTACCGGCGAGCAGCCCCTGGACGAAGTAGCGCTGGAACGCGAAGAAGACGAGGAGCGGGATCGCGAGCGACACGAACGTCGCCGGCGCGATGATGTCGATGTTCGCGCCGAACGTTCGCAGCTGCGAGAAGATCGCCACCGTGATCGGCTGCGTGTTCGAGGCGAGCGACAGCGCCACGAGCAGGTCGTTCCACGTCCAGAGGAACTGGAAGATGCCGAGCGACGCGATCGCCGGAAGCCCGAGCGGCAGGATGATGCGCAGGAAGATGTAGATCTCCGACGCGCCGTCGATCCGCGCAGCCTCCATGAGGTCTCTCGGTATGCCGATGAAGAAGTTCCGTAACAGGAAGATGGCGAAGGGAAGCGCGAAGGCCGTGTGGAAGAGGATCAGGCCGAAGACGGTGTCGTACAGGCCGAACGTGTTGTAGAGGCTGAAGATCGGGATCAGCGCCATCTGCAGCGGCACGACCAGCAGCGCGATCACGATGATGAACAGCGTGTCCCGCCCCGGGAAGTCCAGCCACGCGAATGCGTAGCCGGCCATCGCGCCGACGAAGATCGGGATCACCGTGGCGCCGATCGCGATCTCAGCGGTCGTCACCAGCGAGTGGGTGATCGTGTGGTTGTGGAAGATCGCGTCGTAGTTCGACCACGTCAGCTTCGACGGCGCGGAGAAGACCTGCCACCAGCCCTTGACCTGGAAGTCGAGCGGCGAGAGCAGCGACGTGACCAGCAGCCCGAACGTCGGCACGAGCCAGAGCACGCCGACGATGACCAGGAAGATGTTGACGGGCGCCTTCGAGAGGACGCGGACGACCTTCGTCGAGAGCCGCTCCTCGACAACCGGCGGCTGTCTCCCGGCGACTTCGGCAGCCGTCGCCATCAGGCCTCCCTCCGGAAGCGGCGGACGTTGAGAAGCAGGACCGGGATCACGAGGATGAAGATGAACGTGGCGATCGCGGAACCGAGGCCGAACTGCGCGGAGCCGCTGAACGCGGTCCGCCACATCGCGAGAGCAAGGACGTTCGCGTCCGACTGACTCGACTCGGGGGCCACGGCGATGACGATGTCGAACACCTTCAGGACGTTGATCAGCATCGTGATGAACACGACCGTCAGCACCGGGGCCAGCAGGGGAACAGTCACGCGGCGGAACACCTGCCACTCCGACGCGCCGTCGGTCCGCGCGGCCTCGAGGACGTCACGCGGGATCGCTGCTAACCCGGCCGCGATCACCACCATCGAGAAGCCGGCCCAGATCCAGATGTAGGCGATGATCACCGCCGGCGTGATCAGCCTGGAGCCGAGCCAGGAATAGCCGCCGAAGGGCTTCGCGAACGTGCTTGCGCCGATCGCCGCCTGGTAGCTACCCGGCTTGACGTCCGGGAACGCGAATGTCCCGTTGTCCGCCGTCGTCGCGGACTCGACGTTGTGTCCGTTCTGCTTCAGCTCGACCGTTACGCCCGGTAAGCCGTCCTCGCCGTTCTCCACGACGCCCGTCTTGCCGCCGCCGGGCTTGAAGTCGCGCCAGACGACGCCCGTGATCTCGCCGCTGCGCGGCTGCGGTTTCGCTGCCTGGACGGCGCCGCTCGGCACGTCGGTCGGGGAGATTCCGGTCAGCCCCAGCTTGGCTGTCTGCCCGGGTCGTAACGGCGTCTGCAGCAGCATGCCGCCGCCCTTCGAGACGAGGTTCGTCGTCGACGGGGTCGCATTCGACAGGACGCCGGGTGGGTTGACGGCATCCTTGACGGCGCGGAGGCCGGCGTTGAGCGCGCCCTGGTCGGGGTCCTGCTGGTAGACGAGCCGCCACGTGATGCCTGCCGCGAAGGCTGAGACGGCCATTGGCATGAACACCGCGGTCTTGAAGGCGAGCGACCAGCTCACCCGTTCGATGAGGACGGCGAAGATGAGGCCGATCGCGGTGACGAGGGCAGGCACGACGGCGATCCAGATCGCGTTGTTCTTGATCGCCGTCTGCAGCGCGCTGGTCGTGAACAGCGTGTGGTAGTTGTCGAACCAGACAAAACGGTCGCCGCTGTCGCTGAAGAAGCTGCGCACGATCGTCCGGATCGCCGGATAGACGACCCAGACGCCGAGGAAGAAGAGCGCGGGCGCCAGGAAGCCGAGCGCGAGCGCGTAATCGCGCCAGCGCCCGGTCTCCCCGACGTCCGGAGGTGCCTGGGCGGGAGGTTCCGCCGTGACCGACTGGCCACTCATCTCGCTCGGGCTGGAGTCACGTGCCTCACGAGCTCTTGTACGCCTTCGCGGCCGCCGACTCGAGCGCGGACGCGGTCCCGTTGATGTCCGACGGGTTCTTCAGGAAGTCCTGGAAGATCTTCCACTCCCCCTGTCCGGTGGTGCCGCCGAACGCGACCGGCTGCTGGTCTGACATGTCGAACTTGAACGTGCTCGCATGGGTCAGGTCCGACGCGGCCTTCTTCAGGATCGGGTCGGTATAGGCCGTGAGCGCCACCTTCTTGTTCGCGGAGACGAAGCCGCCTGCCTTGATCCAGGGCAGCGCGGCGGCGGGGGTGGCGAGGTACTTGACGAAGGCCTCGATCGCCGGGTTGTCACGGAAGGTGATGACGAGGTTGCCCGCGCCCATCACGGACGGCGGCGAGCCGTTGATGGCCGGGAACGTGAACTCGTTGTAGCCGGTGACCGGCTTGATCGGCGGCTTGATCACGCCCGGGACGAAGTCGCCCTCGATCAGCTGGGCGCCCTTCGGATTTGTCGCCAGCACGTTGCTGACCGACGTGGGGAAGTCGGTCTGGAGCGCGCCGTTCGTGCCGCCGACGATGTTGCCCGAGTCGCCCAGGACCTGCGCCATGTCGTTGAGGGCCGTCTTCACCGACGGGTCGGTCCAGGGGATCGAGTGCGTCGTCAGCTGGTCGTACTTCTGCGGGCCGGCCGTCCGTAGATAGATGTTCTCGAACAGGTCGGTGAGCGTCCAGCCTTCGGAGCCGGCGATGGAGTACGCCGGGAGACCGGACGACTTGATCGTCTTGCCGTTCTTGATGAACGTGTTCCAGTCGTTCGAAGGGGTTACGCCGGCGTCCTTGTATGCCTTGACGTTGTAGAAGACGGTTGACTTGTTGTCGGCCTTGTACATGAGCCCGTAGAACTGCTTGCTGACAGTGCCGGCGGCGACGATCGGACCACCGAAGTTGGCCACCGCGGCGGACTTGACGTAGCCGATCGGCTTGAGCTTCCCTTGCTTGACGAAGGTCTGCACCAGCCCGGGCTGCGCCGGAGCGGCGATATCCGGCGGCTTGCCGCCCTGCACGGCGGTCGTGAGGATCGTCGGCAGGTCGTTGCCCTTCGGGCTGTAGGCGACCTTGACGTTCGGGTACTTGCTCTTGAAGTCGTCGATGACGGCCTGGAAGTTCTTCTGCTCCTCACCGACCCAGATCCCCCAGACCGTGATGGAGCCGGAGACATTCGACGTCGTCGTTCCACCGCTGCTCTTGCCGCCGCCACCGCCGCAGCTGGCGGCCAGGACGGCGATGGCTAATGCGCCGAACAAGAGCACGGGCAGGCGGAGGCGGGAACGCGTCATTGACCAGCTCCTTTCGAGTCGGTGTCGTAGATCCCGGCGCCGGTGTCCGGGTCGAAGAAGTGAAGGGAACGTGTGTCGACGGCGACCTCGGCATCCTGTCCCTCGCTGACCTTCGAGCGGGAGCCGAAGCGCCCGACCATCGTCGTGTGCGGCGTCTCGCTGACCTCTTCGCCGACGTCCGCGGCCAGCTCACGAACGTCCTCCGTGATCGCGGGCGGGGCGTCGACGTTGAAGTGCGCCATGATCTCGGCGCCGAGAGCCTCCTTGAGCACGACCTGGCCCTGGATTCGCCGATCGAGGGGCGCGTCCGGTGTCAGCGCGGCATCTTCGAGGTCCTCGGGCCGGATCCCGACGATCACCTTACGGCCCTTGTACTCACGGAGCGCCGGGTGCGTCGCAAGCGTCTCTTCGCCGAGCTCGATGCGTTGGTCGCCCAGGGCGGCCGCGAGTGTCCCGTCGGACTGCTCGAGCGTCGCCTCGAGCATGTTCATGGCCGGGCTGCCGATGAATCCGCCGACGAAGAGGTTGACGGGGCGGTCGTAGAGCTCCTGCGGCGGCGCCACCTGCTGGAGCTCCCCCTTGCGCATGACGGCGACACGGTCGCCCATCGTCATCGCCTCGACCTGGTCGTGCGTGACGTAGAGCGTGGTCACGCCCAGGTCGTGCTGTAGCTTCGCGATCTCGGCACGGGTCTGAACGCGCAGCTTGGCGTCGAGGTTCGACAGCGGCTCGTCCATCAAGAACGCCTGCGGCTGCCGAACGATCGCCCTGCCCATCGCGACCCGCTGACGCTGGCCGCCCGAGAGCGCCCGCGGCTTGCGCTTCAGGAACTGCTCCAGGCCGAGGATCCTCGCCGCCTCGTGGACGCGGCGGTCGATCTCGTCCTTCTTCATCTTGTGCAAGCGCAGGCTGAACGCGATGTTGTCGTACACCGTCAGGTGCGGGTAGAGCGCGTAGCTCTGGAAGACCATGGCGATGTCCCGGCTGCGCGACGGCACGTGATTGACGACGCGATCGCCGATCCGGACGATGCCTTCCGAGATCTCCTCCAGGCCGGCGACCATGCGGAGCGCCGTCGTCTTGCCGCACCCGGAGGGCCCGACCAGCACCATGAACTCGCCGTCCGAGATGTCGAGATCGAACCCCGAGACGGCACGCGTGCCGTCGGAGTAGACCTTTCCGACATCCTCGAAGCTAACGCCGGCCAATGCCCGTCGATCCTCCTACCCGATTTTCACAGGTTCGACGCATCGGTGTCGCGTTAGCCTGGCCGTAGCGTGCACCCGAGCCACGATCACAACCACGCCCTACCCGACGATCGCCGGCCGCTCGTCGGCGCGCTTCTGCTCATCGTCGCCTTCATGGCCGGCGAGGTCGTCGCCGGCCTGGTCGCGGGTTCGCTCGCGCTCCTCGCCGATGCGGCGCACATGCTCACGGACGCCGCCGCCCTCGGCCTCGCGGTGGCGGCCGCGACGCTGGCAAGGCGTCCCGCGCGCGGCCGGTGGACGTTCGGCTTTCGTCGTGTCGAGATCCTCGCCGCGCAGCTGAACGGACTCACGCTCGTGCTCGTCGGCGCGTGGATCGTGTACGAGGCCGTCAACCGGCTGCTCGATCCGCGCGACGTCGACGCTCCGGTCGTCATTGGTGTCGCGCTCGGCGGGATCGGGGTCAACCTCGCCGCTACGGGCCTGCTCTCGCGCGCGAGCCGGACGAGCCTCAACGTGCGCGGCGCCTTCCTGCATGTCGTCACCGACCTCGCAGCGTTCGTCGGCACGGCGGTCGCAGGGACGGTCATCCTGCTCACCGGCTGGAACCGGGTCGATCCGCTGGCGAGCCTCGGCGTGGCCGCACTCATGTTCTTCTCGGCCGCCCGGCTCCTCGGAGCGTCGACCGCCATCTTCCTGGAACGCTCGCCGGCCGGGCTCGATCCCGAGGAGGTCGGACGCGCGATAGTCGCGGAGGACGGGGTCCTCGAGGTGCACGACCTCCACGTCTGGACGGTCACGAGCGGGTTCCCGGCACTTTCCGCGCACGTCCTCGTCCGGCGCGATGCCGACTGTCACGCGCTTCGCCGCGGCCTCGAGCGCATGCTCGACGAGCGCTTCGGCCTCGAGCACACGACGCTCCAGGTCGACCACGTCCCGGAGAGCACCTCCACGCTCGAGCTCGGAACCGCCTTTCGCCGCCGAACGCCGCTTCGCTGACGCGGGGGAACCCCTGCTAGCGCGGGGGAACCCCCCCTGGTTCCCCCGCGAGCCCCCTCCTTCCCCACGCGTCGGTGATTCGTGCGTCTGCAGAGCCGGTATAGCGCGCGCCGGGTTCGATCGACTGCTAACGGTCGGCCGTCTCGGCCAACGCCGGCCAAGCCGGCATTGGCGGCTAGCGCAGGGGAACCCCTGGTTCCCCTGCGGGACCCTCCTGCCCCACGTGTCGGTGATTGGTGCGTCTGCGGAGCCGGTCGAGCGCGTGCGCGCTCCATCGGACGGCTAACGGTCGGCCGTCTCGGCCAACGCCGGCCAAGCCGGCATTGGCGGCGGTCCGGCGCCTCGCGAGGCTTGTTTAGGGTCCCAGTCATGGGGGCGCTGGCCGGGAAATCCGCGATCGTGACCGGTGCCTCGAGCGGCATCGGCGCGGCCACCGCGCAGGCGCTGGCGCGAGAAGGGGCCCGCGTGGCCGCGGGCGCCAGGCGCGTGGATCGACTGGAGCGGCTTGGCGACGGCATCGTGCCGCTCGCGCTCGACGTCACCGAGCCGGACAGCGCCGCTTCCTTCGTCGATCGTGCGCTCGCAGAGCTCGGCGGCCTGGACATTCTCGTCAACGCCGCCGGCCTCGCCCTCGGGCGCGAGCCGTTCTGGGAGAGCAGCGAAGAGGACGAACGCGTCGTGCTCGAGACGAACGTCAACGGGCTGATCAGGATGACGCGGCTGTGCCTCCCGCACATCCGCGACGGCGGGCACATCGTCAACATCGGCTCGATCGCCGGCCGCCAGGCCTACGAGCAGGGCTCGATCTACGTGACGTCGAAGTTCGCCGTACGCGGCTTCACCTATGCGCTACGCGAGGATCTGCTCGGCCGACCGATCCGGCTGTCCACCGTCGACCCGGGCCTGGTCGAGACGGACTTCTCGCTAATCCGCTTCCGCGGCGACGAGCAGCGGGCGCGCGCGGTCTACGAGGGTGTCGACGCGATGACGCCCGGCGACATCGCCGATTGCGTGCTGTTCGCGCTGACCCGCCCGCCGCACGTGAACGTCGACGAGCTCGTGGTCAAGGCGCTGGCCCAGTCCTCCGGCGGGCGCATACTCCGGCAGCCCAACTAGCCTTGTCGCCGGAGGCGTAAGGCATGGCGCTCACGATTCTTGACGGCTCGACGTTCTGCATCTGCGACGAGCTCGGCGACCTCGCTCGACCGACCCACGGCTTCTTCACCGCCGACACGCGCTTCCTGTCGCGGCTCTGTCTGACCGTGAACGGCGAGCGGCCGCTGCTGCTCTCGTCCAAGAAGGTGGAGTACTTCTCCGCCGGCTTCTACCTGCGGAACCCGCCCACCGGCGGGCTCGAGCACGACGTCCTGGCAATCGCCCGCAACCGTTTCGTCGGTGACGGGATGGAGGACCACATCGTGATCGAGAACGAGACGATGGAGCCGGCGCAGTTCGAGGTCGCGGTCGAGCTCGCGAGCGACTTCGCCGACATCTTCACCGTGAAGGACTACGACTTCGCCCTGGGCGACCCGCTGCGCGCGCGGCCGCTGCCGTCGCCGGTGCCGCCGGCCTACGACGGCCACAACCACCAGTTCCTGCTCGCGGACCCGAACGATTCCGTCCAGACGCAGGTCGTCCTCTCCCAACCCGGCGAGGTCGACGGCGGCACGGTCCGGTTCCCGGTCGAGCTGGAGCCGCGGGCGCGGTGGGAGCTCCGCATCGAGGTCGTCCCCTCGACCGACGGCGCCGTCGTGGTCCCGCTCGGGCTCGCCCGCCGCTTCGGCGAGGAACGTTCGCGCGTGCACGACTCCCTGGCGGCCTGGAACCTGAGCGTCCCGCGCCTGCACGCCGGCTGGGACGACCTCAACCGGGCCTTCCGGCAGTCGGTGTCGGCGCTCGCGTCGCTCCGCATGCGCACGGAGACGGGCGCCGTGAACCTTCCCGCCGCGGGGATGCCCTGGTTCATGACCGTCTTCGGGCGCGACACGATCGTGGCGAGCCTGCAAACGCTCCTCTTCGGTCCAGACCTCGCTCGTGGCGCGCTCTACGCGCTTGCCGAGCTGCAGGCGACGACGGAGGACTCGACCATCGACGCCGAGCCGGGCAAGATCGTGCACGAGGTCAGGCGCGGCAAGGCGGCGAAGAACGCCTACGCCCGTTCCTACTCGACGGTCGATGCCACGCCGCTGTACCTGATCCTCCTGTCCGAGGTCTGGCGCTGGACGGACGATGCGGCGCTCGTCCGGGGGCTGAGGCCGACCGCCGAGGCCTGTCTGAACTGGATCGACCGCTACGGCGACCGGGACGGCGACGGCTTCGTGGAGTTCCAGCGCCGCGGCGGCATCGGTCCCGAGGTCCAGTCATGGAAGGACTCGCACGACTCACAGCGGTTCGCGGACGGGCGGATCGCCACGGGAGCGATCGTCCCCGTCGAGGTCCAGGGCTACGTCTACGACGCGAAGCGGCGCGCCGCCGAGCTCGCACGGGAGGTCTGGCGCGACCGCGAGCTCGCCGACCGTCTCGAGGAGGAGGCGGCGGAGCTTGCGAGGCGCTTCGACGAGGCGTTCTGGATCGACGCCCGGGGCGGCTACTACGCGCTCGCGCTCGACGGGGAGAAGCGGCAAGTGGACAGCCTCACCTCGAACATCGGTCACCTGCTCTGGAGCGGGATCGTCCCGCGCGAGCGCGCGGATGCGGTCGTCGACCGGCTGATGGGCGAGCCGCTCTGGTCGGGCTGGGGCGTCCGCACGATGTCCGCGGCCGACGCCGGCTACAACCCGCTCTCGTACCACAACGGCACCGTCTGGCCGCACGACAACTCCCTGATCGCGCACGGTCTCGCCCGCTACGGCCGCTGGCAGGAGGCGCAGCGGATCGCCCGGCGTATGGTCGAGGCCTCGCGCGACTTCGACTACGAGCTGCCCGAAGTGTTCGCCGGGCTCGCGCGGGCGGAGACGCCCTTCCCGATCGCATACCCGACCGCGGCGCGGCCGCAGGCCTGGGCCGCCGGAACGCCGGTGCTCCTCCTCCAGGTCCTCCTCGGCCTGCGCCCTGACCGCCGGCGCCAGGTGCTGGTGACCGAGGACGGCGTCGACATCCCGTCGTGGGCGGGGTCGCTTCGCCTGACCGGCGTGCGGGTCTTCGACCGCCTGTGGGACGTGACGCTCGAACACGGACGCGTGACCGTGGCGCCCGCATGAGCGAGCGTCTCCGGATCGCCGTCCTCGCGCCGGTCTGGTACCAGGTGCCGCCACCCGGCTACGGCGGCATCGAGTGGATCGTCGCGCTGCTCGCCGACGGGCTGGTCGAGAGCGGCCATGACGTGACGCTCTTCGCCTCGGGAGACTCGCATACCAAGGCAAAGCTCTCGTACGCCTTCGCGCGCGCGCCCAGCCACCTGATCGGGCAGTCGCTCGTCGAGCTGGAGCACTCGTTCGCGTGCTACGACCGAGCCGGCGACTTCGACGTCATCAACGACCACTCGGGCCTGCTCGCCGCCGCGCTGTCAGCCGGTGTCTCGACGCCGGTCCTGCACACCGTCCACGGGCCGCTCGACGCCGAGGCCGGCGGGGTCTACGAGCAGATCGCCCGCTTCGCTCCGCAGCTCGGCCTGATCTCGCTCTCCCTGAATCAGCAGGCCCCGAGGCCGAACCTCCCGTGGGTCGCGACCATCCCCAACGCGCTCGACCTCTCTCTGTACCCGTGCAAGCCGCACATCGGCGACTACCTGCTCTTCGTGGGCCGCATGAGCCCCGACAAGGGAGCGCACCGTGCGATCGCGGTCGCGATGCAGACCGGCCTGCCGCTCAAGCTCGCGGGCAAGAGGCGCGAGCCGGCGGAGCGCCGGTACTTCGACGAGCTGGTCGCACCCCATCTCGGCCGCGGCATCGAGTATCTGGGAGAGGTCACGCACGGCCAGAAGGTCGAGCTGCTCCAGGACGCGATGGTGACGCTGTTCCCGATCGAGTGGGAGGAGCCGTTCGGGCTCGTGATGATCGAGGCCATGGCCTGCGGCACGCCGGTGATCGCGACGCGGCACGGCGCGGTCCCAGAGGTGATCGAGGACGGCCGAAGCGGCATCATCGTCGACTCGTACCGCGAGATGGCAGTGGCGATCGACGAGGCGGTGAGGCTGGATCCGCAGGAATGCCGCGCCTACGTCGAGTCGCGGTTCGCCCCGGACCGGATGGTCGAGGACTACGTCGCGGCCTACCGCGCGGCGGTCGACCGGGGAGCCGTCGGCGCCGACTTGGCGAGGTAGCGCGAGATGCCGGCGTAGGACTGCTCGAGCGGCGCGGCTCGCTGCGTGCGCTCGGCCCACTCCGGCCCCTCATCGGCGACGAGCTCCTCACGTGCCGCGGCGATCCACTCCTCCTCGCCGATGCCCGCTCGGATTCGATCCGCCCAAAGGCGCAGCCGCGTGCGCGCCTGGTCGACGTGGTCGCCGATCGCCCCGACGAGGCCGAAGTGCGTGAGCGCCAGCGCACGCGGCGCCCGACGCTCGATCTCGGCGAACGTCCGCTCCCAGCCCTCGAGATCGACGTCAGGCGGCGGCGCCTGCGGCAGCACGTGCCGGGCGGGCGTGATCCGCACGCCGGCGGCATCGCCTGCGAACAGCGTGCCGTCGTCGCCGACGTAGCAGACGTGGTGCGAGGCGTGTCCCGGCGAGGGGAAGCAGTCGAGACCCATGACGCGGCTCCCGGCCACGTGGACGTTGACCGTCGGAACCGGCTCGGGCACGCCCCACAGCAACTCGAGCTGGTCGCCGTAGAGGCGGCGCGCGCTGGAGACGAGCCGCGACGGGTCGACAACATGCGGGGCGCCGATCTCGCTGACGTGGACCTGGAGCCGAGGACGGCGCCGCACCAGCGTCCCCGCGGCGCCCGCGTGGTCGAGGTGGATGTGGGAGAGGAGCAGGTGACGCAGGTCCCCGGGCTCCACGCCGCGCGCGGCGAGGCCCGCCTCGAGCACATCGACACACGTCCGCGGCCCGCAGTCGAAGAGCCCGAGCCCGTCCGTCGTCTCGACCAGGTAGACGCCGATGACGCGCTCATGGCCGAGGTGGACGAGGTCGATCGGCTCTGCCGCCATGCTGGAATGTTCGCAGCGGGAGACCGAGTTCGGTGGGGCCGGCCGGAACCGGCCCCACCAGGAGTGGCCTACGTTGTAGGTGCGGGCCCCGGCCGCCGACGCGCGACGGCCGCGCCCGCGGCAAGGACGAGCAGCACGACGGTTCCGCCCAGAACGAAGAGCCAGGCACCGCCGAGGGGCAAGCCGGAGTTTCCGGGAGTGGGCGCTCGAGCGGGCAAGCCGGTGCCGACGAGCAGGGACCGCAGTCCGTATGCGGCGTACCAGCCGCCGCGCGTGCGCTGCCAGGAGAAAACCTTCTGCCCCGGCCGCATGTACGTGACCGCGCCGCCTCCGGCATAGGGATAGAGATCCTGCGTGATCTCGCTCGAGCCGCCCGGTCCGGGCACGGTGTACGTGATCGTGTAGCGCGGGCCGAGACGGCCTGCCGGCCGTCCTGGGAGCATCGGGTCCGGAGACTGCCCGAAGACCGCCGGGAAGAAGCCCGCGTCCTCGGTCAGACGGCCGAGCGGTGAGCTGCCCCCATCTTCGCCGCTGCCACCAAAGGCAAGCGGCTCGTCGAGGCCGGGCCCCGACACGGTGGCCCGCGACGGCCCCTTCGCGTGCGCCGGGCCCGTTGCGGCGAGCGCGGCAACGAGACCGAGGGCGACGAGCGCGGTGCGTCGGATGATCGGTTGCATCACGCTTCGTCTACACCGGTCGCGCGAGCACGGTTCCCGCGCGGCGGCGAAAATCGCGGATCTCGGATCGAGTGAAGGAGGAACGGAGATGCTCATCGCAACGACCAATCAGGTCGCGGGGTACGAGGTGGACGAGGTGCTCGGGGAGGTGTTCGGGCTCACCGTTCGCTCGCGCAACGTCGGCTCCCAGATCGGCGCCGGGCTCAAGTCGCTCGTCGGCGGCGAGCTCAAGGGAATGACGAAGATGCTGGCGGAGGGGCGTCAGCATGCGATCGAGCGCCTGACCGAGGAGGCCGAGGCGAAGGGCGCGAACGCCGTGCTCGCGATGCGCTTCGACGCGTCGGACCTCGGCGGGAGCTGGACCGAGATCTGCGCCTACGGCACCGCCGTGCGGGTGCACAAAGCCTGATCCTCCGTCGAGCTCTACGCGCCGGCTGTCGCGCGAGAGCGGAGGAGCGCCTGATCGAGGTCGGCGATCAGGTCGTCGGCCGACTCGATTCCGATCGAGAGCCGGACGAGGTTGCGCGGCGCCGCGAAGGGCGCCTCCGCGGTCGATGCGTGCGTCATCCGGGCCGGGTGCTCGATGAGGCTCTCGACGCCGCCGAGGCTTTCCGCGAGCTTCCAGACGCCCGTGCGCGCAACGAGCTCGACCGCCTCGTCCTCGGACGCCGCGAGGAAGGAGATCATGCCGCCGAAGTCGCGCATCTGGGCGCGTGCGATCGCGTGGCCCGGGTGTGACGGCAGGCCGGGGTAGAGGACGCGCTCGACGCCAGGATGGTCGTCCAGGAACGCCGCAACGCGCCGCGCGTTCTCGCAGTGCTGGCGCATGCGCACGGCCAGCGTCCTCAGCCCGCGCAGGACGAGCCAGGAATCGAACGGGCTCGGGACGGCGCCGAGGCTCTTCTGCAGGAAATAGAGGCGCTCGGCGACGGTGGGGTCGCTGGTCGCGACGAACCCGCCGACGACGTCCGAGTGCCCGCCGAGGTATTTCGTGGTCGAATGGAGAACGACGTCGGCGCCGAGCTCGAGCGGGCGCTGCAGGTACGGCGTCGCGAACGTGCTGTCGACGACGACCATCGCCCCGGCCGCATGCGCCGCCTCGGCCGCCGCCCGGATGTCGACGATGTTGAGCAGCGGGTTCGTCGGCGACTCGAGCCAGACGATGCGTGTGCGCTCGTCGAGGTGCGCGGCGAGGTTCGTGCTGAGCTCCTCGGCGGAGAGGTGCTCGAAGCGGTAGCCCTTCGGCTCGTAGACCTGGGAGAAGAGCCGGTAGACACCGCCGTAGACGTCGTTGACGTACACCACGCGGTCGCCCGGGCGGAGCAAATGCATGAGCGTCGCCGCCGCGGCCATCCCTGACGCGAAGGCGACGCCGTGCTCCGCATCCTCGAGCGACGCGAGGCAGAGCTCGAGGGCGGTCCTCGTCGGATTGGCAACGCGGGAATAGTCGTAGCCGCGGTGCTCTCCGACGGCGTCCTGGACGTAGGTCGCGGTCTGGTAGATCGGGACGATCACCGCTCCGGTGGCCGGATCCGGCTCCTGCCCCGCGTGGATCGCCCGCGTCTCGAAGTCCATCGCCGCCGATTGTAGAGACTGCCTCGCCATCACCCGAGCGCCCCCGGGCGGAGCGCCCCCCTCAGGCCGTCTGGGGAAGTGCGTCGGCCCAGATCGAAGGCACCCGCCCGATGTCGAGTCGGCCCCCGCCGAGCCACTCCTGCAGCGAGCGCAGGGCGGCGAGGACGTCCGGGCCCGCGTCCTCCGGCGCGTCGGCCTCCGCATAGACCGCGTTCGCCCGGAGGACGTCGGCGGCGCGGTCGAATTGCGCGTCCACGCGGCCGATCAACTGGTCGCCGCGTAGGACCGGCAGCACGTAGTAGCCGTACTCGCGCTTCGCCTTCGGCACGTAGATCTCGATGCGGTAGCGGAAGCCCCAGAGCGCCTCGGCGCGGTCGCGGTCGTGGATCAGCCGGTCGAACGGCGAGAGCAGCGTCACGCGGTCGGACACCGGATCGGAAGCGATGTCGGCGTGGGCCTTCCAGCTCCCGTTCTCCTGCCAGACGCCGAGAGCCCGACGCCGCTTCTCGCCCAGCCGGCGCCTCGCCTCGCGGAGGGGGACGGTCTCGGTGTCGGGAAACCAGCGCTCTGCCAGGTCCCACAGGCGCTGGCCGGCTCTGCGGCCGACGATCGCGATCTTCCCGCGGCGGTGGAGGAGCTCCAGCATCCAGATCAGCTGCACCCGGGTTCCCCACCAGGTATGGCGCTCTTCGGTACGAGCCGCCTCGTGTTCGAGCTCCCGCGAGAGCAGCGGCCCACGGCATTCCAGCTCGCGGAGGACGTACCGGCGAAGCCCCGCCTGCTCCTGCAGGAACTCCTTGGCCCACCGATCCCGCTTCAGGTGACTCCAGGGCTCGCGCATTCGTGCCCGGATCAGCGGCAGGTCCTCGATCGGCCAGATGAACGCGTTCCACTCGAAGAGGCTCTTGTCTTCCCAGAGCAGCCGGTCGAGCTCCGCCCGGTCGTACGAGCCGAGCCGGCTCCAGAGCACGAGCTGCTGCGGCGTCGCCACAGCCGCGATCGGGTCCATCTGCAGAAAGCCGAGCTGCCGAACCGTGTCGAGCGCCGTTGCCGCCGATCCGTCGAGAAGCTGGGCGCGCACGGCGACGCGGCGCGCCTGCTCCTGCGTCACCTCCCGGCTCAAGCGGCGACGAGCACCGAGGTAACGCGCTCTTCGCGATCGCCGCCGTAGTCGGGCCCGATCGCGCTCTCGAGCTTCGCCTGCAGCTCCCCGCTCGCCTGCAGCTCCTCGACGATGTCAGCTCCGCCGACGAGCTCGCCGCGGATGAAGACCTGGGGGATCGTCGGCCAGCCCGACACCACAGACAGTTCCTGGCGGATCCGCGGATCGGGAAGCACGTCAACGGCCGTGAAGGAGGCGCCGGCCGCGCGCAGCGCCTCGAGCGCCCGCGCGGAGTTCCCGCACATCACGAGGTCGGGGCGGCCCTTCATGAAGACCGCGACGTCCTCGTTCTCGATGACGTCACGGATCCGGTTGTGCAGCTGGTTCATGCGGTTCCTTTCGTCGAGATTCTGAGCTCGTGGATGCTGCCGTCGGCGAGCGGTTCGGCGAGCGCCGCGTACACGAGCCGGTGCTGGTCGACCAGCGGGAGCCCGTCGAAGCGGGAGCTGCGAACTGTCACCTGGAAGTGGTCGCCGCCACCGGTGCGGTCGTCGACCCGTAGCACGTCGGCGTCCGGAAACGCCCCGCGCAGAAGCTCCTGCAACCGCTCCGCCACCACGGCTCGATAGTAGTTGGCCCTACCCTTCCGGCGTGGGCGAGCTCGGCCTGTTTCCGCTCGAGATCGTGCTGCTGCCCGGCGAGTTGGTGCCCTTGCACATCTTCGAGCCGCGCTACCGGGAGCTGATCGGAGAGTGCGTGGACGAGGACGGCGAGTTCGGTCTCCTGTTCGCGGATGACCGGGGCGTCCGCGAGCTCGGCACCCGCGCGCGGGTCGTCGAGGTCGTCGAGCGGTTCGACGACGGGCGCCTCAATATCGTCGTCCTCGGCGGCGAACGGTTTCGCGTGCTCGAGCGGACGTCGGGGCGGACGTTCCAGACGGCGGAGGTCGAGTCCGTGGAGGACGACGAGGACGAGCCGGTTCCGGAGGAAGCCGACCGCGTCCGGCGGCTCTACCGGAGCGTCGCCGAGCTGGCAGGCTCGGAGCCCGACGAGCTCGGCGAGGACCAGCTGTCGTTCGGCGTCGCGGCCCGCATCGATTTCGGCCCGGAGATGAAGCAGCGGCTCCTCGAGCTGCGGTCCGAGCCGGCCCGCCTCCGCCTGCTCGCGCGCCTGCTCGAGACCGCGCAGGAGGCGCTCGCCCAGGTCGCGGCACGCCGCCGTCGCGCGCAGGCGAACGGTAACTAGAGAACGCGGGCCGAAACCGGGTTTCCCTGATCAGCAGTCTGCGAGAGCCCGCAGTGCCGAGCAGATCCGGTCACGCCGCAAGCCGAGGTCACCAGCCCACTCTGCGAGGGACGATCGGCGAATGCGCTGCAGATTGTCGAACGAGGCCGCGCATTCGACCGGCAGTCCCTCGTCCTTGCCGAGAGAGATCTCAGTCGGAATCCCGCGCACCGTACGCGTGACCGGGGCAACGACGACACCGGTGAGCACGGGCATCGCTTCCAATCGCGTCACGACGAGGACCGGACGCCGCATTCCCTCTGCCTCGGCCCACCAGATCTCTCCCTGACCGGGGAGCCTCACCACGGCTCTTCGGCTACGAGGGCGCGCGTGGCCTCGTCCAACCCGGCCAGCTCGTCATCGCTCTGAGGCCGGTCACGATACGCGTCCACGATGGCCGCCCCAACCAGCTGGCGTCGATACTGGTCGACCAGGCGTTCGAGCCCTAGCCGGACGGCTTCGGAGCGGCTGGCCACCGCTCCATCGGCGACCAGTGCATCGATCTCGGCGAGTAGCTGGTCGCTCAAGCGCGTAACGAGCTGCGCCATGCTCATAGCATAACAGTTTGTAATGCAGAAGAGCCTCGCCGGCCGCGGCGGTCAGCCCGCGCCGTTCGCGCGATGGTGCGCGAGGTACTCGAGGAGGTCCGCGCGAGTGAGCATCCCGGCGGGCCGGCCGTTGTCGGCGACCACGACCGCGGGACTGCCGCCGGACAGGTCGGAGAAGACCTCGTCGACCGAGTCGCGCAGGTCGACGACGCGGAGCGGTGGTTGCATTGCTGCCGCGACGTCCTCGCCGAGCGCGTCCGGGTTGCGGAAGATGCGGTCGAGGAGCCCGCGCTCCTGGAGCGAGCCGATGATGTCCGCCAGCGAGTCGGCCTGCTCCTGGCGGACGACGGGCAGCTGCGAGATCGAGTATCGCTGCATGAGCTCGATCGCCTGGCCGACCTTCTGGTGGGAGTCGATGGTCACGAGGTCGGGCAGCTCCGGCTCCTCGCGACGCTTCGAGTCGAGGACCTCCTCGACGGTCGGCGCCTGCGCCTGCCGCTCGAGGAACCCGTGGTCGATCATGTAGTTGTCGTCGTAGAACTTCGAGAGGTAGGCGCGTCCGGTGTCGGGGACGAGCGTGACGACGAGCTTCCCTTCGCCGAGCTCCTTTGCGACCTCGATCGCCGCGTGCACGGCGGTGCCGCCTGACCCGCCGATGAGGAGCCCCTCTTCGCGCGCCATCCGCCGGGCGGTCACGAACGAGTCGCGGTCGGAGACCGTCACCCAGCGGTCGACGATCGCACGGTCGAAGGTCTTGGGGTAGAAGTCCTCGCCGACGCCTTCGACCAGGTAGGGATGCATCCGCTCCTCGCCCGCGGTGTAGATCGAGCCTTCGGGATCGGCGCCGACGATCAGAACCTCGGGGCGCTGGTCCCGAAGATAGTGGCCGATGCCGCTGATCGTTCCCCCGGTGCCGACGCCGATGACCAGGGCATCCAGCTCCCCGCCGGTCTGCTCCCAGATTTCGGGTCCCGTCGTCTCGTAGTGCGCGCGGGGGTTCGCCTCGTTCGTGTACTGATCCGGCTTGTACGCGCCGGGAATCTCCTCGGCAAGCCGGTCGGAGACCGAGTAGTAGCTCTCCGGCGAGTCGGCCTCGACGGCGTACGGACAGATCACTACCTCGGCGCCATATGCGCGCAGGAGGGAGATCTTCTCCTGGCTCATCTTGTCCGGCATGACGAAGATGCATCGGTAGCCCTTCAACGCCGCCGCGATCGCGAGGCCGGTGCCGGTATTCCCGGAGGTCGGCTCGACGATCGTCCCGCCCGGCCGGAGCTTCCCCTCGCGCTCGGCGGCCTCGATCAGCGTGATGCCGATGCGGTCCTTCACCGAGCCGCCGGGGTTCAGGTACTCGAGCTTGCAAACCACGGTGGCGGCCCCTTCGGGGACGATCCGCTGCAGCCGGACGAGCGGCGTGTCGCCCACGAGCTCGAGTACTGTCGGGTATGTCCGGGCCATTCCGCGGCCAAGGGTACTAGGCATTTCCGCGGGAACTGACTAGTGGCGGAAGTGGCGGCGGCGGGTGAAGACCATCGCCGCTCCGGCCCGCCGCACGGCCTCGATCACCTCGCCGTCGCGCTTCGACCCGCCGGGCTGGATGACGGCTCGGACGCCCGCCTCGAGCGCCAGACCGGGACCGTCGGCGAACGGGAAGAACGCGTCCGATGCGAGGACGGCGCCGCGGAGGTCGTGGACGCGCTCCTTCGCCTTGTCGAGGGCAAGGCGGACGGCGTCGACCCGACTCTGCTGGCCGCCGCCGATCCCGTAGGTCATCCGGTTCTTCGCGACGACGATCGCGTTGGACGTCACGTGCTTGCAGACGCGCCAGGCGAAGAGGAGGTCTTGCCACTGCTCGTCCGTGACGGCGCCGCAGACCACCTCCATCCCCTCGCGCTCGTCGATCTCGGCGTCGCGCTCCTGCACGAGCAGGCCGCCGGGCACGCCGCGGTAGGTAAGCCCGGCGTCGAGCGCTTCGCCCCCGCGAAGGATCCTCGTAGTCGGTTTCCGCTCGAGCGACGCCAGTGTTTCCTCGTCGTAGTCGGGCGCCAGCAGCACTTCGACGAACTCCTCGGCCACCCGCTCGCCAAGCGGACCGGTCAGCGGTGCGTCGAACGCGATGACGCCGCCGTAGGCCGAGAGCGGATCGCCGGCGAGGGCCCGCTCGTAGGCGTCCGCGGCGGTATCTGCCTCGGCCGCGCCGGCCGCATTGCCGTGCTTCACGATCACGCACGCCGGGCCGTCGAGCTCGCGGAGCACCAGGCGCGCGGCCGTCAGATCAAGGAGGTTGTTGTACGAGAGCGGCTTCCCGTGCAGCTGATCGATCCCGGCGAGCAGGTGTGCGGTGCTCCCGCGCTCGGCGTAGTAGGCGGCGCGCTGATGCGGGTTCTCGCCGTAGGCGAGGTCGAGCTGCCGGTCGTAGGCGAGCGTCAGATGCTCGGGCAGGGCCTCGTCCTCGAGCCAGCCGGCGATCGCCGCGTCGTACGCCGCCGTGTGCGCGAAGGCCTCGGCGGCGAGACGGCGGCGCGTCGCCGGTGACACGCCGCCGGCGCGACATTCTTCGAGAACGCTGTCGTACTGCTCGGGGCTCGACACGGCGGTGACGTATGCGTAGTTCTTCGCGGCCGCGCGGAGCATGGCCGGGCCACCGACGTCGATCATCTCGACCTCGCGCGCGCGAGAGAACGGATAGAGGTTGACGCAGACGAGATCGAATGGCTCGATCCGGTGCTCGTCGAGTGCGGCGACGTCGTCGTCCGAGTCGCGGCGCGCCAGGATGCCCGCGTGGACGGCGGGATGAAGCGTCTTCACGCGGCCTCCGAGGAGCTCCGGCACCTCCGTAAGCTCCTCGACAGGCGTGACCGCGACGCCGAGCTCCTCGAGGTAGGCGGCGGTGCCGCCGCTCGCGACGAGCTCCCACCCGAGCGCGGCAAGCCCGGTCGCGAGCCGGTCGAGGCCGTCCTTGTCCCAGACCGAGATCAGCGCTCGCACAGCTCCCTCACCACCTCGGGGAGGATCCGGTGCTCCACCGCCTGGACGCGGCGGCGAAGGCTTTCGGCGGTATCACCGTCGAGTACCGGAACCGTTTCGCTCGCGATCACCGGCCCGGTGTCCACGCCGTCGTCGACGAAGAAGACGGTCGCCGCGGTCTCCTTTACCCCCGCTGCGAGCGCGTCCTCGACGGGGTGCATTCCGGGGAAGTCGGGGAGGCGGCCGGCGTGCGTGTTGACGATCCGGCCCGCAAACCGGTCGAGGAAGGGCCGTCGAAGCAGGTACATGAAGCCGGCGCAGACGACGAGGTCGACCCGTCGCCGCTCGAGCCAGTCGGCCATCGCGGCATCGCGATCGTCCCGGGTCGGAAAATCGTCGAGGTGGAACACCGCGGTCTCGATCCCCGCCGCCTCCGCCCGCTCGAGCGCGCGGACGCCGGGCTTGCTGGAGATGACGCCGGCGATCGGAAGCCCTGCGTCGATCAGGGCCTGGAGGTTGGTTCCCTCGCCGGAGACGAGCACCCCGATCACGCCTCCACGATCCTCCCGATCGCCTGCGATCCCGGCGGAGCGGCGGCCGGCACGACCGCGCACATGCCGATGCCGCAGTTGAAGACGCGGCGAAGCTCGCTCTCCTCGAGGCCGCGCTCGGCCAGCCAGTCGTAGACGCGCGGGCGCTCCCACGCCTCCCAATCGATGTCGGCGGCAAGGCCCGCGGGCAGCACGCGGGAGAGGTTGCCGAGGATGCCGCCGCCGGTCACGTGGGCGAGCGCGCGGACGTCGGTCTGCTCCCGCAGCCGCTCGACCGCGTCCAGGTAGAGCCGCGTGGGCGGCAGGAGCAGTTCCGGATCGAAGTCGTCCTCGCCGAGGAGGCGCCGGACGAGGGTGAACCCGTTCGCATGGAGCCCGGAGGACGGCAGACCGACGACGACGTCGCCTGCCTCCACGCGAGAACCGTCGATCAGGCGGGCGCGCTCGACGACACCCACGCACGTGCCGGCGAAGTCGATCTCCTCGTCCCGGTAGATGCCGGGGAGCTCGGCCGTCTCGCCGCCGACGAGGGCGCAACCCGCTCGGCGGCACACCGCCGCGGCGCCCTCGACCAGCTCGGCGACCTGCTCGACGTCGATGGTCGCCGCGGCCACGTAGTCGAGCAGGAACAGGGGGCGAGCGCCGGTCGTCACCACGTCGTTGATGCAGTGCGCTGCGAGATCCTCCCCGGCCCAGCGCAGCCGGCCGGCGCGCCGCGCGAGCATCAGCTTCGAGCCGACGCTGTCCGTCGAGGCGGCCAGCAGCGTGGCGTCGTCCAGCGCGTAGAGCGCGGCAAAGCCGCCGATCTCGCCGGCGACGGCTGCGGTGCGTGTCGACTCGAGCGCTGCTTGCAGGCGCTCGACCACGTCCGCGGCCGTGCGCAGCGATACGCCGGCGTCCTCGTAGGTGATCCCCTTTTCGGTCAGCCCCGCGAGTCTAGAGCCGGCCTCCGACGCCCGGGAGGAGCCGCCGCTCCGGAGGCGAAGGAAACGGCATGGCGACCCCTCCCGACGAGACACCGCAGCCGCCCACCCCTCCCTCGTACGGGTACATGGCTCCGGTGGCGCGCATGCCGATACCGGGCAATGCCGAGCTCGCGATCTTCGTGCTCGTCTGGTTCGTGATCTTCCTCCTCTGGGTGATCAGCGACGCCGTCGGCGCCTCGCTCTTCGCCGTCCTGACGGTCGTGCTGACGTTCGGCTACATGCTCAGCCGGGGGATCGCGAAGGCGAGCCGCGTACTCGAGCAATAGCGCTTCCGCCGAAAGTCCAAGGACTTTCGGCGGTGGCGATGCCACTGCCTCACAGCCCGAACGCGGACCGCATGCTCGCGGCCGAGGCCGCGTTTCCGAGGAAGGTCGGGATGCCGAGCAGCTCTTCGGTCGTGCGAAGCAGCGAGTAGTGCGTGAAGGCAGCCGCGCTCTGCGTTCCCGGTGCCGTGTACGGCGAGGCGACGATCGTCGCGACGTGATTCCCGCTGTGGCCGTCGTCCTCGTCCCACGTGACGACCAGGACGGTGTTCCCTGCCTGGTAGGACGGACTGGCGAAAATCTTCGGCACCCAGCTCTGGAGCCAGGCGTCGCCGGTCTGAATCGAGCAGTCGTGCATGTCGTTGCACAGATTCGGCGTCACGAAACTGAACGCCGGCAAGGTTCCCGCTGCGAGCGCGCTTGCAAACGCACCGCTCGCCGTCGTCCCCATCGGAACGTCGTCGCTCGCACAGGCGGTGCGGATGTTCGTGTAGTACGCCTCGGGGTTGTGCTTGACGGCGTACGTGCCGGAGCTGAAGAGCGCGCAGTTCGACGGCATGCTCTCCTCGTAGCTTCCGGCTGAGCCGGCCTGCTGGAAGATGCTGTTGACACCGAGCGGGTGGGACGACGGCGGGTTGTCGTCGCTGATCCCCCACGTGTTGCCGGACGTCGCGGCGATGTAGTTCGGCAGCGACGGGTGCGTGACGGCGCTGTAGTTCGTCGCCAGGCCGCAGCCCTGCGCGAGCGAGTTGATGTACGGCGCGGCCGAGCTGCCAATGATCTGGCCGTAACCGCGGTTTTCCATCCAGATCCAGATGACGTGCGCGTACGTCGCCGGCGGCCCGGTCTTCGTGCCGCACCCTGATGTGGGTGGCGGAGGCGGTGGACATTTGTGGTGGCAGCCCTTCGCGGGTTGGGCCGGAGCCGGTCGGGCAGCAGCCCCGATCAACGAAAGCGCTGCAGCGAGCGCGATCAGCAGCACGACGACGCCAAGGCGCCCGTTCATCTCTCCCCTCCGTTTCGTCGACGACGTGGCGCGGGGAGTTTACGCGTGGGCGGGCTCGAAGCGGTGCTTCGCGGCCGCCTCCGGGATCGCCGTCGGATAGCGCCTCGTCAGGCAGCCGGTGCAGAGCCCGGAAGCGGGAAGCTGGGTCGAGGCGATGAGCCCCGCCAGCGACAGGTGGGCGAGGGAGGTCGCGCCGATGATGCGCTGGACGTCCTCGACCGTCGCCCTCGCGGCGACGAGCTCGCTCTCGTCGGCGAAGTCGATCCCGTAGAAGCACGGCCCGACCACCGGAGGCGACGAGATCCGCACGTGCACCTCCGCGGCGCCGGCCTCGAGCAGCATGCTCACGAGCTGACGCATCGTGTTGCCGCGGACGATCGAGTCGTCGACGACGACGATGCGACGACCGGCCAGATCCGCGAGCGGGTTGTACTTGAGACGGATGCCCTGCTCCCGCAGCGCCTGGTCGGGCTGGATGAACGTGCGGCCGACGTAGCGGTTCTTGACAAGCCCCTCGCTGAACGGGATCCCGGTCGCGCGCGAGAACCCGATCGCGGCGGGGGTGCCCGAGTCCGGAATCGACATCACCAGGTCGGCCTCGACCGGAGCCTCGGCGGCGAGCCGCTCTCCCATGCGAACGCGGGCCGCGTGCACCTCGACGCCAGCCAGCCGCGAATCGGGTCGGGCGAGATAGAAGAACTCGAACAGGCAGAGCGCACCGTTCGTCGCCCCGAGCGCGCGCCTGGTCCTGCAACCGCCTTCGTCGATGACGGCGAGCTCGCCGGGCTCCAGCTCCCGCTCGAACTCCGCGCCGACGAGGTCGAGCGCGCAGGTCTCCGAAGCGACCACCCAGTCGGACCCGAGCCGGCCGAGACAGAGCGGCCGGAAGCCGTATGCGTCACGGAAGGCGACCAGCGCGCCCTCGCTGAGCGCCGTGACGGAGTAGGCGCCCTCCAGCCGCCCCATCGTGGCGGCGACGGCATCCTCGAGCGGCGCCGGATCGTTGGCGATCAGCGCGCCGATGACCTCGGAGTCCGACGACGACTGCAGGCGGATGCCGCGCTCGCGGAGCTCGAGACGGAGGTCGTCGGCGTTGGTGAGATTGCCGTTGTGGCCAAGGGCGACCGTGCGCGCGCTCCCGTGCTGGATGAGCGGTTGCGCGTTTGCCCACTGCGTCGAGCCGGTCGTCGAGTAGCGCGTATGGCCGATCGCGAGCTGTCCGCGGAGGCCGTGGAGCTTGTGCTCGTCGAACACCTGCGTCACGAGCCCGAGCTCACGCAGCGCGGTGAGCCGCCCGCCGTCCGCCACGGCGATGCCCGCCGACTCCTGTCCGCGATGCTGGAGCGCGAAGAGGCCGAAGTACGCGAGCCTGGCTACGTCGCGCTCGGTCGATCTGATCCCGAAGACGCCGCACATCAGGTGTTCCACGCCTTCCGGAGCTCGACGAGCGGCACGCCGCCCAGCCGGTCGCCGCCGACGACGCCCAGCCTCCGCATCGGCACCGTCTGCGGCAGGCGATCGACGTTCGAGGGCGCGCACGCGACAATCGCCTGGCCTCCAACCTCGCCGAAGAGCCCCACCGGATCGGAGGGCAGGTCGAGCTCGGCGCCGATCCCGCTCGCGATCGCCGCCTCGGCGCAGGCGACGCCCAGCCCGCCCTCGGCCGCGTCGTGCGCCAGCGAAAGCAGGGGCGCGGCGCGCCAGAGGAACTCGACGAGCGCCGCCTCGGCCTCGAGATCGAGCGGCGCCGGCGCGCCGCCGATCTCGCTGTAGAGCGCCTGGTACTCCGACCCCTCGAGGGAGAGCCGCGGCGATCCGGCGAGCAGGACGACGTCACCCTCGCGCCAGGCGCTGGGAATCGCGCGCACGTCGGACACGAGCCCCACACACCCGACGACCGGAGTCGGGTGGATGCGCCGCCCGGCGGTCTCGTTGTACAGCGACACGTTGCCCGAGACGACCGGAAGACCGAGCGCCTCGCACGCCGACGCCATCCCCTCGATCGTCTCTACGAGCTCCCAGGCGACCTCGGGTCGCTCCGGGTTCCCGAAGTTGAGGCAGTCCGTCACGGCCAGCGGGCGGCCGCCGCTGCACGCGACGTTACGGGCCGCCTCGATCACCGCCGCGGCGCCGCCCGTTCGCGGCGCGAGCCGGCAGATCCGCCCGGAGCCGTCCAGCGAGACCGCCAGCCCACGGAGCGACGGGCGTAGGCGAAGGACCGCAGCGTCGAGCCCGGGCCGGCGGACGGTGCGCGAGCCGACGAGGTGGTCGTAGCGGCGGTAGATCCAGGCCCGGCTGCGGACGTTGGGCGAGCCGATCAGCGCGGCGAGGGCAGCCTCGCTCGCGGGCGCCCGGGTCGGGGCCGGCGGTTCGGGCGCCGCCGGGGGCTCCGCAGCGACGCGGTACCGCGGACACTCCTCGGTGAGCAGCCGCGCCGGGATGTCGCCAACCACCTCGCCGCCGTCCAGCGCGCGCAGGCGGCCGGCGTCGGTGAACTCGCCGACGGGGGCGCAGGAGAGCTCCCAGCGGGCGCAGACGGTCTGGATCTCTGCCAGCGCGGTTGCCGGAGCCGCGGCGGTCATGCGCTCCTGGCTCTCCGAGAGCATGATCTCCCACGGCTCCATCTCCGCCTCGCGGAGCGGAACACGGTCGAGGTGGACGTCGACGCCGAGGCCGTCGCGGGCCATCTCCGCCAGCGACGAGGCGAGGCCTGCGGCGCCCAGGTCCTGGAGCGAGCGGACGAGGCCGCGCTCGACGAGCTCGAGGCTCGCCTCGATCAGCTTGTTGCCGGTGAAGGGATCCCCCACCTGCACCGAGGGCCGCTTCTCCTCGTCCCCTTCTCCGAGCTCCTGGCTGGCGAGCACGCTCGCCCCGCCGATGCCGTCGCGGCCCGTCGTCGCGCCGAAGAGGACGACGACGTCGCCCGGCCGGCTGCCGCGCGCCCGCGTCACGCGCACCGACGGCAGCAGGCCGACGCACATGGCGTTCACCAGGCAGTTGTCAGTGTAGACAACATCGAAGACGGTGTCACCGCCGACGGTCGCGACGCCGACCGAGTTGCCGTAGGCGCCGATGCCCGCGACGGCGCGGTCGAAGGCCCAGCCGGGCTCGTCGAAGCGCAGACCGTCGAGCAGCGCGACCGGGCGCGCCCCCATGGCCACGACGTCACGGAGGATGCCGCCTACGCCGGTGGCGGCGCCCTGGAACGGCTCCACCGCGCTCGGATGGTTGTGGCTCTCGACCTTGAACGCGACGGCCTCGCCGTCGCCGAGGTCGACCACGCCGGCGTTCTCGCCCGGCCCCTGGAGCACGTGCGGCCCGCTCGTGGGAAGCCGGCGCAGCAGGAGCGCCGAGTGCTTGTACCCGCAGTGCTCCGACCACAACAGCGAGAAGACGCCGAGCTCGAACTCGTTCGGTGTTCGCCCCATCAGCCCCGTGATGCGCTCGAGCTCGCCGTCCGTGAGCCCGAGCGCGCGGTGAAGCGGCTGCTCGGCGACCTCCGTCAAGAAGCCGAGTCTACCGGGGAAGCCGGAGGAGCAAAGATGCGTTCTACCGCACGTCGCGTGACTCGGTCTTACCCACCGCTGCTGCTGACGCTCGCCGCGATCTGGGGCGCCTCGTACCTCTTCATCAAGGTCGCCGTGGACGAGATCGCGCCGACGACGATGATGGCGGCTCGCCTCGTGATCGCGTCCGTGCTGCTCCTCGGATTCCTGCTGGCCCGCAGTGGTTACCGGACGGCGGTGAAGGAGCTCCGTCGGGCGTGGCGGCCCGGCCTTGTCCTCGGCGTCATCAACGCGGCGCTGCCGTTCACGCTGATCGCGTGGGGCGAGCAGCACATCGACTCGGAGGTCGCCGCGATCGCCAACGCGACCGTGCCGATCTTCGTCACGCTGCTTGCGATCCGCTACCGGCCGAGCGAGCGGGCGAGTGGGTCACGCCTGGCCGGGATCGTCCTCGGCCTCGTCGGCGTCGCCGTCCTGGCCGGGGGGCAGCCGGGCACAGGCGCGTGGGCAATCGCCGGCACCCTCGCCGTCGTGGCCGCCTCGCTGTCCTACGCCGCATCGGGCCTGTACGCGCAGCTACACGTCTCCTCGGTGAGCGGTCCCGTGCTGGCGACCGCGTCCATGCTCGCCGGCGCGCTCATGTTGCTGCCCTTCGGGATCGCGGCGTCGCCGGCGACCGTCCCGGGCTGGAAGGCGATCGCGTCCGTTCTCGCGCTCGCCGTGCTCGGCACCGCGCTTGCGCAGCTCATCCTCTACCGCCTGCTCCGGCTGCACGGCGCCACGAGGACGAGCCTGGTCACGTACCTGATGCCCGCCACTGCGATCGTGTACGGGGCGACGCTGCTCGACGAGCCGGTGACGGCCGGCGTCATCGGGGGCTTCGTCCTTGTCCTCGGCGGCGTTGCTCTCGGCTCCGGCGCGGTGCGCCTGCCTCGACGGGAGGCGGCCCCCGCCGCCCCGGGTCCGTGACCGAGCGGCGCGTGACGCTGGTTCTCGATCCCCGGGGAGGGCTACGGCTGCGGCGCGCCGCCGAGGAGGATGTCGACTTCTTCGTGGAGCTGTTCACCGCTGCGGACGTCGAGCCGTACCTCGCCGCCGTGCGGCCCCGGGACCGTGATGGGCTCCTGGCCGAGATCCGCCGCTCGCAGGAGCTCCCCGGCGAGTGCGGGCGATTCGTGATCGAGGTCGAGGACGACGGTCGCTGGCCTCCTGCCGGCGTGCTGGGTTTCGACCTCGCCAACCGGCGGAGCCGCATCGCGAACCTCGGCGGCCTCGCGATTCACCCGGGCTTTCGCGGCCGCCGACTGGCCGACGCGGCCGCGCGGCTCCTCCAGCGCCACTTGCTCGTCGACCTCGACTACCACCGATTGCAGCTCGAGTGCTACGGCTTCAACGACCGCGCGATCCGGCATGCGGAACGGGCCGGATTCGTCCGCGAGGGCGTCCGCCGGCGGGCGTACTGGCGCCACGGCGAGTGGGTCGACGGTGTGCTCTTTGGGATGCTTCGCGAGGATTTGCCGGAAGACGAGGCAGCTCCGAGCCCAGAATCCCGCAGATAACAAGGGATTTCAGCTTGAGAAGCGGGCTCGTTCGCACTATGATCTGGCGGCCGGTTCACCCAGCCCAATCGCGGGACGCCCAAGGAGGGGCCGATGACCGTTCCACACCGTTTCAAGCTGGGGCTTGCAGCGCTCGTCGCGCTTGCGGCCTCGGCGTTCTTCGCTGCTCCGGCACTGGCCGACACACAGCCCGATCCGCAGTTGACGAACTTGCCGTACCTCGCGTGGCGGGGAGAGGAAGTCCGTCTCGTCAAGTGCGACCCGGACGTCTTCCGGGGCTTGGGTGTGGCGCAGCGCCAGCAGCTGGCGCAGTCGGCGCAGTTCGGCGTCACGTTCGTCGACGTCCTGCTTGTCGACTGGTCCGGTGATCCGAACGTGGTCAAGCCGCAGCTGGAGCCGGGAACGGTCTCGATGTTCTTCCGCTCGTTCGACGGTTCGCCGTGCGTGGCCGCGACGGTCGTGTCGGAGAAGGCCGGCTTAGCGCAGTTCAAGCTGGTGGTGACGGCGAACCTCAGCCTCGCCTCCGGGTCCCCCTTCTCGAACGTGCCCGAGGTGATCACGCTGAAGCACGACTTCAACGTCGGCTGGATGAACATCAACCAGGCGTCGCTGAGCGTGACGCGGGGCGGCACGACGGACGTCGCCGGCGGCGTGGGCAACGAGCTGCAGGTGCTGGTGAACGGGACGATTCCGCTCCTGTCGGACTACGGCGAGCTCGGCCTCGGCTCGTCGATCACGATGCCGAACGACTGGGCAAAGCTCGCGAATGCGATGGCGACCTTCCAGGATCCGCTGGATCCGAACCCGGCGAATCACTGGGACATCCACGACGAGTTCTCCCCTGCCGGGGCGGGGGCCGGCCTGGAGACGCACGGCGCGCAGTCGGCGTGTCCGCATAACTCGACCGCGTTCGTCGACACGGTCGACGACTGCGGGAACCTGGACCCGTTCGGTCCGTTCTCGCGGGTGTGGCAGAACTTCACGAATCCGACGCTTGGCCCGTTCGATCCGGAGCGTCCGCAGCAGACGCTGTTGTCGAACGGTTCGTTGGATTCGGGTGATGCGCCGATGCCGGCGGCGCGGGTCGACTGGGCGATCGCGCGGAACTCCGGCGCCTCGAACGACATTTCGGGCGTCGGCTCGCTCGCTCCGCAGCTGAAGTTCCTGACCTATGTGCGGAATACGTCGCATCCGTATTACGGCCCGTTCTATGCGTTCTGGTTGCCGGCGACGTATCCGGCGTTGGCGTCGGCGTTCTTTGGTCAGGTGCCGCCGTTCTTCGTGAATGAGGCGTCGGGTGTGACGGGGCCGGTGAATCTGTCGCGGTCGACG
>JBKPNC010000165.1:0-25522 GCA_046732435.1 Actinomycetota bacterium
CCGTCGCCGCTCGCGAGGACCCGCCTCACGACATCGTCCGTCGCGGCGAGCTCGGCGAGGCCGGCAGAGATGGCAGGACCTGCGAAAACGGCCGTAAACGCCGGCGTCTCTGCTGCACCGGCCCCGCCTAGCTCGGTGAACAGCGCACGAACGTCCTCGAGCGACTTGAACGCGCCGAGCGGCCCCAGCCACGCGAGGCTGCGGATTCGCTCCCGGCCGGTCACGCGATCGCGGACCGTTTCGACGAGCAACCTGAGCGAAACCGCAGTCGGCCGGTCCGGGATTCGCGATGTGCAGCGATTTCCTGTCAGCGGAGCGGCGCAGGAGTCGAACCTACCTAGCCTGCGGCTACCAGACCTCACTGGGCTGTGTGGTTAGTGGGCGTCGGGCGAGTTGAGGTAGTTGGTCAGCATGTTGGCTGCTTGTTGTTCGTTTCCTGGCATGAGGTGTCCGTAGCGGTCGAGGGTGACGGTGATGCTTGAGTGGCCCATGTAGGTGCTGAGGGCTTTGGCGTTGACGCCGGCGGCGATCATGTAGGCGGCGTAGGTGTGGCGGCATTCGTGCAGGCCGAGTCCGTTGAGGTTCGCGTGTTTCCAGGCCGCTCGGGCGCGGCGGATTGTCTTTTCGGAGAAGGCGGCATCGCCGTGTCCGAAGACAAGAGAACCGGGGCTGCTCTCTTGCGAGAGAAGCCGGTGGGCTACGAGGTGGCTCCGGAGCGGCCGGGCGAGTGGGACGCGCCGGCGGCCGGCGCGGCTTTTCGGTTCGATCGGTCCGGCTTTTGCGTCCCAGCCTCGTTCGACGCGGATCAGGCCGGCGGTGAAGTCGATGTCCTGCCAGCGGAGCGCCTGCAGTTCGCCGCGGCGCAGGCCGGCATAGAGGGCGGTCGCCCATAGAGCACGGTCAGCCTGTGGGAGCGCGCGGAGGAGTGCACGGGCTTCGGCGGGGCGGGCGACGCGTTCTCGGCGTGCGGTGACGGCGGGAAGTCGTAGTCCGAGGGTTGGGTTGGTCGGTATTTGGGAGCGGGTGTACGCGCGCCGGTAGATGGCGCGGAGCGGCAGGATCGCGTTGCGGACTGTCGAGGGGGCGAGGTGCTCGGCGACCAGGTGGTCGACGAGGTGTTGGATCAGCGGCCGGCTGACCGCGGACAGCTTCAGATGTCCAAGCGTGGGCAGGATGCGTGTGCGGAGTGCTTGCTCGTAGGCGCGAAGCGCCGAGGGCTTGTAGCGCTCACCCGATCGAGTGCGGACAACGCCATTGTGGGCGGCGGTCAACCACTCCGCAGCGGCCTCGGTGAGGGCGGTTCGACTTGGGGCGCGCAGCGTTCCCAGGCGCATGGCCGCCTGGGTTTCAGCGCGCCAGGCTCGGGCGTCGGCCAACGTGGAGAACGTTCTGCGGATCGTCTTGCGGTCGACTGGCGACCACGCCTGTGCCTGGTAGCCCGGGCTGCAGTCGCAGTTCGCGCCCACATGACGACCACACTGGCGCCGGTGGCGCTTGACGATCCCCTCGGGGCGGGCACGCTGCCCTTGCGACGCGGCCACACGGCACATCTACCTCTGCACGCGCAAGTCAGCAAATTCGCGACGACTGCCTGCGCAGCCCTTCCTGAGGGCGTGCGATCGGCGTGCGATCCTGCGCCATCCGCATGGATACGCGCGAGTAGCAGCCAGGTGCGAACAAGGTGCGGCGTCTACCGGTGTGCGATGCGGCACTTTGTCGGTAGACAACCGGAAAGCCGGCATCGTGGGGGGCGATCCGACGGGGTGAGGCGGAGGGGGAGGGATTTGAACCCTCGTCGGACCCAGAGGCCCGAAACGGTTTTCGAGACCGCCGCATTCGACCGCTCTGCCACCCCTCCGCGGCCGTTCTCCCTAAGCGTAGACGCGATCGGAGGGGGCTGCGGAGGCGACGCGCTGCGCCGCAGCCGAACCTTGAGCAGTTCCCCTTCGATAGAAAATTGAAACATCGAAGTGGGAGTTGGATACTGCGCCAGATTGCTTGATTGAATGGTCAGTCAATTTACACGAGAAATTCAGTTGCGATTTCGGGTGTTATTGGCGTATCATTGGCGTGCAATGCGCGCGAGGGCGTGTATTCGTGGTCGGACATTGGCGATTGCAGCCGCCACGTGTGCGTTCGCGCTTGCGCACGCCGGCACTGCGGCCGCCGACGGGACACAACTCCCGTCGGCCGGAGTCGGCGTGCAGACGCCGCCCGCGTCCGTCTCGGTCTCGACGGGATCGAGCGGCGCGGCGGCCTCCGCATCCGTCAATACGCCGACGGCATCCGCCAATGCGACGGTTTCCGCGCCGACGCCGAGTAAGCCCTCAGCGAGCGCGAGCGCCGGTGTCACCACAACGCACACGAGCGCGAGCACGTCAGCCTCCGCCGGAACAAGCGGCGTCAGCGCGTCGGCGTCGACGTCGACACCGAGCGGCACGACCAGCGCCGGCGTCTCGTCCGGTAGCCCCTCCGCGCCCGCGCCGACGGCGAGCGTCCAGACGCAGACCCCTGCCGCGAGCGGCAACGTCGGCGTTCAGACCCCCGCCGGGAGCGGCAGCGTCCAGACTCCAGCCGGAAGCGCCCGCGTTCAGACGCCCGCCGGGAGCGCCGGCGTTCAGACGCCGGGAACGCCGACCGCGAGCCCGCCGAGTGCGCCGAGCGCGCCTGACGTGCCGGGCGCGCCGAGCGAATCCACGCACCCGGGCCCGCCGAGCAGCAGCCAGCCGGCGCCCGGGACGCCCGCCGTTTCAGCTACCCAGTCGGACTTCCCGGATCGCCACGCGCGACCCGGGATCATCGTGACCACGATCGCAACCACCGCCGGGATCGCAAGCGCGATTCCGACGGCTCGATTTGCGTCCGAGCCGGCCGGCCCGACCAGCACCCGGCTTGCCGAACCCACCGGGACGGCAACAGGCGTCGCGCCTTCCTCGCCAGGCTCAGGCTTGGCCTTGGGCTTCCTGTCGACGGTCATGCCCCCCGTGACCGCTTCGGACGGGAGAGCTGGCGGCGAGGCGAGGCCGGCAGTGCCGCCCGTCGCGCCCCAGCCGCAGGCGCCGGTGGGCGCCGGGACCGCGTCGGCCGCCGGCTCGGCCGCAGCTGGACTCATTTTCGCCGCACTCGCGGCGTGCTTCCTCTGGGCGATCTTCGAAGTGAGCCGCCGCCGGTGGCTCTTACCCGAGCTTCTTCGGTCGCCGCCGCTCCTCCACGCGCTGGAGCGCCCGGGCTAGCCGGCCTCGCCGATCGCTAGTCCAGGCACTTCGTAAAAGCAAAGGAGGAAACACGATGAAACGCCTCTGTGCGTTGGGCGTGAGCCTGCTCGCGCTCGGGCTCGCCGGGAACGCGGCCGCCAACGACGGCTCGGGTTCCGGCAACCAGACAGCGGTGGGATCCGTCGGGACGGTCCAGGTCGGCTCCGCCAGTGCCTCGCCGTCGACGGCGGTGAACGCGCCAGTGAACGCGAATGCGCCGGTGAGTGTCGGCAGCGAGACCGGTGATTCGAGTGCGCAGCAGGAAAGCGGCGGCGCGTCGGCGTCGTCGACGTCCTCGGGCGGCTCGGACACGGGTTCGCAGACTGCGAGGCACTCGATCGGGACGGTGCAGGTCGGTTCCGTGAATGCGTCGCCGTCGACGGCGGTGAACGCGCCAGTGAACGCGAATGCGCCGGTGAGTGTCGGCAGCGAGACCGGTGATTCGGGTGCCCAACAGGAAAGCGGCGGCGCGTCGGCGTCGTCGACGTCCTCGGGCGGCTCGGATTCGGGCTCGCAGACCGCGAAGCACTCGATCGGGTCGGTGCAGGTCGGCTCGATCAACGTGTCCCCGTCGACTGCCGTCAACGCGCCGGTGAACGCGAATGCGCCGGTGAGTGTCGGCAGCGAGACAGGTGATTCAAGCGCCCAGCAGGGGAGCGATGGCGCTCAGGCGTCGTCGACGTCCTCGCCTGGTTCGGATACCGGTTCGCAGTCGACGCCGGAAGGCTGGTGCTGGTGCGACGACAGCACCGGCCAGAGCTCCGCGTCGACCGAGACGTCGGGCCGCAGCACGGCCCAGACCGGCGGCACCGACGCCCATCCCGCCAGCTCATGCGCGTGCGACACCAGCACACCGTCCGCAGACGACAACAACAGCAACGACGAGGACTCGCAGGGCAGCGCGGACTGCGGCGAGTCCCAGAGCGACGAGGGCCAGAGCAACGAGGGCCAGCGAGTCATCGGCTCGCTGCTCACTATCCAGCTCGGGAAGATCGTGTTCGCGCCCGCTACGGCCGTCAACGCCCCGGTGAACGTCAACGCACCGGTGAGCGTGCTGTCGAACGGCGGCTCGGCCACGGCCGAGCAGGAGAGCGGCGGCGCCCAGGCGTCGACCGCGACGGAGTGCGGAGAGGCTACGGGTAGCCAGTCCGCGGTCCACTCCATCGGAACGGTGCAGGTCGGCTCGGTCGACGTTGCACCGGCGACCGCCGTCAACGCACCGATCAACGTCAACGCGCCCGTCGCCGTGCTCAGCGGCGCCGGCTGCGACGAGTCTGCCGCTCAGAAGAGCGGCGGAGCAACCGCGATGGCCGCACCGCTCGTCTAGGGCCGTCGCGGCAGGGTTAGGGCCGCCCCAACCGTCCCCCCGGAGGGCGGCCCTGCCCGGCTATGAGAGCCGCCCGACCTCCCCCCGGCGGGCGGCTCTCCCGCCATGGACCGGAGTACATTTAGGGTGATGCTCGAGGAGCCACAGCGAATCGATCTCTCGCTCGAGCCGCTCGACGATCACGTGGTCATCGAGCCGGTCGAGGAGGAGGCCGAGACGCGGACCGGCCTGATCATCCCTGCGAGCGAGGACGCGGGTTGCCGCTCCGGGATCGTCACCGCCGTCGGCCCCGAGGCGGCAGGAATCGACGCCGGCGACAAGGTGCTCTTCCCCAAAGACGCGGGTTTCGACGTGCGCGTCGCCGGAACCGCCGTCAAGGTTCTACGCCGCGGCGACCTGATCGCCCGCATCCACGACTGAAGCTCCGCGGTACCATTCGCAGGTCCGAGGAGAAGTGGCCGAGTGGCTGAAGGCGGCGCCCTGCTAAGGCGTTAGGTGGGGAAATCCCTGCCTCGAGGGTTCGAATCCCTCCTTCTCCGTCACAACCGGCCTGCTTCGATCACGCGCCGCAGGAACTCCCGTGTCCGCGGTTCGCGCGGCGCCGTGAAGATCTGCTCCGGCGGAGCCTCCTCGAGAATCACGCCGCGGTCGAGGAAGCAGACGCGGCTCGCGGTCTCGCGGGCGAAGGCCATCTCGTGTGTGGCGATCAGCATCGTCATCCCGCCCTCGGCGAGCTCGCGGATGACGGCGAGCACCTCGCCGACGAGCTCCGGGTCGAGCGCGCTCGTGACCTCGTCCAGCAGCATCAGCCGTGGGCGCATCGCGAGCGCCCGGACGATCGCGACCCGCTGCTGCTGGCCGCCCGACAGGCGGTCCGGGTACTCGTTCCGCTTGTCCGCGAGGCCGAAGCGCTCGAGCAGTCCGACCGCCTCAGCGACCGCCTGCTCGCTCGACAGCCCGAGCGCCTTCCGCGGCCCGAGCGTCACGTTGCGCAGCACGCTCATGTGCGGGAAGAGGTTGTAGGCCTGGAAGACGATCCCCACGCTCCGCCGGACGCGGTTGACGTCGGTGCCGCGACCGGTGATCTCGCGGCCCTCGAGGAAGATGCGCCCGGCGTCGATCCGCTCGAGCAGGTTCACGCACCGGAGCAGCGTCGACTTGCCCGAGCCGGAGGCGCCGATCAGACACACGACCTCGTGCTCCTCGAGCGCCAGGTCGATCCCGCGAAGCACCTCCAGGCGACCGAAGTACTTGTGGACGTGCTCGAGCCGAAGCGCCTCAGTTGGAAGGGTCAAGCGCGGGCTCCGGCGAGCTGGCGCCGCCGGTCGCGGGCGATCAGCCAGTCGGTGAGGCGCGCGAGCGGAATCGTGAGCAGGATGAAGAGCAGCGCCGCGCAGAGATACGGCGTGAAGTTGAACGTCGCCGCCTCGTCGATCTGCGACTGCCGGAACGCCTCCACGGGCCCGATCAGTGCGATCAGCGCCGAGTCCTTCTGCAGGCCGATGAAGTCGTTGAGCAGCGGTGGGATCACTCGCCGGACGGCCTGCGGGAGGATGACGAAGCGGAGCGACTGCGCCCGCGAGAGCCCGAGCGAACGGGCTGCCGCGTCCTGGCTGGGGTGCACGGACTCGATCCCCGCGCGGTAGACCTCCGCCACGTACGCCGAGTAGACGAGCACGAGCGCGACGATTCCCCAGAAGAGCGGCGAGATCGGCACGCCCTGCAGCTGGAGCGCCGGCGCGCCGAAACCGAGGATGTAGATGACGAGAATCGTCGGCACGCCGCGGAACAGGTCGGTATACGCGATCGCGAGCGCGCGCAGCGGGAAGAACACCGGCCCGGGCAGGCTGCGCAGCACGGCGATGAAGAGCGCGAAGGGCAGGATCAGCGCCTCGGCGATCAGGAAGATGCGGATGTTCAGCAGGAAGGCGTGCGCGATCTCCGAGAAGGAGTTCTTGAAGATGGTGCCGTCGAAGAACGCCGCCTTCACGTCGGGCCAACCCGGCGACGTGACGATGAGCGTGATGACGACGCCGAAGAAGACGACCGTACTGACGAGCGCGATCGTCACGGAGCGGGCGCCCTCCGCGCCGCCGAGGATCCGCGAGCCGCGGCTGCCGGCCGCTAGCTCTGCGTGATCAGGGGGGCCTTCGCCTTGCCCGTGATCCACTTCTGCTCGAGCTGCTGGAGCGTCCCGTCCTGCTTCAGCGTCGCGAGCGCCTTGTTGATGCAGCTGACGAGCGGGTTGCCCTTCTCGAGCACGATCCCGAAGTGCTCCTCGGCGCCGATGGTGGGCAGGCGGCCGACGATGACGCCGTTCGAGAGCTGCACGTCGGCGATGTAGTAGGCGCCCGGAAAGTCGGTGACGAGCCCGTCGATCTGGTGGTTCTTGAGCGCCGTGATCGCACCGTTGAGCTCGTCGTAGACCTGCGGCTTCGAGTTCGGCTTGATGTTGTTGACGATGTAGTCGTAGCTCGTCGTGCCGACCTGCGCGCCGAGCTTGTACTTCTTCAGGTCGGAAAACGTCTTCGCGGCCGCGATCGGCGTTCCCTGGAGGCCGACGACCGACTGGTTCTCGTCGAAGTAGGAGTTGCTGAACGCCGCCGCCTTCGCCCGCTGCGGGTTGTACGAGATCTGCTGGATCGCGATGTCGAAGTTCTTCGGCCCCGGCCTGTACGTGTCGTTGAACGCGACGGCGATCCACTTGACCTCCGGCTTCGTGAAGCCGAGCTGCTTCGCGACCGCGTACGTGACGGCGCTCTCGTAGCCCTGGCCGTTGTTCGGGTCGGAGATCTTCCAGAACGAGCTCTTCGTCCCGCCGGCGAACCAGGGCGGGTACGCCGGGTTGCCGGTAGCGACCGTCAAATTGGGCGGGTGGAGGAGGTTGAGCTGGCCCCTTGTGCACGACGACGCGTTCGTCGACGTCGTCGAGGAGGAGCTCTTGCTGCCGCCGCAGCCCGCGGCGACCACAGCGAGAACGGCGAGGAGCGCGAGCGCCGCGAGCTTCCGCATCGGTCCGACCCTACCACGGCGTATGGCCGCTAGCGTTTGGCCATCGCTGCCGAAGCCATCGAGCTCGACGTCGGCGGTCGCGCCGTGCGCATTTCCAACCCCGACAAGGTGTTCTTTGCCGAGCGAGGCGAGACGAAGCGCGACCTCGCCAACTACTACATCGCCGTCGGGGACGGCATCGTCCGCGCGCTGTACGACCGGCCGACGCAGCTCAAGCGCCACGTCGACGGTGCGGAATCGGAACCGATCTACCAGAAGCGGGTGCCGCAGAGCCGGCCGGACTGGCTCGGCACGGTTCGCGTCCGCTTCCCGTCCGGCCGTCACGCGGACGAGCTCTGCGTCACCGAGCTGGCGCACGTCATCTGGGCCGTCAACCTCGCGACGCTCGATTTCCATCCGTGGCCGTCGCGGCACGCGCACGTCGACCGGCCGGACGAGCTCCGCGTCGACATCGACCCCCAGCCCGGGACGTCGTTCGCCGAGGCGAAGCGCGTTGCGGCCGTCGTGCGTGACGTGCTGGCCGAGATCGGCTACACCGGCTGGCCGAAGACGTCGGGGAACCGCGGCATCCACGTCGCGTGCCGGATCGAGCCCAACTGGTCGTTCCCGGAGGTGCGCCGTTGCGCGCTCGCGTTCGCGCGCGAGGTCGAGCGACGGATGCCGTCGCTCGTGACCACGGCCTGGTGGAAGGAGGAGCGGGGCGAGCGGATCTTCATCGACTACAACCAGAACGCCCGCGACCGGACGATCGCGTCGGCGTACTCGGTGCGGGCGCGGCGTGATGCGACCGTTTCCGCGCCGGTGACCTGGGACGAGCTCCCCGACGCCGAGACGGAGGACTTCACGCTCGCCACGATGCCGGCCCGCTTCGCCGAGCTCGGGGACGTGCAGGCCGGTATCGACGACGCCGTATGCGATCTCCGCGTCCTGCTCGAGTGGGTGGAGAGGGAGGAGCGCGAAGGGATCGGCGAGGCGCCCTATCCGCCGAACTTTCCGAAGATGCCCGGCGAGCCGAAGCGGGTGCAGCCGTCGCGCGCGCGTAATTAAGAGGAGCGCTTTTCGAGCACGGCGATGTAGACCGGGCTGTCGTCGTCGATCGTGCGCGTCAGCCGCCACCTCGTGCCGTCGAGGAGGTCCTCCAGCTCCGGGCGCGAGAGGAGCACGTAGTGGAACCAGGGCGTCCCGATGTCCCGGTGCCGCACCCGGATGCGGATCTCGCCGCCGTAGCGGCCGCGTCGGCGGTTCCGCTCGTGGTACGCGAGGTGCGCCGGGTCGTCGGTCCCGTACGGGTCGAGCGTCTCGCCGAGGATCCGTGCGCGTTCGCTCGTGATCTCGTCGAGCCGGCGGAGGAGGCGCCTGCCCTTCGTCTTGCCAGCGAGCAGGCCGAGGTTGTTGCCGAACATGACTACGGTGTCGAATGTGCCGACCGTCTGGTCCACGTCCTCGATCGCCAGCTCTCGCGCGTCACGGACGCCCCGCCGGCGGCAGACCTCGACCGAGCCGGGCGACACATCGATGGCGAGGACGTCGTGCCCGCGCGCCTGGAGGTGCAGCGCGACGCGGCCGCCGCCCGCGCCGACGTCGAGGACGCGCCCACGGGCCAGGCGCATTGCCCGTCGCTGCCGCGAGGGCCAGCGCCGGAACGGCGCGAGGTAGGTGGCCGGGCCGAACATGCCGGCGGTGATGAAGCCGTCGTCCCGCTCGACGATCTCGACGAGATCAACGCCGTCGAGCGCGTCGGCGAGCATTCGCCCGTAGGCGTCCCCGACCTTCACGCGAGCAGCGACTCGACCGTGAGCGCGCCGGCGTCGAGCGGCGGTCGCAGCTCGCGCCAGGTGCAGTCCTTCGGATCCTTGTCGGGGCGGAAGCGAAGGAGACGCGTGCCGTGGCGGAACCGGTTTCCCTGCACCTTGTCGAAGCGCACCTCCACGACCACCTCGGGACGCACGGCCGCCTCCTCGAGCTCGCCCGTTCCCCATCGGTTCGGTTCCGAGAACCGCCGTTCGGGGGCCTCCTCGAGCAGCGGGACGATCCGCTCCGCGATCTCCGCGTGCCGGCTCGGAGCCACGGCCGCCGTTCCGACGTAGTCGAGGTGGCCGTCGTCGGCGTAGAGCCCGAGCAGCAGGGTCGCGATCGCGTCCGGCTTCGCCTTCCAGCGCAGGCCGACCACGACGCAGTCGGCCGTCCGGTGCCGCTTGACCTTCATCACGCCCTCGCGCGACCCCGGCAGGTAGGGAAGGCCGAGACGCTTGCAGACGACGCCGTCCAGCCCGAGCGGATCGAGCTGGTCGAGCCAGGCCTCCGCCTGCTCGGGATCGCGGCTCGTCGGCGACAGGCGTAGGCCGTCGGCGAGGCGTTCGAGCGCGAGCCGGCGCTCCTCGAGCGGCCGTTCGTGGACCGGGTCGCCGTTCCACAGCAGGAGGTCGAACGCGACGAATTCAGCCGGGATCTCGCCGGCAAGCCGGTTGATCCGGCTCTCGGCGGGATGGAGCCGCATCTGGAGCGAGTCGAACTCGAGCCTCCCTTTCGTCGCGATGATGATTTCGCCGTCGAGCGCGGAGTGGGGAGGGAGCACGTCTCCGAGCGGGCGGAGTTCCGGGAAGTAGCGGAGCAGCGGCCGCCCGTTCCGGCTCCAGAGCGCGAGCTCGCCGCCGTCGTTCTCGAGCACGCCGCGAAACCCGTCCCATTTCGGCTCGTACTGCCAGTCGTCGTCGCGCGGGACTTCGCGGACGAGCTGGGCCTCCATCGGCGGGAACGGCACGTTCGCTCCTGGCATGGCGGTATTGAACACGAGTCGAGCTGGCTAATCTCCCGGGATGCTCAGAGCCGTCATCCTCGTCGCCGGCATTGCTGCGGCCGCCGTCGCCGCCGGGTCGTCGCCCGCGGCGCCGGTGCTCGGTGACTTCGGCTGCTATCTCGTCGCCGGGCCGCCTGTGCGACACGACCTCGTCACGATGCGCGACGAGGTTCGCTCCGAGAAGGCGAAGGTGACGTCACTTGTGCGGCTCTGTGCTCCGGTTCGCGCAGGCACGGCGAAGCCGGGCCGCGCCAACCTCACCTGCTACGTCCTGTCGCCGCGACGCACGCTGGCGCGGTCGGTCGTCGTCCGGAATCGGCTCGGCAAGTCGACGCTCACGCTCGCTCGCTCGGACTCGCTCTGCACACCCGCGACGGCCGGCTCCCAGGCGCTGCCGCTCGTTCGCGGACCGGACCCGCTAAAGCTTCTCGACTCCTTCAAGTGCTACAGCGCGACCGCGGACAGCTTCAGGCAGCGGCGCATCCTCGTCACCGACCGTCTACGCGGGAAGGTGCGCGTGACCGTGCGGCGTCCAACCACGCTCTGCAACCCGGCTGCCGAGCGGTTCGGGAAGACGCGCACGAAGGTGCGGAATCCGACGGGCAGGCTCGTGTGCTACCAGACGCAGCCCACGGCCCTGAAACCGCAGACGCAGCTGGCCTGGAACCAGTTCGGCCTCTTCGAGCTCCATCTGCGGAAGGCGGACACGATCTGTCTCTCCTCCACGAAGGAAGTGGCGCCTCCTCCGCCTCCGCCGCCTCCGCCTCCTCCTCCGCCGCCTCCTCCGCCGCCGCCTCCTCCGCCTCCGCCTCCGCCGCCGCCGCCGCCACCGCCGTCGCCGCTCCCGCCGCCCGCGCCGTCGCCGGTGAACTGGGAAAGCGCGGTCGCGCTGCTCACGGGCTAGGCTCGGTCTCCATGCGCAGGGTCGTGATCACGGGTCTCGGCGCGATCACGCCGGTCGGGACCGACGCTCCCTCCACCTGGCGTGCTGCACTCGACGGTGTCAGCGGCATCGACTTCATCCAGGCGTTCGATCCGTCGGGCTACCCGGTGCGCATCGCGGCAGAGGTCAAGGACTTCGACCCGGCGAGCGTGGCGTCGCCGAAGGAGGCGCGGAAGCTCGACCGGAACGTCCTCCTCGCGCTCGGGGCGGCCAAGGAGGCGGTCGGCGACGCCGGCCTCGACAACACCTACGACCCGGACCGGGTCGGCATCGTGATCGGCTCCGCGATCGGCGGCTTCCTCGGGATCATGGAGCAGCACGACGTGCTGCGCGACCGCGGGCCCGACCGCATTTCGCCGAACTTCCTCCCCAACGTCCTCGTCGACTCGGCGAGCGGGCAGCTCGCGATCTCGCTCGGCTTTCGCGGGCCGAACTACGCGATCGTCTCCGCCTGCGCGACGGGCTCGCACGCGATCGGCGAGGCAGCCCAGCTCATCCGCCGCGGCGACGCCGACGCCGTGCTGTCCGGCGGCACCGAGGCGTGCATGCACCCGCTCATCCTCGCCGGCTTCTGCGCCATGCGAGGCCTCGTCGCCGAGGACGAGCATCCCCCGCGCGCGTCACGGCCGTTCGACGCGACCAGGGCGGGCTTCGTCATGGGGGAGGGCGCCTGCGTGCTCATTCTCGAGGAGCTCGAGGCGGCCAGGCGCCGCGATGCGCCTGTCTACGCCGAGGTGCTGTCGTACGGCGCGTCGAACGACGCCTACCACATGGCGGCGCCCGATCCGGAGTCCGTCGGCGTCGCGGAGATGATGTTGGCGGCGCTCGAGCGGGCCGGCGTGCGCCCCGAGCAGGTGGGCTACATCAACGCGCACGGGACGTCGACGCCGCTCGGCGATCTCGCCGAGACGCGCGCGATCAAGGACGTCTTCGGCGATCACGCCTATCAGCTCGCTGTCTCGTCGACGAAGTCGGTGATGGGCCACTGCTTCGGCGCGGCCGGCGCGATCGAGGCGATGATGTGCGCCCTCGCACTCCGCGACGGCGTCCTCCCGCCGACGATCAACTACGAGGAGCCGGATCCGGAGTGCGATCTCGACTACGTCCCCAACGAAGCTCGCGAGGCCGAGATCGAGGTCGCGCTCTCGAATGCGATGGGCCTGGGCGGCCACAACGGCTGCGTCCTCCTCGGCAAGGTCTAGCCGTTCTCGACGACGTCCGCCGTCAGCTGGTCGAGCGAGCCGAGGACGACGTCTGCGGCGGCGACCGCCTTGTCGCTCGGCGGAAACTCGCGATTCGGGATCGCGATCACGCGCATTGCCGCTGCCTCCGCGGAGAGGATGCCGTTTTCGGAATCCTCGATCGCGGCGCACTCCGCCGCGTCGAAGCCGAGCCGCCTCGCCGCCTCGAGGTAGACGTCCGGCGCCGGCTTGCCCCGCGCGACCTCCTCCGAGGAGACCGTGACGCGGAAGCAGCCGGCGATTCCGGCCAGGTCGAGCACGAGGTCGATGATCGGCCGGTTCGACGAAGAGGCGAGGCCGAGCGGCCAGCGGGCCGCCAACCGGTCGACCGCCTCGCGCGCACCCGGTAGAAGCGGTAGCCGCTCGCGGTAGAGGTACTCGAGTCGGCGGACGACCTCGTCGGAGATCGCCAGCGGCGGGAGGTCGAGGCCGAGCTCCTCGTGCATGTAGCGCGACCACTCGAGCGAGCTCATTCCCATCATGTCCCGCTGCGCTCCGGCGTGCCAGCGGCCTCCGAGCTCCTTCGTCAGCTGCTCGCGCGCGGCGTCCCAGACCTGCTCGGAGTCGATGAGCACGCCGTCGAGGTCGAAGATGACCGCGCGGATCACAGCGGGCGGTACGCCTGGCCGATGTGTACGAGCGGCGGGTCGCCGGGACCACGCTCGACGGCGGTCACTTCGCCGACGAAGAGCGTGTGGTCGCCGGTCTCGTGCTCCGCTGCGAGACGGCACTCCAGCCAGCCGAGCGCTCCCTCCAGGAGCGGAACGCCGCTGGCGCCCGTCCGCCGCTCGATGCCCGTCCAGAGGGCGATCGGCGGAACGCCGCGGGCGAAGTGCTGCGCCAGGTGCTCCTGCCCGGCGGCGAGGATGCTGACCCCGAAGGCCTCCGCCTCGCGCAAGAGCTCGTGCAGCGCGGCAAAGCCGCTGATCGAGATCCCGACGAGCGGCGGATCCAGGGACAGCGAGACGAGCGAGCTCACCGTCAGGCCCAACTCGGCGTCCTCCACCGCGACGGTAACCACCGCCACGCCGGCGGGAACTCGCCGCATCAGCTCCCGCAGCTCGTCCCCGACCGCCACGGCGTCGGATGTTATGGCGGGCTGCTCATCGCCGCCGATGCCGGCTTCGCCGGCGTCGGCCTGAGAGGATGTCGGAGATCGGACGGTGGTAGCGCCAGGCGAGTGAGCGACTCCGCTACGAGTCGGAACAACCGGAGCGCGCGGAAGGAGGGGCCCGCGGGGGAACCAGGGGTTCCCTCGCGCGCTAGTGGCAGGCCTTGCCGAGGATCGCGGTCTCCTCGGCGTTCGCCGCGAGGTCCCGCGCCCTGTTGTACGGGCCCGGTGCGGACACCTGCGTGAAGATGTCGGGCGTGACGCCGGGGCCGACCGCGCTCACGCGGTAGGCCGTGCCCTTCGCGTGGTACATCGCGTAGCAGAAGCCGCCGTTCGGCTTCCGGGCCAGGAAGCCATTCTCGCGGTGCCAGCCGGCACCGTACGAGGAGTTGAGCGTGTCGAGGTAGATGTTGCGCCCGTAGGTATCGAGCGGGGCACCCTGGTGGGTGGAGTGGTAGCCGTGCACCGGCACGCCGAGATAGGTGTACTGACCGTAGATCTCGTCGTACCGCCGGAGCGCCCAGCCAGTCTTCAGCGTCAGTTGGGCGATCGGGCCGCTCCAGTGCGAGAGGTGCAGCTCCCAGGTCGCGGTCGCCGGGTCCTGGCCGGGCTTGACAAGCCTGGGCCAGTTCTGCACCGCCCAGTACGAGCCGTCGCGCGCGCCGCAGGCCTGCACGACCCAGCCGAGCTTCGGGCCGTCGTACGGCCGGCAGCCGCCGCGGAGCCGCTGCCCGCCCGCGTAGTTGAGCAGCAACTGCACCTGCGGGACACTGTCCGACGGCGCCCGCGCGTTGATGGCGCCCCACGCGCGCACCATTTTCTGGCGGCCGCCCTCGCGCCACTTGAGCAGAGCGACGCGGCCGTTTCGCGACACCTTCAGCTGGACGTGGGATGCGTTCCGACCCACGAGGGTAGAGGCGGCCGCCGACCCGGCGAGGAGCGTGGCAACGAGTACTAGGGCGGCGCCGGCGAGGGGGAGTCTCGTCGAGGCGCGCATTTGGGGGTACACAATTAGAGCTACAAAACGGCCCCAATGTCAAGGCTGGATTTACTTACACGTGAAGCTTCCTAACCTTGACGAAACCGTATCTGTCCCCCGGGAAGCGCCGACTTCACTCGTCGAGCGCCTCGGCGAGCAGGGCGGAGGCTAACGCACGCCACGCGAGATTGCTGTCGCTCGTGAGCGTGTCGAGCGCCTCCTCGACGAGCGGCCGATCGGAACATTCGGCGCGAAGCGTGACAAGTCCTTCGGACAGGGCCGCCCGCCGTTCCGGCCGATCGAGGTCGGCGGCGAGCGCCGTTACGGCGCGGCTCTCGAGGTCGAGGCCGAGCCGGGGATCGCCTCCGGTCGCGAGCAGAAGCAGCGCCCGCCGTCTCGCGCCGTGCAGCTCCGCCTCGTCGACATGCACCCGGCCGGAGGCGAGATACGCCACGGCAGGACGGCCGTCGCGGAGCTCGCCCGCGGCGAGCGCGCCCTCGAGCGCGTCGAGCGCGCCCTCGAGGTCGATCGAAGCCACGTGCCCGATGGTAGGCCGCCGGGCGGGGCGAAACGAACTTTCCGCCAAGGAGGGCCCCGCCCGACCTAGCCCACTCAGCGCACCGGCGGTAGAGGCCGTTGCCGGTGCGCTGAGAATGGCCGCGGCCTGGCTTCCCGCGGAGCATAAACGCCAAACCCGGGAATCCGCCTCCCTCGCTCGCGCGTACCTCGGTCATCCGCCTCGCCGCAACCCTCCCAACGCGGCCGGCGGGCGGCGGGTCGGACGGATCGGGGCTGTCCTGCAGTCAGCCCGGTCCGTTCCGGCCCGCCGAGAGTGTGTGGTTTGAGTTTCGGCCGACCGGGTAGAAACGAGATTTCATTCAGAGACGCCGTGGGGAGATGTTTGACGGCGTCCGTGAGGCGGGCCGCAGCCCCTCCTTGGGCGAGTAACCGGCGAAATGCGGCCCGTCTCGCGTGTACTCACAGGTCGTTGGCGACGGTGAACGCGAGGGACTTCACCGTGCGGTTCCCGCGCGTGTCGGAGGCGGCGACCTCGACGCGGTACTGCCCGTCCGGAACCTGGGACGTCCGCCACCCGCGCCGCAGGTAGAAGCGGTAGCGACCTGCCCTGTTCGGGCGGTTCTGGCGCGTTCCCGGCGCATAAATCTCATGGACGCGCTCCGGCGGCTCCATCACGAGCCGCGAGTCGATCGCCGTCTGCCACGGCACGACGATCCGCCGCCCCCGCTTGATGCGCCAGCGGATCAGCGCCGGAGTCACGGGCAGGCCCGTGAACGGCGGCGGCACGCGCCGCGGCGGCCGGTCGAAGGCCTCGACGATGAGCTCGACCTTCCCGCTCACCCGCTCCGGCGCCACCGCGCGCGCGCGACGGAAGAAGCCGATGCTCACGATCGTCGGCTTCGTGCGGTCGGCGTAGGGATGGATCGCGCCGCGGCGGAGCGGATTGCGGTAGCGGCCTTCGCGACGCTCGGCGAAGTGGACGTGTCCCCAGCGCGGCGCGACGTGGCCGAGCAGCCCTCCTTTCGCGACGAACTCGCCGTTGGCGACCGCGGGCACGACGTGCCAGTAGCCGAACGTCCGCGTCGGCCCGACGACGGCGACTGCCCGGCCCGACTCGAGAACGACCTGACCGGGCGCAACCGCGTGCACCGGCGTCCCGTCGGGCGCGCAGATGTCAATGCCGAAGTGGAAGCTGAGCTTACGGCCGCTGCGCGGGTCGTTCAGGAACCCGCGGACGGGATGCTGACGGCCGAACGGCTTGATCGGCCAGCCGTAGGCGCCACGCGCTCTCCCCGCCATTGCTCGAGAACGACCTTATAGCCCGGAAGGACGAGCGTGAACGCCGTTCCGTCGGGTGAGCTTCGAACCGCGCAGGAGCCGCCGTGTGCTTTCGCGATCGCGTCGACGATCGCGAGCCCGAGCCCCACGCCGCCCTGGCTGCGGCTGCGCGCGGCGTCCGCACGAGCGAAGCGGTCGAAGATCCGCTCGAGCGCCTCCGGATCGATGCCGGCCCCGGTGTCGGAGACCTCGATCGCCACCTCGCCGCCGCCGGCCCGGCAGCTCAGCGTGACCGCGTCCGCCTGGTCGGTGTACTTGACCGCGTTCTCGAGCAGGGCGTCGAGCGCGATCCGGACGGCATCGGGGTCGGCAGAGAGCATGCCGGGATCGAGCCGGCCGAGCTGCCAGCGCCGCGGCGCCACCTCCGACCAGCGCATGAAGACCTCCTCGAGGAAGGGCTCGAGGTCGATCGGCTGGCGGGCCAGGAAGTCCGGACGGTCCGCCTGCGCGATCAGCAGCAGGCGGTCGAGGATGCGCTCGATGCGGCCCAGCTCGTCGACGGCGACGTCGATCTCCGGCGAGCCGGGCCCGTCGAGCCGGCGCAGGAGCTCGAGGTGGCCGCGCGCGATCGTCACCGGCGTCCGCAGCTCGTGCGAGACGTCGTGGAGAAATCGCTCCTGCCGTCCGAGCAGCGACGCGCGGCTCTCGGCGATCGCTTCCACGTCTCGTATCGCCTGCTGGCGGCGCCGCGCGTGCCAGACCATGGCGAGAAACATCGCGCTCATGAGCGGCACCTCGAAGAGCTCGCCCCACTCCTGCGTCCCGTGGCTGATGTCGACGAGGATCAGGATCCCGGTCGAGATGCACACGGCGGCGAGCACGCCGGCCGTGACGCCCTTTCGCCACACGCGGAAGCCGTAGAGCAGGGTCAGGCTGACCCAGATGAAGTGGAAGGGGATCGTCTCCCACGCCTCCCACCAGATCATGGCGACGAGGTTCGCCGCCCCGAACGCCGCCCAGGCGACCTCGACCGCGTTACGCCGCAGCCAGCCTGTAACCCGCATGACGCACGGTCTCAATGGGCGCGTCCCGTCCGAGCTTTTTGCGCAACCGCCGGACGCAGACCTCGACGACGTTCGACCCGGGATCGAAGTGGTAGCCCCACACCTCGGCGAGCAGGCGCTCCCGGCTAATCACCTCGCCGGCGTGGAGGACGAGGTGGTGGAGCAGCCGGAACTCGCGGTCGGAGAGATCCGTGACGAGCGTCCCGAACCGCGCTTGCCGGCGCGCCACGTCGAGCTCGATCTGCCCGGCGCAGACGACGCTGCCTTCGCCGCCGGACGCCGTCAGGTGTCGGAGCTGCACGCGGATGCGGGCGATCAGCTCGTCGAGCGCGAACGGCTTCGCCACGTAATCGCTCGCGCCGAGCTCGAAGCCGCGGAGCTTCGTGGCGAGATCGGCCCGCGCGGACAGGATGACGATCGGAACCTCCGGCCGCGCCCGGTGAAGCTCACGGAGCACGGTGAGGCCGTCGACGCGGGGCAATAGGAGGTCGAGCACGACGAGCTCGTAGTGCGTGGCAGCTGCGCGCCGGGCGGCCTCGGCTCCGTCCGCCGCGGAGTCGACCGTGAAGCCCTCCGCCTCGAGCCCGCGCACGACGAAGGCGAGGATTCGAGGCTCGTCCTCGACCACGAGGATCCGCATCGCCGGCGCGGCAGCCTACACGGGATGACCGGCAAATGACAGCGAAATGACACCTTTGTCATTTGACAGGCGGGCGGGCTCTCGGCGTCCTACGGTTCCGCCAGGATGGTCGAGACCACCCGGGGCCCGGACGCTGCGGTTCTCGAGCGTGAGAGGATCGAGCGCGCCAGGTTGATGCCGCCGACGCCGCGGCCGTTTCCCTTCCCCGACCGCGCGGCCCGCCACTGGCTCCTCTCCTCGATCGTGTGGCTGACGGTGGTCGACCTCTTCGGCCTCGTCCTCGCGACCGAGTTCGTGACGCCGGAAGCGTTCGGCGGCATTTCCTGGCTCCAGTTCAGCCGCGTCCGGCCGTCGCACGTCAACGGCGTCATCCTCGCCTGGCTGTCGATGATGTATTTCGGCGCGCTCTTCTACATGCTCCCGCGCCTCGTCGGCACGCGCGGCATGTGGAGCGAGCGGCTCGGCGTCGTCTGCGCTTGGGCGTGGAACGCGATGTACCTCCTTGGCGTGATCGGCCTCTTGACGGGGCACAGCCAGGGCCGCGAGTACGGCGAGTTCATCTGGCCGATCGACATCGCGCTGCTCGTGATCTGGGGTGCAAACATCGTCAACATCCTCGGGACGGTCGCGATCCGGACGATCCGGCCGATCTACGTCTCGGTCTGGTTCTTCATCGCCAGCCCGCTCTGGCTCGCGGTGGACTACGCGATCGGTAACGTGATCTGGCGCCCGGGGAACTTCTGGGGTGCGCCGTCGGGTGCGCTCTCGAACAGCCTCTCCGACGCGATGCTCAACTGGTGGTACGCGCACAACCTCTTCGGCCTCTGGCTGACGCCGATGCTGCTCGCGCTGACGTACTACATCGTTCCCCGGGTCACGAACACACCGCTCTACAGCTACACGCTCTCGCTCGTCAGCTTCTGGGGCATCGCCTTCTTCTACACAGGGGTCGGCGACCACCACCTCCTCCAGTCCCCGACTCCTGCCTGGCTGAAGACGATTGCCGAGGTCTCCTCCTGGATGCTGCTCGTCCCGGTGCTCGCCTTCACGATCAACATCCTCGGGACGATGAAGGGCAATTGGGACAAGTTCTTCACGAACTTACCCCTGCGCTTCACGATGACGGCGTTCTTCTTCTATTTCCTGGTCAACATCCAGGGGGCATTCGAGGCGCTGCAGCCGTTCAACCGGCTGACGCACTTCACGAACTTCGTCGTCGCCCACGCCCACCTGGCCTTACTCGGGGCATTCACGATCTTAGGCATGGGCGTGATCGACTACATCGTCGCGCAGATCTACCAGCGGCCCTTATTCAGCCGCAGCCTGACCGAGTGGCAGTACTGGCTCGTCACGGTCGGCTTCACCGGCTTCTTCAGCGTGCTGACGCTTGCCGGTTTCCAGCAGGGGTTCAGCTGGGCGCAAGGGATTCCCGAGGTCAACGTGCTCCCGCAATTACACGCGTACTACATCGCGCGCGGAATCTTCGGCGCCATGATCGTGGTCTCGGGCATCGTCCAGATGATCAACATCGGGGCGACGATCTTCACGAACACGATCGACCGCCGGCGGCGGGAGACACTGAGCGTGGCCGAGGCGATGGTCCCGCCGCCAGTGCAGGTGTAGGCGGCCGTGGCGACCGACTCGACGGACCCGAAGTTCGGCGACGGCGGGATCCCGCGCGTCCCCCGCGGCTGGGTCCGGCACCCGAGCGAGCGCATGCTGATCACGCCGCTGATGGCGGGCCTTGGCGGGCTCGCCGCGTTCTTCGTCGTCGTTTTCGTCGTCGTCTGGCTGCCGATCCACACCTTCGATCCGCCGCCGTCGAACGACTGGGCTCCGCTCGCCAGCCAGGCCCACAAGGGGCGCAATCTCTTCGCCTCCAACGGCTGCTACGTGTGCCACTCCGGCTACTCGCGCCCACAGGACGTCCGCTACTCGCTCTACTTCCTCTATCCGAAGGTCTCGCAGCCCGGCGACTTCTGGGGCAGCGACCAGTCGCCGAACCTGCTCGGCACCGAGCGGACCGGCCCCGACCTCTCGCAGGAGTCGGGCTGGCATCCCGATGACTGGCAGCGCGCCCACTTCTACGACCCGCGCTACACCGACCCGATGTCGCTGATGCCGGACATGAAGTCGCTCTTTTCCGACAAGCAGGTCGAGGAACTCGTCACCTTCGTCGAGACACGGAGCGGCAAGTCGGGGCTGCTCCGCTATGCCGGGCAGCTGTACGCGAAGCACATCGTGCTCGCGAACCAGGGCTTCCCGCCGCCGTACACCGGCTTCCAGGGCGCGCACAAGCCGATCGTGGAAGCGAATGAGAAGGGGCTGAAGCCTCCCAAGGGCCAGCTCGAGGAGGCGCCGAACCTCGCGCAGATCGACCGGAGCTACTGGCTCTCCGGCGATCCGCTGCCCGTCACGCAGCAGAACCTCCTCCGCGGCAAGGAGGTCTTCCTCGAGCGCTGCGTGGGCTGCCACGGCACGAAGGGCGACGGTAAGGGCCCCGGCGCGTCGTTCATGTCGCCGCCGCCCGCGGACTTCACCGACAAGGACGACGCCTGCTGCGGCGGGGACACCGGCCCGGGCGACTTCTACTACCGCATCCTGCGCGGCTGGCCGGGCACGGCGATGGAGAACTTCGGCGACCGGCTCTCCGTCGACGACATCTGGCGGGTGGTGCTGTTCGTGAAGACGATCCCGAACCATACGCTCGCGAACAACGTCGTCCCGCAGCCGAAGGACTACATCGTCTGGCAGCCATCCGCCGAGCTGAAGGCGTGGGTCGCCTCTCGGCAGAAGCTGACGCAGAACGCGGCCTTCTCGAAGAAGCGTGTCCGGGACCCGTACATGCAGGAGGCGATGCGGGTCCTCCCGGGCCTGTCCGCCCGCGACTCGTTCCTCATCAACGACGGCAAGACGCGGCTCTCGCTCGCCACCGCGGCCGCCGGCATCAAGGCGATCTACATGCGGCTTTTGAACACAGCCTGGGCGGACGCCGTCAAGCGCGGCGAGACGCTGCCGTCGATCGCGCAGAAGGCCATCCCTCCGACCGTTCCCGGGCAGCAATGAGGCGCTTCGTACTCACGGTGGTCGTGGCGCTCGTGGCCCTGTCGGTGCCCGCCGCCGCCTGGGCGCACGACGCGCCGGAGACCAAGCAGTCGAAGTGGGTGATGGCTGACTGGATGATGGACACGTTCTTCGTGTTCGCGGGGCTCGCCGTGGTCGCGTTCGTGGCCGCCTGGAAGATGGGCTATTTCCACGAGCTGGACGAGCAGGCGGGTATTCCGCTCCTGATCGAAGAGGAGGACTACTACACGCCCGAGTGGGCGCTTGAAGAGGAGGAGTGGGCCGATGGCGATGCCGAGCGGTGACTCGCCGGGGAAGGTGCAGCAGTACTACCTGTACATGCAGGGACACCACGAGGACGACGGCCGCATCGTCACCTGGCACGTCGACTGGTTCGCGCTGGCGTGGCTCTGGGGCTTCCTGATCGCGCTGATCCTGCTGATCATCTGGTGGATCTGGCAGTACCGGACGACGAGGCAGCGGGGCGGCCTCTATCCGGTCGACAGCTTCGGCGGCTACACGTCGGAGCTCGCCGGCCCCGCGACGCGCTTCTTCATGCTCGCGACGGCGATCATCGCCGGGTTCGCCGTGGCGATGATCGTCGGCCACCTCGTCTGGGGGCAGAAGTTCTGATGGCGCTCGCGCCGCCGTTCGTCTCGTACTCCAGCCTCACCGAGGCGTTCGTCCCCGCCGCGGAGTGGGAGGTCGTGTACCCGTCGCTCCAGGCGTTGAAGGGTCATGTCCAGGAGTACCCCGGCTGCCAGGGCTTCGACGTCTTCATCCGGGCACAGCCGGACGGCGACGTCCTGATCCACTGCTACACGACCTGGGACACGCCCGCCCAGCTCGAGGCGTTCCTCGAGCGCGGCTACACGTTCGAGCGCCTGATGTCCGACCTCGATGTGGTCGACCCGGAGCGCAGCCTCGTGATGGAGAAGGTGTTCTGATGCCGCGCCTGCGGCCTGCGCGCCCGCTGTTCGGCTACCGCGACGTCGGCGAAGATGTTCGGCACACGCGGCGTGCGATCGTCGTCTCCTGGCTGATCCTGCTCCTGATCGCGCTCTTCTACCTCGGCTGGACGCTGACGGTGTACTTCCTCGAGCCCGGCCTGCGCTAGGGGCCGGGTGTACATCCAGCACCTCTCGTCGCTCCAGTTCCTGACCTACGTCGCGTTCTTCGCCGTGGTGCTGGTGGCGCTCCTGCGCTTCCTGCCCGGGCGTGCGCCCCCGGTGCGGACGCGGCCTTACGGCGCCGACGAGCTCGGCGCGCACGACGCGAAGCTGACGAAGTACTTCGTCGCGGGCGGCGGCTTCCTCGTGCTCGGCGCCGTGCACATGGTGGTCAAGAACCTGCCGTGGTCGGCCGAGTGGCTCGCCCGCGCGGGCTACGCGGGCCACCTTGTCCGCGACCTCTCGAACACGCACGTGATGATCGTCGGCGGCGGCACGCTGATGGCGACCGGCCTCTGCTGGTACGCGCTGCCGCGGATCGTCGGGCGGCCGCTTGCCAGCGACGGCCTTGCGCAGTGCGCGTTCTGGTTCACCGCTCTGGGGCTCGCGGTGTTCTACGTGGCGATGGTCGGCGACGGGATCCTGATCGCACGGCTCGTCCGGCACGGCTGGGAGTACCAGGCGGCCAAGGAGCACCTCGGCAAGCTCTACAAGGTGCCGGTCGGGATCGGCGCCGGCGTGATGGGCATCGGCTACTGGTGCTTCGCGGCGAACGTCTTTGCGACGGTGTTCCAGGCCCGGCTCGTGCGGGTGCCCAAGCCGGCGGGGCACCTGTGGAAGTACCTGGCGGCCGGTGCCGGTGGGCTGACGGTGGGGACGGTGCAGGGCGTCATCCAGGTGCAGCCGGATCACGCGTCGTGGCTCTACCGCGCCGGCGACGCGGGGCGCTGGATCGATCCGATCAGCCACGCCCACATCAATCTCGTGACGGGCCTGACGATGCTCGTGGCCGGGGCGTTGTTCTACCTCGCTCCTCCCCTGGGCGGGGTAGCGCCGTCCCGCCGGCTGGCGAACCGGTGCTTCTTCCTCTTGCTGGGCGCCTCGCTCGCCTTCTACGGCGCCTGTCTGTATCTCGGTTTCCATGAGGGCTCCCTCGTCGTCGGCCAGGGCCTGACCCCGGAGCAGGCGGAGGAGGCGACGGCGTTGCACTCGGTTCTGATCGTCGGCACCGGGGTGGCGATGTTCGCCGCGTTCTGGCTCCTGCTGGTCGTGGTCGCGCGCGCGTACTGGAAGGCGCGGGCGCCGGTGGCAGCGTTCGTCCTCGCGGGGTGTGCGGCGCTGGCGGTGGGGACGCTGCAGGGCCCGGTGCAGGCGGTCCCGGGCGTTCACGACCTGCTGGAGCGGGGTGGAGGAGCGGGCGACGTGATCGTCAACCTGCACGCGCAGCTGAACATGCTCGGCGGGCTGATGGTGATGCTGATCGGGCTCAGCGTCGGCCTGCTGGTCGGGCTCGGCGGGAGGTTGCGCGGGAGCTCGGTGCGGGTTGCGCTCGTGGGCGTGCCCCTGGGGGTCGGGACGTACTACCTCGGCGGGCTCGCGTTCTCCGCGGTCGAGGCGCATGCGGTTTCCGGGGGCCGGTCCTTCGGCGACGCGGTCGCGGCGCTCGAGCCGTGGTCGGCGCTCGTGCTCGTGCCGGCCGCGGCGGTCGTCCTGGCAGGCTTCGCGGGGTACGCGGTCACGGCCTGGCGGCTGACCGCGGCGCAGCGCGCGGCGGGCCGCCGGTCGCTTGCCCTCCTCCCGCGCCGGTACGGCGGACAGATCCCCAGGCGGGTTCGGCGCCGCAGTCCGGCCGCGCTCGCCGCCTACGAGCTGCCGATGGGGCTGATGGGCTTTCCAGGCGTCGGCTGGCTCTTCGCTGGGTTCCCGCTCACCGCATCGGTTCTCCTGCTCGCCGGGCCGGCGATTGCGTGGGCCGTGGTCCCCGCCACGTTTACGCCCTACGGCGATGGACCGCTCCGCTCGGAGGGCTGGAGGGTGGAGTTCGTCTGGCTTGCGGTGAGCGCGCTGTTGTCGTCTGCTGCCCTCTACTGGGCTCACGCACGCCGGCGGCGCCGCCTCGAGCCGCCGCCGTCGGGGCCCCCTCGCCGCCGCCGGCCGTCGCGGAACGGCTACCGCACGCGCGTCGGTGTCGCGGCGGGCGCGATCCTGCTCCTACTCGTGGCGCTGCCGTTCGTGCCGGCCGTGGCGGGGATCGGCTCGAGCGCCGTCCGCTACTCCTACGAGCCGCGCCTGACGCCCGAGGTCACCGGCCAGTTCCTGACGACGCGTCGCGGCCCGGTGAAGCTCTTCTCCTGGCAGGACCCGCAGGAGCTGTACCCGCCTGATGCGATCCGTGTTCACGCGCGCGAGGTGCGGTCGTTCCTCGTGCGCGCCGCCGCCGTCGACGCGTCGGGCGCCTACCGGCTCTTCGACGTCGGCCGGAACCGCTCCGTGCCCCTGGTTGTGCGTACACGCAGCCCGCGCCAGCTGCGGCTCGCGCCGGCCCACCCGCTGGCACCGGGCCGCTACGTCTTCGCCGCGACGCACGAGGGCATGTTCGGCGGCCAGGACTACGCCTACCTGCGCGTGGTGTCGCCCGGTGTGGCGGCGACGGCGATCTCCTCGAAGCCGCGAGCGACCGCGCCAGCGGTGATCCATGCGCTCCTGCCGGTGGCGGCAGCGCTCGTGGCGATCGTGTTCGCGTTCCTGCTCGGGAGCTCGTTCCTGCGCCGGCCGGCGGGCCAGAAGGCGCTCTGGGGGCTCGGGTTCGTCTTCTTCGCCGTGGCGACATCGATGGAGGCGGTCGCACAGCGCGCCGGCTGGGACCCGGCGCTGTTCCGCGTCTACTACCTCGCGGGCGGCGTGCTGACGGTGGCCTACCTGGGCGCCGGCTCGGCGTGGCTGCTGCTGCCGAGGCGCGCACGGGATCTCGTGATCGGCGGGTTGGTGGTGGCCTCGGTTGCGGCGGCGATCACGGTGGTGCTCGCGCCCGTCGACGTGGCCGTGCTGGCCGCGACCGCGAGCGGCCGCCCGCCTGCGAACGGCGCGCTCGGCGGCCACGCGTGGCTGTGGGCGGTGACGCTGAACTCCTTCGGCACGCTCGCGCTTGTCGGCGGCTCGCTGTACTCGATCGCGCGCCGGCAGCGGGTGCGGATGAACGTCTGGATCTGCAGCGGCGCGCTGGTGGTCGCTGCCGCGACGGGGATGTCTCGCGCGGGCGACTACTCGCTCGTCTACGTCGGCGAGCTCATCGGGATCTCGCTGATGTTCATCGGCTTCCGGCTTGCGGGCGCGCGGCCCTCGCC
>JBKPNC010000166.1:0-11236 GCA_046732435.1 Actinomycetota bacterium
TCTCGGGGACGTCCGCCGCGCTCGCGGCGGAGCTCGAGGGTTCCCTCCTCGACGCGGGCGACGTCCCGGAGGATGAGGTCGCCTCGCGCCACGAGCTCCCGGCGCCGGTCGTCACCGCCGCGCAGCGGGCCGGGGCGACCGCCGTGCTCCTCGTGCCCGTTCGCCGAGGCGACGATCCGGTTGCCACGCTCGAGCTCCTGCGCGCGCGGCGGGAGTTCGACGACGAGGAGCGGCTGGCCGCACGGCTCGCCACCGCCCAGCTCGCCCTGACGGTACAGGCGTTCGAGGAACGGACGGAGCGAACGGTGCTGGATCGGGGCCGAGCCCTCGAGATCCTCGGCGATGCGCTGTCCGCCGGGGAGGAGCAGAACGAGGCCGGCGCTCGCCTGACGCGGATTGCGGCGCTCGCGACGGGCGCAAGCTCCGCGCTCCTCTGGCTCGCCGACGATCGCGGGCCGGCCTGGGTGGCCTCGCACGGCGCCGTCGATCCGAGCGCTGAGCTCGAGGCGCTCGTGCAAGCGGTCCTGGGCGACCGGGAGACGGTTCGGCTCGATCGCTCGGCCGCGGGTGACGAGTCGCTCGCAACGGTGCGGCTCGGAGAGCCGCCGCTCGGAGTGCTGCAACTGGTCTTTCCGAGCGACGCGCTGCCCGACGAGGGTGAGCTGGCACGTCTCGCGACGCTCGGCGTGCGCGCGGCGCAGAGCCTCCGTGCCGGCGAGCATGCCCGCGCCCTCGCCCTCGAGCTCGATCGGACGCGGGCCCTCCTCGGCGTGCTCGGCCAGGCGATCGCCCAGCTCTCGTTGACCCACACCGTCGAGACCGCCGTCGCCCATGTTGCGGAGCTGCTCGGCGTCAATCGCGTGGCGGTCTACCTGCGCGAAGGCGACCGGCTCGAGGCGGCCGCCGAGCGTGGCGTCGCCGGCCCGCACGCCGCGGTCGCCGAGCGCCTTCTCGACCTGGCCCTCGGTGCCTACCGCGCACGCGGCGTGATCGCGATCGCGAATCCCCGGTCCGAGCGCGGTCTCGCCTCGGTCACCGATGCCCTCGCGGAGGCGGAGATTGAGACCATTCTCGCCGTTCCGCTCCACAGCCACGACGAAGTCGTCGGCCTGCTCGTCGCCTATCCGCCGCGCGGGCGAGCCGTCCTGCCCGGTGAGGCGAGCCTGCTCCCGGCGCTTGCGGCACAGCTGGCCGTCGCCGTCCAGAACGCGCGCCTGCACGAGCGGACGAAACGCCTGGGGTCCGAGCTCGAGCAAGCGCTGCTCGCGGAGCGGCGTGCCGCTCGCCAGCTGCGCGCGCTCTCCGCGATCTCCGGCTCCTTCGTCGAGCACCTGTCGCTCGAGCGGACGCTGGAAGCGGTCGCACGGACAGTCGTCGAGAGCTTCGACGTCGATGCCGCGGCCGTTCGCATCGTCGACCGGCGGCGCGGAGAGCTCGTGACCCGCGCAGTCCATGTCGCGCCCGGCGCACCGGCCGAGCCGCTACGCGCCCTGCTTTCCCGTCCGCAGCCGCTTGCGGCGGCGCCGCTCGACATCTCGCCGGTCTCCGAGGCGACGGTCCTCGACGCGGAAACTGCCGGACGGCTCGGCGGAGCGACCGAGCTCCTCGCGCCGTTCCTGGCGAAGGGGTCGACCGCCGCGGTCGTGCCGGTGTCGACGAAGACCGAGCTGCTGGCGACGCTGACGCTGCTCTCGCTGGACCCCGAGCGCCCGATCACGCAGGAGATCGCGGAGGCGACCCGCCCCGTCGCGGCGCAGACGGCGCTCGCGATCGACAACGCACGCCTGTATCAGCAGCAGAAGGAGTTCGCCGACACGATGCAGCGGACGCTACAGCCGGCTGCCGAGCCCCGGCTCGCAGGCTTCGAGCTCGGACACGTGTACGAGTCCTCCGCCCGGGTCGACGTGGGAGGAGACATCTACGACTTCCTGCTCCTGGACGACCACCGGCTCGCCGTCGTGCTCGGCGACGTCACCGGGCACGGCATCGAGGCGACCGCCGACATGGCGATGGCGAAGTTCGTCTTCCGCACACTCGCCCGAGAGCATCCGGAGCCGAGCGACTTCCTCGCACGCGCCAACGACATCTTCGTGGGCGAAATCGAGCTCGGCCGCTTCATCACGATGACCTACCTCCTCATCGACCTGCGTACCGCCGACGTCGTCTCCGCGAGCGCCGGCCATCCGCCGCCGCGGCTCGTGCAGCCGTCGGGCTCGGTGCTCCCCGTCGTCGCGTCGGGACTGGCGCTCGGCGTCGACCCCGACCAGGTCTACGACGCGACGGCCACCGTGCTGGAGCCGGGATCGTCGGTCGTCCTCTACACGGACGGCGTCGTCGAGGCTCGCTGCGAGGGAGACCTGTACGGCACGGAGCGGCTCGACCGGATCCTGTCCGCGCGGCGCGAGCTCGCTGCCGGGGGGCTCGCCCGAGCCGTCGTGGAGGACTGCCGGAGCTACGGCGGGGGCGAGCTCGTCGACGACTGCGCGGTCGTCGTCGTCAAGCGGTTGCGCTGATGGCGACACACGCCCACGCGGCACGCCGCCTGGCCGGCGAGCGCAGCCGTTCGCTGGCGCTCGGAGGTCTCGTCTTCACAGCCGGAATCGGCTCCATGGCGACGGAGATCTGTGCCGCCCGGCTGCTCGCGCCCTATTTCGGAGCGTCGACGATCGTGTGGGCGAACGTGATCGGGATCGTGCTCGGCTCGCTCGCGGTCGGCTACTGGCTCGGCGGCCGGCTGGCCGACCGGCGACCGGACCGCCGCACGCTCGGCTGGGTGGTGCTGGGCGGCGCGTGGCTGATCGCGGCGATCCCCTTCGCCGCGCGACCGCTGCTCGACCTGGCGGTGCAGGGCCTCGACCAGGTCTCGACCGGCGCCGCGGTGGGCTCCTTCTTCGGCACGCTCCTCCTGTTCGCCCCTCCCGTGATCCTGCTCGGAATGGTGGCGCCGTTCGCGATTCGACTCTGGATCGCGGACGTCCGCGCCGCCGGCGAGGTGGCGGGCAAGGTCTTCGCGCTGTCGACGGCGGGCAGCCTGCTCGGGACGTTTCTGCCGGCGTTGCTGACGATCCCGCTACTGGGCACGCAGCGGACGATGCTCGCCGCCGCGGCGCTGATCGCGTTCGGCTCGACGCTCCTGCTCGGGCCGCCCGGCGCCGTCGCCGGCGTCGGGCTGCTCGCGCTGCTTGCGATTCCGCCCGGCGCGATCAAGGCGCAGGCGGGGACGATCTACGAGCACGAGTCGCGCTACCAGTACATCCAGGTCGTCCAGCACGACGGTCTGCGCGAGCTCTATCTGAACGAGGGCGTCGCCGCCCACTCGGTGTGGCGCCGCGACACCGTGCTGACCGGCGGCGAGTGGGACATGTTCCTCGTTCTCCCGCCGCTGGTCGGCCGTCCCACTCGCCGTGTTGCTATTTTAGGCAACGCAGGTGGTACGACCGCCCGGGCGTTTGGCGTCTTCTACCCGGCCGCGCGGATCGACGGCGTGGAGCTCGACCCGGCGGTAACCGCCGTCGGGCGTCGCTGCTTCGGGCTCGACGACAATCCGAGGCTGCGCGTCTTCACGGAGGACGCCCGTCCGTTTCTACGGCGCACGGGCACACGCTATGACCTGATCCTCGTGGACGCGTACCGCCCGCCCTACGTGCCGTTCTACCTGGCGACGCGTGAGTTCTTCGAGCTCGTGCGATCGCGGCTCCGTCCGGGAGGCATGGTGGCGATCAACGTCGCGACCGTCCCGGACGATCACCGTCTCGCGGAGGGCATCGGCGGCACGATGGCGACGGTGTTCCCGGAGGTGCTCGGCTGGCAGGCGCTTCGGTTCAACCGGCTCGTGGTCGGCCTGACGCGGCCGCGGGCGCGCGGCGTGGTCGAACGGCTACTGGCGTCGAGGCTGCCGCCGCGACTGCGCTCCCTGGGCGCGCTCTTCGCGGCCGGCAACCGGCTCGTCGGCCCGGCCGCAGACCCGTGGACCGACGACCGGTCGCCGGTCGAATGGGTTACCGACCGGATGATCGTCGCGTACGCGGCGCGGGGCGGCCGCCTCGACGACCGGTACCTGCCGACCTCGCCGTAGGCGAGGCTAGACTCACCGAGGTTTGCGGAGAGCCTTCCTTCCGATTCTGCTTGCTCTGGGGTTCCTGGCGGCCGGCGGGCTCTCTGCAGGCGTCGTCGCGGCGACTACGACGACGGCGACGACGGGCACCGAGCCGACGACGACCTCGACCACGACGTCGACGTCAACGTCGACGTCGCCGACGCCGACGCCGCCACCGCCGTCGGTCATCGCCGACGGTGTCACGATCGGCCGTGTCCGGGTGGGCGGCCTGACGCCTGACGCCGCAGCGAGCGCGGTGCGTGCGGCGTTCGCGCGGCCCGTGGTGCTCGTTGCTCGCAAGGCGCGCTTCCGCCCGCTTCCCGGCCGGCTCGGGGCCGTCGCGTACGTCGAGGGCGCCGTCGCGCGGGCGAAGGCGGCTGCGCCTGGAACCGCGGTGCCGCTGAAGGTCGTGGTGCACGGGAAGAAGCTGCGGTCGTATGTGCGGTTTCTGTCGCGCCGGCTCGACCGGCCCGCCGTGGACGCGACGGTCACCCTTCGCAACCTCCGTCCCTGGATCAGCAAGGACCGGCCGGGACGGCTCCTCGACGCCAGGCGGGCGACGCGCTCGATCCAGCGGACGCTCGTTGCGAACCGCCGCGGACCGGTTCGGCTGCGGCTGGCGCGCGTTCCGGCTCACGTCCGGCGCGCGACCTTCGGGCCCGTGATCGTCATCCGACGCGGCTCGCATGCGCTCTACCTGTATCGGGGAATGCGGCTCTGGCGGACGTTCGGCGTGGCGGTCGGCCAGCCGATCTACCCGACGCCGCTCGGGCACTTCGCGGTCGCGGTCATGTGGCGCAATCCCTGGTGGTACCCGCCGAGCTCGAGCTGGGCGGCGGGCGCCTCGCCGATCCCGCCCGGGCCCGGCAATCCGCTCGGCACCCGCTGGATGGGGCTGACCGCCCCCGGCGTGGGCATCCACGGGACTCCCGACGCGGCGTCGATCGGCTACTCGGCGTCGCACGGCTGCATCCGGATGCGGATCCCGGAGGCAGAGTGGCTGTTCGACCGCGTTGCGGTCGGCACGCCGGTGTTTATCGTGTCAGCCTGATGGGTGTCAGCACGCGGGGGCTGCAAGCGCTCGCGCTCCTCGCAGTCGCGGGCCTGCTCGGCGTACTCGTCTGGCGCATCGCGCATCGGAATCACGCGGCGGTTCCGGTCGTGATCGACCCGCATCACCCGGTCACGTCTCCTGCCTTCGACCTGCCGCGTCTCTCGGGCAGCGGCAGGCTGACGCTTGCGTCGCTGCGCGGCAAGGCGGTCGTGCTGAACTTCTGGGCATCGTGGTGCTACCCGTGCAAGCGGGAGCTGCCGAAGCTCGAGGCGGCCTGGCGTCAGTATCGGTCGCGCGGGCTCGTCGTGGTCGGCATCGACGTGATGGACGCCGGCGGCGACGCTCGCTCGCTTGCGCGCCGAATCGGAATCAGCTATCCGCTCGTGCGTGATGACGGCGGCGCGCTCCTCGACCGGTTCTCGGTGCTCAACCTGCCGGAGACGCTGTTCGTCAACCGGCGCGGCAAGATCGTCGGCTCGAGGGTGGAGGGCGGAGTGGAACTGAAGCGCAACCAGGCGGACTTCCGGCGCGGCATCCGCCTCGCGCTCGAGGCATGAGACTCGCCGTCGTTCTCGCCTTGCTCGCCGCGGCAGCCGTCGCCGCCTCGCCTGCGGCAGCGTCGGAGCAACATCCGTCGCTGGCCGAGATGGAAGGCCTGATCATGTGCCCCACGTGCAAAGGGCAGACGCTGGAGGAGTCGACGGCCCCTGCAGCCGAACGGGTGCGCACCTTCATCCGCGCGCGCATCCGCGCCGGCGACACGCGATCCGAGATCGAGGACAAGCTCGTCGACCAGTACGGCGCGGGGATTCTCGCCTCGCCGCCGGCGCACGGATTCGGCCTGCTCGCCTGGGTGCTGCCGCTGGCCGGGCTCGGGCTTGGAGCCGTGGTGCTCGGCGTGCTTGCCTGGCGCTGGAGCAAGGGCCGCACGCCCCGGGAGCCGGAGCCGGACCCGGCCGCGAACGGCCGTGTCCGCGTGGATCCCGAGCTCGAGCGCCGGCTCGACGAGGAGCTCGCGCGCTTCGACTGAATCCTGAGTCGCGGAGCCCGCTCGCTCGTGCCAAACTTCGTCCAGACTCGGCCGCCGGAGGTCCGAGCCGTCTGAGCCGATGGGCGTGAAGCTCGCAGTCTCCTTCTTCGCCGGCTTCGCTTCGGCGATCTCCCCGTGCGTGCTGCCGCTCCTGCCGGCGTACCTCTCGCGGGTGACCGCGGTCGAGGCCGGGCGCCTGGGGCAGCCAGGCGTCGCGAGGCGCGTCATCGTCGGCAGCCTGCCGTTCGTCGCCGGACTGACGGCGGTGTTCGTCCTGCTCGGCGCCGGCGCGGTCGCGATCCGGCAGGCGATCGGCGTCACGATCCAGCTCGAGATCGCGGGCTTCCTGATGATCGTCATCGGCCTTGCCTTCATGGGATTGCTCCCGATGCCCAAGCGGCTGCTCGCCCCCGGCCTCGTCACCGGCGCCGCCGAACGCGGCTCCGCGGTGCTCCTCGGCGCCGCGTTTGCGACCTGCGCGGCGCCGTGCATCGGCCCCGTCCTCGCCGGCACGCTCGTGCTCGCGAGCGACTCGAGCACCGTCTGGCGCGGTGCAGCCCTGCTGGCCGCCTACTCTGCCGGCCTCGGAGCGGCGTTCGTCGTGGCCGGCGTCTTCTTCGCGCGCGCGATGGGGATGTTCCGGTGGTTCCGCGATCGTTACCGCGCCCTCAGCGTCGCGGGCGGCGCGATGCTCGTCGCGGTCGGCCTCCTCCTCTTCTTCGACCGCTTCTGGTGGCTGCGCGTGGGGACGAACCGCATGCTCGGCCCGCTCGGCCTCGGCGTCTAGCCGAGGGCGAGCGCCACTCTCCCGCAAGGGAGCCCGGCAGAGCGCAGGAGAGTCCAGATGCCCGCTACAACTCGGGCGGCGGAAGGTCGAGCGAGCTCGGCGCCACGGCGGCGGCCGCTCGGACGCTCGCGAGCAGGGTGGCGACATCGACGTCGCGGTGGACCGGCCCGTATGGCGTCAGGCGGCGCTCCGCCTTCGCGAGCTGACGCTCGCAGCCGACCCGGTTTCCGCGGCCGGCCTGGTACCAGGCCACCGCGACGTGCACGAGTCCCTGGAAGAAGTCGCGTTCGGGGCCGTCGGCGGCACGCCATGCGTCCTCCAGCGCCTCGTGGGCCGCGAAGAACTCGCCTCGGCGGATCAGGTCGAGGCCGTTGGCGAGGTCGCCGGCGACCGGGTCAGACGCCGATCTTGACCTCGCCGTCTTCGACGACGACCTCGAACGTCTCCAGCTGGATTGCGAGGTCGAACTCGTTCTTGCCGGTGCGCACGTCGTACTGCCAGCCGTGCCAGGGGCATGTGACCACGCAACCGTCGAGGCGCCCCTCGCCGAGCGGTCCGTGAAGGTGCAGGCATTGCCCCTGCGTCGCGTAGAAGTCGTCCGCGACCCGTGCGACGGCGATGTCGAGCTCGCCGGCGTTCACCTTGCGCATCTCCCCCGGCGGGAAGTCCTCCACGCGGCCGACCGTGACGAGCTTGGTCACCGGCGGGAGGCTACTGCAGCCGGCGGCACCGCGGCGCCGCCGCTTGTAAGATCGGTCACGTGGCGACGATCCTGCTGGTCGGGGTCGATCTGTACTTCCGCGGGAAGCTCGAGGGCCTCCTCGACGGTCATCATCTGGTGACCAGCGACAGCGCGGACTGGCCCGATCTGGTGATCGCGGACGTCGGGCGGGTGGAGCCGGAGGAGGTCGCGGACGCGTACCCGGACATTCCGATCCTCGGCTTCACGAACCACAAGGACACGTCGGGCCTGCGGCGCGCGCACGAGGCCGGGTTCGACCAGGTGCTGGCCAAGTCGGCGCTCGTCGAGCGGGCGCCGACGCTCGTCGAAGAGCTGGCCACCTGAGCCGCTCGGGCCGCCCCTGGCCCCTCTGGGACGCCGGCCCTCGAAGGTACACTCAGGCCGCGTGACGTACATCATCGCCGAGCCCTGCATCGACATCAAAGACCGCGGCTGCGTCGACGTTTGCCCGGTGGACTGCATCCACGAAGCAGACCGGATCCTCGTCATCGATCCGGAGGAGTGCATCGACTGCTTCGCCCCGGAAGAGCAGTTCATCACGCCGTATGGGTTGCGGACGTTCGCCGAGATGGAGAACACGGCGTGCAGTGTCCTCACGGACTCGGGCTTCAAGCCGGCGGTCGTCAAGCGCTTCCGTCGGAAGCCGCTCGTCGAGGTCGAGCTCGCGCCCGCGTTCGAGGAGCGCGACCGGTACGGAGGAACGCGCCTGACGACGCGCAACATCTCGCGCTACCGCCGCTTCGTGCGCGCCACGCCGACGCACGGATGGCGGCTGGCCGACGGGCAGCGAACGGACAGTCTCGCGCCGGGGCAGTTCGTCCCGTCAGCGCGCACGAGTCCGAAGCGCACCAACGAGAGCTATCGCCTTGGCGTGCTGCACGGACTCGTGTTCGGCGACGGTTGCTGGAACAAGCAGGAAGTCCGCTCAGGCGAGCACCTCCATTACGTCCAGCTGTACGGCGACAGAGTGGCGCGTTTTCGCGACTTCTTCGACCAGGTCAACTTCTCGCCGAGCCTGGACGTCCATCCAGGCTACGGAGGAACCGGCGTCGTGCGCGCGCCGGTCAACCTCAAACGAGCGTTGCCGGGAGACGCGGATCAGGAGTATATGGCCGGCTTCGCGGACGGCTGGCTCGCTGCGGATGGAGATCCGGTCAGGGCCGGGTCCTGGCGGCTTCGGTCGACCGACCACGAGGCGCTCGCCTGGTTGGAGCGCGCTGCACCGCTCGCGGGGTACATCGTGATCGGTGCGGGCCAGGAGTCCAACACGGAGACGAACTACGGCTTGCGGAAGCGCCCTATCCGATGGCTCTACCTGGCAACGCGCGAGACGTACTGGCGCGTGATGCGCGTGACGCCGGTCGAACGCGACGCCGAGGACACGTTCTGCGCCTTCGTCCCGGAGAAGCACGAGTTCACGCTTGCCGGAGGGGTGACGACCGGCAATTGCGGCGCCTGCGAACCGGAGTGCCCGGTGGAGGCGATCTTCCCCGAGGACGCGCTTCCCGAGAAGTGGGAGGCGTTCGTCAAGATCAACTACGCGTACTCGGACGGCATGGACGTCGTCAACCAGCTGACGCAGCAGTACGCGGACGAGAACGACGTCCAGAACCCGCCGCTCGACTGAAAGTCGCACGGCCGGGAAGAACCCGGCCTTGCCATGCGTTTCGACAGGCATGCGCAGGGCGTAAGGACCACGCTCTTCAGACAGCAAAGAAGGGAAGACACGTGACTCCCAAGACCCTTGACCACGTCGCCCTCTGGGTCGCCGATCGCGATCGGATCGCGGATTTCGTGACCACGCGGCTCGGCATGCACGTCATCGATCGCACCGACGCCTTCACCCTTGTCGGCGCCGATGCCCGTCGCTTCAAGCTGACGCTGTTCGCGGCGGATCCGCCGCGCGAGCGCGGGGCGCTCGGGCACGTGGCGCTGCGCGTCAACGATCTCGACGCGGCGCTGACGGATCTCGGAGACGTCGGCGTCGAAACCGACCCCGCCGGCGGGGCGTACTTCGACGTGTCCGAGGGCCTTCGTCTCGGTCTCGTCGAAGCGGAGACCGACCTCGACTACGACCTCGACCACGTCGCACTGCTCTCCGCCGATCCCGAGGCGACCGCAGCGGCATACGAGCGGCTCGGATTCGCCGCTGCGGGCCACGCCCGGGTCGAGGTCGGCGGCGCCTTCGTTCAGTTCCGGCAGGGAGAGCCGGGAAACCCGGAGCGGCCGCTGCTGAATCACCTCGCGGTTCTGGTTGATTCGGCGGAACAGCACCGCTCCGAGGCCGAGCGGCTCGGCATCGAGGTCGCGGACTTCGTCGACGCGCCGAACACGCTCGCGGTCTTCGTCTGGGGGCCAGAGCACGTGAAGATCGAGTACGTCGAGCACAAGCCGACGTTCAGCCTCGTCTGACGTGCGGGGCGCCGCAGGCGGTTCGAGCGAAGAAGACACCTTCGAGCGCGGCCGGGAGTTCATCCGCAGGAACGCACGGCTGCTCGAACAGCGACTGTTCGCGGTCGTCTTCGAGTCGGGCGACCCGGAGGGGGTCGTGGACGCCGTTCGCGGCTATCGGAACGCGGACGGCGGCTTCGGTCACGGGCTCGAGCCGGACAAGCGGTCTCCCGAGAGCCAGCCGCTCGACGTCCTATTTGCGCTCGAGACCATGGACGCAGCGGGGACGATGGATGCCGGGCTCGCGCGGGGTGCGTGCGGATTCCTCGCCTCCGTGGCGGACGAGCGCGGGGCGGTTCCCGTCGTGCTCACCTCGGTGGTGGACTACCCGCACGCCGACCACTGGGAGGGCGGCACCTACCCGCCGGGCGTCAACGCGACCGCCGGGATCGCAGGGCTCCTCCACAAGCACGGCGTCGAGCACGAGTGGCGCACCCGGGCGACGACCTTCTGCCTCGACGAGCTCGAGCGAGAGCCGCCCTCCGACGCTCACGCCATCCGGGCGGTGCTCGTGTTCCTCGAGCACGTCCCCGACCGCGCACGGGCGGAGCCGCTCGCCGGCCAGGTGGGCGAGTGGCTGCGGGCGGCGAACTGGTACAAGGCCGATCCGGCGGACGAGTCGTACGGTCTTGGGCCGCTGAAGTTCGCCACCGAGCCAGACAGCCGGTGGCGTGCGCTTTTCTCCGACGACGAGATCGAGCGGAACCTCGACCATCTTCTGAGCGAGCAGCAGGCCGACGGCGGCTGGCCGCTGGCGTGGGAGCCGCCGAGTGAGGCGTCGACGCTCGAATGGCGCGGCATCTGGACGCTGGCGGCATTGCACGTTCTCTCCGCATACGGCCGGTGCTGACAGTCGCGGGCGGCGGCATGGCCGGCCTCTGCGCGGCCGCCCGGGCGCGCGAGCTCGGCGCGGAGGTCGTCGTCCACGAGAAGGGAACGCGGCCCGGCGGCTCGATGCTCCTCTCGAGCTGCGTGGTCTGGCGCTACCGCGAGTGGGACGACTTCCGGCGGGAGTGCCCGACCGGAGACGAGCGCCTCCAGCGGCTCGTCTGGGAGCGGGTCGACGACGCGCTCGA
>JBKPNC010000167.1:0-14900 GCA_046732435.1 Actinomycetota bacterium
GGTCTGGTGTCCTCGCGGGCCGGCGCCGGCTCGGCCTGCGCCTGCGTCTCGGCACGACGCTCGGACGGCTTCCGCCGGGCGCGGCCGCCTCGGCTACCGCGCCTGCGTCTGCGCGTCTGCTGCTGTTCGTCGCCCGCCGTCTCCGGGGGCGAGTCTTCGACTACGACGGGCTGGGTTGCGAGCGGAGCGGCAGCCTCAGCGGGCGCCTTGTCACTCCGCCGCTTGAAGAAACGGAACCAGGGCAAAGAGCATCTCCTTTGGGGGCGCGCGACTTTGTCCCGGACCCCGTGCGGGACACGTGCTGCGCGAATCTGTCGAAACCAGTGGGCATTCGTTGCCTCAAGCCAAGGGTATCAGCGGTGTTCGCCGGCACCCTCGGTGGGTTTGTCAGAAGCAGTGCGGCTCCGGAATCAACACAAAGCGACCGAGACGCAAGGCGACAGGAACTGGGTACGTCCGGGGAAGGACCTACCATCGCGGCCCATGAGCGCGAAGCGAGAGGCGCACGAGCTACTGCTCATCGAGGAGGCCGACGCCTGGTTCGAGTACCTGGAGGCGACCCGCGGGCAGTCGCTCATCCGCTACCGAGAGATCGAGCCGTGGGCCTGGGCCCGACTGACACAGCGGCTGCGAGCAATCCGGGCCCGCCGAGCAAAACTCCGGCCCGCAGCCGCCTGACGAAGCCGACTGGGTTCGCCGCCGATGCCGGCTTCGCCGGCGTCGGCCGCAATGGCAGTCGGAGATAGCACGTACGAGTTGCGGGCGCACCCAACGGCTCCGCAAGCAAAGGGACTACCGAAGCGCCGGCAAGGAGGGGGCACGTGGGGGAACCAGGGGTTCCCCACGAGGTCGAACCAGGGGTTCCCCTACGGGAGCCTCAGCGTCGATTGCGGCTTCGGATGCAGATGGCCTGCAGGATGCCGATCGCGATCAGGTTCGAGATCAGCGACGACCCGCCGACGCTCACGAACGGAAGCGGGATGCCGGTGATCGGCGCGATGCCGATCGTCATGCCGACGTTGACGAACACCTGGAACAGGAAGGCGAAGACGATCCCGCCGGCGACCATCGCCGAGAACGCGTCGCGCGCTCCAGCGACGATCTTCAGGCCTCGCCAGACGACGAGCAGGTAGAGCCCGAGCAGTAGCGTCGCGCCGACGAACCCGCGCTGCTCCGCGTAGGACGCGAACGCGAAGTCGGTCGCGTGCTCCGGCAGGTAGTTGAGCTTCGTCTGTGTGGCGTCCTTCGGGCCGCGGCCGTCGACTCCGCCGGCACCGACGCCGATCTTGGACTGCTGGAGGTTGTACGCGTCGCCGCTCGTATCCCGATTCGGATGCAGGAAGACGGTGATGCGCTTCAGCTGATAGGGCTTGAGCACGTTGACCCCGGCCGAGGGCAGGAGCCAGAGCACGGCGACGGCGGCGAACATCGCCGCCACACCGAGAACGGCGAGATGCAGCCAGCGCGTGCCGGCGACGAAGAGCACGGCGGCGAGCGCCGAGAGGTAGACGAGCGACGAGCCGACGTCCGGCTCGGCCAGCACGAGGAGCCAAGGAATCGCCGTCAGCCCCACCGCGATCGCCACGGTCTGGAACTCGTTCATCCGCTTCATCCGGACGGCGAGGAAGCCCGCGAGCGCAAGGACGAGCATCACCTTGCCGAACTCGGACGGCTGGAAGCGGAAGAACCCCATGGTGATCCAGCGCTTGGAGCCGCGTGTGACCTCGCCGGCGGCCATGACGAGCAGCAGGAGGCCGATCAGCAACCCGTAGACCACCTTCCAGTGGCGGCGGTACAGATCGGGGTCGACGAGCACGGCGACGAAGAGGCCGACGCCGCCGAGCGCCGCGAAGACTCCCTGGCGGACGAGGTAGTAGTTCGGGTCGCCGGGGATGTCGTAGCGGGTGATCCCGTCGATCGCCCACAGCCCGACTGCGAGCAGCCCGCCGACGGCGAGCATGAGCAGCCAGTCGATGCGACGCAGCCGCCCGCCGAGCTCGAGCACGTGCTCGGCGCGGATGCTGGGTCTCGGTGCGTACTCGATCACTGGCGCCTAATCCGACTTGTTCGGGATTTGCCCGAAGTCGCCCTTGACGTGGAAGTAGCGCTTGAAGACCTCGAGCGCGGCCGGTGCCGCAGCGGTGCCACCGTGCCCGGCGTTCTCGATCAGGGCGCAGACGACGAGCTTGTGCTGCCCGGGCTTCGGTGCGAACGGCCCCCACCCGCACCACCAGGACTGGTCGACGAGCGAGGGCGTCTTCCAGCCGGGAAGCACCATTGCCTTCTCGGCCGTTCCCGTCTTCCCGGCGATTTCAACAGGGAAGCTGCCGAAGACCGCCGTCGAGGTGCCCTCAGGGCCGTGCGTCGCGAGCAGGAGCCCCTGCTGTACCGCCGCGAGCGCCGCCGGATCCACACCGGTCGGCTGCGGGCGCGGCGGCGTCAGGCGCCGGAGGACGGTCGGGGAGCCGTTCACCGTGTCGGTGGGATCCTCGATGTCCATGCCGAGGTGCGGCGTGACGAGCTTTCCGCCGTTCGCGAGCATCGCGTAGAAGCGCGCCATCTGAATCGGCGTCACCTGCAAATCCTTCTGCCCGATCGCCAGCTGGATCGAGTCGCCGGGCTTCCACAGGCGCTCGATCGGGTCGTGCTTGAACCGTGCGCGCCGCCACTCCGGCGTCGGCAGCAAGCCCGGCACCTCCGGGCCGATCTCGATGCCGGTCTTCCGGCCGAACCCGAAGCGCCGTGCCCACTCCTGGAGCGGATGCCTGCGCTCCGGCGGCAGGCGGTAGAACATCATCCCGACCCGGTAGAAGTACGTGTCGCACGAGGCCTCGAGCGCCTGCGTCAGATCCATCGGCTGGCTGACGTCCGGGTTCCAGTTGTTGAAGGTCTGGCGGGCGACGCTGTAGGTCGGCGTGCAGTCGAGCTCCGTGTAGGGCGAGATCAGGCGCTCCTGCATTGCCGCCAGGGCAGTCACAGGCTTGAACGTGGACCCGGCCGGATACGTGCCCTGGATCGCGCGGTCGATTCCCGGGTAGTTCCTTGCCTTCGCGATGCTTGGGTCCGTGAGTCCCGCGCGCGCAAGCCGCTTCGCGTCCACGCGGCCCGTGTAGACCCGCGGGTCGTAGCGTGGGTACGAGGCGAGCGCGAGCACGGACCCGTCGCTCGCGTCCATCGCGACGATGGCGCCGCCGTTGGCGGACCAGCAGCCGAAGCAGTCGGATAGACGGCGCGCGTTCTCGACCCACGTCCGCAGCGCCCGCTCTGCCGTCTGCTGAAGGTTGAAGTCGATCGTCGTGCGCAGCGTGTCGCCCGGGACCGGCTGCTGGCTCGGGCGGATGGGGCTGCGCGGCCTTCCCAACGAGTCGACGCGCAGCCTGTCGACGCCCGGCGTACCGCGGAGGTACTGGTCGTACGAGGACTCGAGCCCCGCCTGGCCGATGCGATCGCCCGCGCGAAGCCCGCTCTTCTTGTCGCGGGCAAGCTCCTGCTTGGTGATCTCGCCCACGTAGCCGAGCAGCTGCGACGCGAGCATTCCGCGCGGGTACAGGCGCGCGTTCGTCTCGGCCACCTGCACGCCCGGGAAGTCGGTGTGCCGCTCCTCGAGGTACTCGGCGAGCCGCTCGTCGATTCCCTCCTTCGCGATCACCGGCGTGATCGGATCGCCTCGCCGCAGCTCGACGTCGCTCGTGATGCGGTGGAGCGGCACCTCCAGGACACGGGCCAGCCGCTTCAGCTCCTGGTACGCACCGCGCTTCGGCAGGTCGGCCGGCCACACCTGCACCTCGGTCTCGACCTGGTTCAGGACGAGCGGACGGCCGAGGCGATCGAGGATCGAGCCGCGCGTCGCCTCGACGCGAATCGTCCGCAGCTGGTTGTTCGCGGCCTCACGCCGATACTGCGGGCCGGAGAGCACCTCGAGCGCCCAGAGCCGCAGGAAAAGCACACCGAAGACGATCAGCGCCACAGCGCCGAGCAATCCGATCCGCAGCGCGAGCTGCGGGCTCAGCCGGTAGGGAGCCTCGACCGTGGGGTCAGGAGGCAGAAAGCGGCGCGAGACGCGAGGAGGCGGCGTCTGCGTCGTGCTAGCCAAAGAACTGCACCTCGCGTGCTCGCTCGCCTGTCCGCTCGCCGAGCAGCCGGCGGCAGAGCGCGTACACGGGCACCGCGAGCAGGACGTTCCAGAGCATCGTCGGCGGCAGCGCGTGGAAGGCGGCCGCCGGCGACGCGTCCTCTCCGATCATGTAGTTGAGGACGAGCTCGCCCACCGCGTAAAGCAGCGTGATCACGGCGACCGCGACGAGCGGCGCATGCGCGCGATCGCGCCCGGTGGTCTCGGCGTACCTGCCGGTCCAGTAGCCGGCGAGCGTCAGTAGCAGCGCGGTAACGCCGAGCGTGCTCAGCGTGGCGGTGTCGATGAGGATCCCGGCGAAGAAGCCCGCCGCGGCGCCGAAGATGGAGCCGCGCAGAAGGGCGACGGCGACGAGCGTGATCAGCACGAGATTGGCGGAGCCGCCGAACAGCGTGATCGAGCTGAGGACGCTGACCTGGAAGATGGTGACGACGAAGACGATCGCGGCGGTCTTCAGCTCGTCGATCGGCCAGGTCACGGCAGCCCTCGCATCCCCTTGGGCGTGAGGACGACCATCACGGATTCGAGCCTCGAGAAGTCCGCGTACGGCGTCACTTGCACGCGCTTGTAAACGTCGGTGTCGAACTGCTGCACGCTGCGGACCCAACCGATCGGAATCCCCTTCGGGTACAGCGAGGAGAGGTTCGGCCGCACCTTGAAGCCGGAGGTGATCACCTGATCCCCCTCCCTGATCTTCTCGGCCTTTGAGACGCGCTCGAGGATGAGCGAACCGCTGCTGCCGCTGGCGTCCTTGACGACGCCCTGTGCGGCGGTCTGGGGATCCTTGGCGCCGACCGCGCTCGACTCATCGGTGAGCAGGGTGACCAGCGCCGTCTGGCTGTTGGCCAGCGAGACGGTGCCGACGAGGTCGCCGTCCGGATCCAGCACCGGATTCCCCGCGCGCACGCCGTCGTTCGCCCCCGCGCTGATGACGATGCTCTGGTCGAACGGGTTGACGGGCTGGGCGATGACCGCGGTGTTGACACGCTTGAGCTGCTGGACGTCGGGCGGCGCCTTGTAGTGAAGCTCGTCGGTGATGATCGCGAGCTGGTGCTGCGCCTCGAGGCTGGCGGTCTGGCTCTGCCGGAGCGCGTTGAGCTGCTTCTCGAGCTGTGCCGCCCGGCTCTTCGCGTGGACGAGGTCGGCGAAGTAGCCGTAGACGTCCCGGAAGGGCTGCGCCACGTGGGTCGCGCCGATCTCGAAGGGCTTGAGCACCGTCGCGCCCGCGCCCTGGATCCCGTGGAGCCGACCGCCGTTCGACTCGCGGAAATACACGGTGATGAGAGCAAGGCAGACGACGACGAGCGCGACGATGACGGCGCGCCGTCGGAGGACGGAGCTGGCGCGGGACGAGTAAGGCGTCGGGGCGGAGCGCTGTGCAGACCCCAACACCGCCAGCCGTGCGGTGCGGTTGCGAGCCACGGGAAGCGAGTTAGTTTAGGTCAGGCGGACGAGAGACTCCCGCTTGGCGACCGCGGGGGCTACCTGCGGCCGTAACCGTTGCGGTTGCGCGCCCGGGCCTTCGAGGCCCGGTGGATCGCCTCGAACTCCTCGAGGCTGCGTCCGGACCCGACCGCGACGCACGTCAGCGGAGACTCGGCCAGGTGGACCGGCATCTCGGTCTCGTGCCGGAGGCGCTCGTCCAGCCCCGTGAGCAGCGCCCCGCCCCCGGCGAGCACGATGCCGCGGTCCATGATGTCGGCCGCGAGCTCCGGCGGCGTCTTGTCGAGGGTCGACTTGATCGCGTCGATGATCTGGGCAACCGGATCCTCGAGCGCGTGACGGATCTCCTCGGAGCTCAGCACGACGGTCTTTGGCAGGCCGGTGAGCATGTCGCGGCCACGGACCTCCGCCTGCACCTCTTCCTTGAGCGGGTAGGCGGAGCCGACCTCGAGCTTGATCTCCTCGGCCGTCTGCTGGCCGACCAGGAGCTTGTACTCGCGCTTGATGTGGCCGACGATCGCCTCGTCCATCTCGTCGCCGCCGACGCGCAGGCTCTGGGAGACGACGATGCCGCCGAGCGAGATGACCGCCACCTCGCTCGTGCCGCCGCCGACGTCGACGATCATGTTCCCCGTCGGCTCGGCGACCGGAAGCCCGGCACCGATCGCGGCGGCCATCGGCTCCTCGATCAGGTACGCCTGGCGCGCACCGGCCGAGAGCGTTGCCTCCTCCACGGCGCGCTTCTCGACCCCGGTAACCCCGCTCGGGACACAGACGACGACGCGCGGATGGGCGAAGCGGTGCTGGTGCACCTTCTGGATGAAGTGGCGGAGCATCTGCTCCGTCACGTCGAAGTCGGCGATGACGCCGTCCTTGAGCGGGCGGATCGCCTGGATCGACCCCGGCGTGCGGCCGAGCATCCGCTTCGCCTCGACGCCGACGGCGTGGACCTCGCCCGTCGCCTGGTCGATGGCGACGACCGACGGCTCGGAGAGCACGATCCCACGGCCGCGGACATAGACCAGCGTGTTGGCTGTGCCAAGGTCGACGGCCATGTCGCGACCGCCAAAGCCGTTGAAGTAACTCAGGAGCGCCACGCGTGAATCCTCGAGTCTACCGGCGATCCCCGGCAAAGATCCGGCGCCGCCTTCGGCGGCACCATGATGATCTTCGCCGGAAACGTGGCCAAACGGCCGCAATGAGTCGGCGCCGGCAAAGCCGGCACCGACGGCGACCCATGGTCACCCGAATCCGTACACGCCGGGGAAGTGCTTGGCGAGCGTTCGCACCAGGAGCGCGCCTGGGAGGCCCACCACGTTCAGGTAGTCGCCGTCGATACGTTCCACGAGGCTGGCGCCCAGTCCCTGGATCGCGTACGCGCCGGCCCGTCCCTCCCACTCCCTGCTCGAGACGTAGACGGCGAAATCCGCCGGATCGAGCTCTCGGAAGGTGACGCGCGTGACCGCGTGGTCGATCTCCACCCAGCCCGGTGTGAGCAGGCAGAGGCCGGACACCACCTCGTGCGTTCGGCCTGCGAGTACTTCGAGCATTTGCTCGGCGGCGCCGGCATCGGCCGGCTTGCCGTAGATCCGGCCGTCGAGGACGACCGTGGTGTCGACGCCGAGCACCGGCCGCTCCGCCGCCTGTTCTGCCACCGATCGCGCCTTCCCTTCGGCATGTGAGCGGACGAGCGCAACCGGGTCGGCGTCAGCGTCGTCGTCCTCCCGGTACCGGGGAGCAATGACCTCGAACGGGATGCCAAGCTGCTCCAGGATCGCGCGCCGCTGGGGCGACGTCGAGGCAAGGCAGAGCGGATCCGCCGGCGCCCCGCTCAACGGGCGTCGGCGGCCTTCCGTGCGACCCAGATCTCCTCGGCCGGCCAGCGCCGCGCCCACTCGGGAGTGACGAAATCGTACTCCGGGTGCAGCTGTGCGCCGGCGGGGGCCTGCAGCTCGTGCAGCGCCTCGATCGTGAAGCCGTTTGTCCGCAGGAGCCGGATCCACTCGCCGTGCGGCAACTGGAACTCGACTCCGCCTTCGGGCCACTCGAACCGGTACATGCCGAACTGCGGGCGAATCAGCTTCTCCTGTACCTGCCCCTCGTCGGGCGAGCACAGGATCATCAGCGTGGAGTTGCGGAGGAAGACGAGCGTCCCGTTCGGACGGAGCAGCCGGGCGGCCTCCGGGATCCAGCGGTACGGATCGGCCCAGATCGACGCACCGTACTCGGAGAAGACGAGGTCGAAGGACCCGTCCGGAAGCGGCACCTCCTCGGCGCCCGCCTCGATGAGGGGGAACTCGAGGCCGAACGACGCCTGCATCCTGCGAGCGGTCTCGAGCTGTGCCGGCGTCGGATCGACTCCCACCACGCGGGCGCCCCGCCGAGCCAGCCACGCCGCGAAGTAACCCGTCCCGCAGCCGAGATCGACGACGTCCAGGCCCTGGACCTGAGGCAGAGCGCCGACCTCCTGTTCAGGGATGCCCCAGATACCCCAGTCGATCTCCTCCTGCTCCCACTGCTCCGCGGCAGCTGCATCCGTGTACTTGACGTTGGTCCGCGTCCAGAGCTCGCGGTTTCGCTCGTGATCCCGGGATGCGCTCACTCGCCGGGAAACCAGAGGGCGATTTCGCGCTGGGCGGCCTCGGGGGAGTCGGACCCGTGCACGAGGTTGTCGGGCATGGCGAGGGCGAGGTCGCCTCGGATCGTGCCCGGAGCGGCGTCGACGGGGTTCGTCGCGCCCATCGTCGTCCGCACGACCGAGATCGCCGACTCGCCCTCGACGACGAGGGCGAGCGTCGGCCCCGAGGTGATGAAGTCGACGAGCTCGCCGAAGAACGGTTTGTCGACGTGCTCGGCGTAGTGATACTCGGCGTGCTCGCGCCCGACCTCGACCAGACGAGCGGCCCGAAGCTCGAGCCCGCGCGTCTCGAACCGCGCGACGATCTCACCCGCGAGCCGGCGCCGCATGGCGTCGGGCTTGATCAGAACGAGTGTGCGTTCCACCGCCATCGGCGGCGGAGTGTAGTCCGGCCGCCTGTGGCCCGTCCGCCCCAGCGAAACCGGCCGGAGAGCACTCGGCCCTCTCCGGCCGAGCCTCAGCCTGAAGCCCGCTCGCCGCGCCGGCCGGACTCCGGCTCCAGCGACTGCGTGGCATCGAGATCCAGCGGGCTCGGGCTCTCGATTGGCGTCTCGCAGTACGGGCAGATCTGCCACAGCGGCTCCAGCGGCGCCTTGCAGCTCTCGCACGCCTGCTTCAACCGCGTCGTGCACACCGGGCAGACGAGGAACGACGGATCGACCTGCGCGCGGCACACGGGGCACCGCATTTCCTGGAGGGCGAGCGACTCCTCCATTGCGCGGATCTCGAGCTCCCGCTCGCGGATCTCGTCCAGGTACTCCGGCGGGCGGAAGAGCAGGTAGATGATCACGCCGACAAACGGCAGCACCAGCCCGAGGAGCGTTGCGAGCGCCACGAGCCACGAGCTCTCGATCCGACGGCGCGCGTCCTTGTAGATCCAGTAGGCGATCGCGAGCCAGAAGACGGCGACGACGAGGACGAGCGCATCACGCACGACCGTCCAGGTGCCGGAGTCGAAGAAGTCGCTCAGCCTCTGGAAGAAATCGCGGTTGTTCGCGGCGATCAGCACGTCAGAGCAGCAATTTCCCTACGGCGTAGCCCGCGAGGAAGGCGAGGCCCACGACGGCCGCGACGACGAACGCCGCGAGCGCGAGGACGCTGAGCCGCTCGGCGAGCTGTCTCATGTTACGTCGCCAGGGAGGACGACCGGTCCGCGGCGAAGAGATCCGCGAGCAGGTACAGCGACCCGGTGACCAGCAGCGCGCCGCCGGCACCGGCCAGCTCTCGACCCCGCGCCACAGCCTGTGGGGGCTCGTCGACGACCTCCACCAGCTCGAAGCGAGCGCGGGCGCGGTCCCCCAGCTCCCGCGCCGGGAGCGCCCGCTGATTGCTCGATCGCGTCGCGACGAACGTGTCGCCGAGAACGGACAGCGCCGCGAGCATGCCGTCGACGTCCTTGTCCTCGAGGATCGAGGCGACGATCACGTAGCGGCGCGATGGCAGCCGGCCGAGCAGATAGCCGACGCCGGCGAGGTTGTGCGCTCCGTCCCTGATCTCCAGCGGCGCCTCGCCGTACCGCTCCAACCGGCCCGGCACCTGGACGGGCACCCCCGCGCCACTGCCGATCGAGCGTCCCAGGAAGGCCTCGACGGCCGCGTGCGCGAGAGCGAGATTCGACTGCGAGACGACAATCACGACCGCGGCGCCGAGCTCGCGAGCGAGAGGCTCCCACGCCGCCTCGCCCAGTACGACGGTCGCCCCCGGCTGGACGACGGCCAGCTTCTCGGCCGCAATCGCCTCGCGCGTGTCGCCGAGCACGTCCGTGTGCTCGAGCGCGACGTTCGTGAGCACCTGCACCGGCGATCGGAGGACGTTCGTGGCGTCGTACCGGCCGCCGAGCCCCGCCTCGACGACCGCCACGTCCACGTGAGCCTCGGCGAATACCGCCAGGGCCGCCGCGGTCAGAACCTCGAACTGGGTGGCCCCGAGGGCCTCGGCGGGCTCGCGGACTCGCCCGATCGCGTCCTCGACGTCGGCCTCGTCTCCGGCAACGCGAATGCGCTCGACCCACGTCGTCGCGTGGGGCGATGTGTACGCCCCCACCGTGAGGCCCTCGCCGGCGAGCAGGGTCTCCGCCGTTCGCACCGTGCTGCTCTTGCCGTTCGTGCCGACGACGTGGATCGACGGATACGTGAGTTGCGGGTCGCCGAGGCGGGCGAGTAGCGCGCGGATCCGGTCCAGCCCGAACTCCGCCGGCCACGGGCTGAGCCTCTCGAGCCAGGCGACGTTGCCCACAGGCGAAGCGTAGTTCCGGCCGGGTTCGTAGCATCTACCTCAATGAGCGAACCGCCGATGAAGGACTTCATCGTCGATCTCGAGGATCGGCCTCACGGACTGGCCGTGTTCGCCGAGGTGATGGCCGCCGCCGGCCTGAACATCGAGGGCGTCTGCAGCGTCTTCGCGGAAGGCCGGCGCGTCGACCACGTGCTGGTGGAGAACGTCGAGCCTGCGATCGAAGCGCTTGCCGACGCCGGGTTCGAGGTCTTCGGCCCGCGGGATGTTCTCCTCGTCGAACTCGAGGACCGGCCCGGAACGCTGGCCGAGGTCGCCCGTCGCATCGCCGATGCCGGCGTCGACATCGACCTCGCCTACTTCGCCACGCGCACGCGGCTCGTGCTCGGCGTCGACGACCTCGAGCTCGCGAGCGAGGCGTTAGGCCTGTAGGGCCTCGAGTTCGCGCCGGTACCGCTCGAGCTTCTCGCGCTCGGCCTCGACGACGTCTGCCGGCGCGTTCGTGACGAAGCGCTCGTTCGCCAGCATCCCCTCGGCCCGCGCAACCTCTTTCGACAACCGCTCGAGCTCGGCCTGGCGATCGCCGCCGTCCGCCCGCACCCGCTCCGGCTTGACCACGGCGTCGAAGATGCGCCCTTCCTCGGGGCCGAGCGCGACCTTCACGCCGCTCCGCCGGTAGATCTCCGCAGCGTCCTGGACGCGTTCGAGCGCATCGACGTCGCCGGCGTGGCGTCCGTCGAGCGCGGGCCACGGCGCGACGATCAGCCGGTGGTCGCGGCCGGGAAGGTGCGACCAGATCTCCTCCGTGACGTGCGGCATGATCGGATGGAGCAGGCGCAGCAGCCGGTCGAGCGCGGCGAGCGAGGTCGCGATTGCGTCTGCGTCGCGCTCGTAGAGCCGCGGCTTGATGGCTTCGGCGTACCAGTCGCAGAAGTCGTCGAACGTCAGCCGGTAGAGCGCTTTCACGACGGCGGCGAAGTCGTACGCCGCGAGCCGCTCCTCGATCGTCACCTGAGCCGCGTCGAGCCGGGCGACGATCCAGCGCTCCTCGACCTCTCGCGGCCGCAGCTCGGGCGCGGCGCCGTCGCCGTACGAGAGGAGGAGCCGGGCGACGTTCCACAGCTTGTTTGCAAGCTTCCGCCCTTCCTCGATCGAGCCGAACGAGAACCGGGGGTCCTGGCTCGACGTCACCTTGAGCAGGCCGTAGCGCGTGGCGTCCGTGCCGTACGGCTCGAGGGCGTCCTCCGGATCGATGCCCGTTCCCAGGGTTCGCGACATCCGGCGGCCGTCCGGATTGAGGAGGTACGAGTGGATGACGACGTCGTGGAACGGCTCCTCGCCGATCAGCTCGAGCCCCGAAAAGACCATCCGAGCGACCCAGAGGAAGATGATGTCGCGCGCGGTCGTGAGCACGTCGCCCGGGTAGTAGACGTCGAGCTCCGGTGTCCGGTCCGGCCAGCCGAGGGTCGCGAACGGATACAGCGCAGACGAGAACCACGTGTCCAGGACGTCCTCGTCCTGCCGGAGCTCGGCCGAGCCGCACTCGGCGCACGCGCCCGGCTCGGTCTCGGCCACAGTCAGGTGACCGTCTGGGCAGTACCAGACCGGAATGCGATGTCCCCACCAGATCTGGCGCGAGATGCACCAGGGCCGGATATTCCGGAGCCACTCGAGGTAGACGCGCGCAAAGCGCTCGGGCGTGAACCGGACGCGCCCCTCCTCGACCGCCGCGATCGCCGGCGCGGCGAGCTCGTCCATCGCGCACCACCACTGGAGCATGATCAGCGGCTCGACGCGCGTCCCGCAGCGCTGACAGGTGCCGATCGCGTGCCGGTAGGGCTCGCGCCGCTCGACGAGTCCCCGTTCCTCGGCCCATGCGAGGACCCGCTCCCCCGCCTCCTCCTGCGAGAGGCCGGCCAGCTCGCCCGCCTCCTCGGTCACCTGCCCGTCGAGACCGATGACGGCGAGCTCCGGCAGGCCGTGATCTCGACCGATGTCGAAGTCGGTGGGGTCGTGGCCCGGGGTGACCTTGAGCGCCCCGGTGCCGAACTCCGGGTCGACGCGCTCGTCCGCGATGATCGGGACGCGGCGCTCGACGAACGGCACGATTGCCTCCTTGCCGACGAGGTCGCGGTAGCGCTGGTCGCCCGGGTGGACGGCAACGGCAACGTCGGCGAGGATTGTCGCCGGGCGCACCGTCGCGATCGTGACGTGCCCGGACCGGTCGACGAGCGGATAGCGAAGGTACGAAAGCGTGTCGTCCGCGTCGTGATGCTCGACCTCGAGATCCGAGAGCGCGGTCTGGTCGCGGGGACACCAATTGACGATCCGGTTGGCCCGGTAGATCCAGCCACGCTCGTAGAGATGTGCGAACCAGCGGATGACTGCCCGGTAGTAGCCGGGGTCCATCGTGAAGCGTGTGCGCCGGTAGTCGAGCGACGCGCCGAGCCGCCGGAACTGCACCATGATCGTCCCGCCGTAGCGTTCGAGCCACTCCTGCACGTAGGTGTGGAAGCCGTCGCGGCCGAGGTCACGCTGGGTCTTGCCTTCCTTCGCCAGCGTGCGGCCGATCGCAGCCCAGGTGGAGATGCCCGCGTGGTCGTAACCCGGCTGGAAAAGCGTGTTGTACCCGCGCATGCGGTGCCAGCGTACGAGGGCGTCCTCGAGGGACAGCTGGAGGCAGTGACCGATCGTCAGCGACCCCGAGATGTTCGGCGGCGGGTGCATGATCACGAACGCCTCGCCGCCGGCCTCCGGATCGGCCTCGTACAGTCCCTCCTCTTCCCAGGTCCGCTGCCAGCGCTCCTCGACGCCCTTCGACTCGTAGCGCGACTCCATCGCGCGATCGTAGCGAGCAGCTGTGTGCTAGACAGCCCGGGTGCTGGAAACGATCCCGAACCGCTACGCGGAACGGCGCTACGAGGTCCAGCTGACGTTCCCCGAGTTCACTTCGATCTGCCCGCTCACCGGCGCGCCAGACTTCGGAACGATCAGGATTCGCTACACGCCCGGCGACACGCTGGTCGAGCAGAAGTCCCTTCGCGACTACCTGACCGGCTTCCGCGGTCGCGAGATTTTCCAGGAGGAGGCGGTGAACGCGATCCTCGACGAGGTCGTCGCCAGCTGCGAACCGGTCGAGTGCGAGGTCGAGGGCGTCTTCAATGCCCGCGGCGGCATGGGCACGCGGGCCCTGGCGCGGCACCGGGCGGACTAGGAGCGTCTACCGGTCTGACAGCCCGAGCGTCAGAGAGCGGCGAACGAGCCGCCGGCGTCGCTCGCGCCGCTCGCGTTGACGTTCGAGCTGCGCGCTGAATCGCTCGATCAGCTCACCGAACTGGCGGCGCTCCTCAGCCCACTCCGCCAGTTGGGCACGGAAAGCCGCGCGCTCCTCAGGAGTCCACTTCCTCTTCGCCATTCTCGCCCCTTAGGAGGTTGACTATGTGGTCGAGTTTAGCGTCCACCCGCATGACCATTTTGGGCAATTCCGAGGAGAATCTCGTTCGGGTCAAGCCCCTCCTTTCGCTTGCGCCACATCACGAAATCGTGAGTACTGCGACCTGACGGCGCAAGAGGGCTCATCAGGCCGTGGCCTGGTGGGCTCGATCGCCCACGCGCTCCCGAACGGCCTGCTTCTCCTCGACGATCGGGCTAGAAGCGCCGGGGGCGGAACGCGCTCTCGAGCTCCTCGCCGGTGAACCCCGCGAGCGCGCGGTTTTCGACCGCGTACTCGTAGACCGCGACGCGGAAGATTCCCGTGACGGTGCTGGACAGGACGCCGGCGACGATCGCGATCGCGCCGGCGACCACGAACAGGCCGATCGCGAGCGCCTCGTGCGCCGACAGGGTCGCGACGCCGATGCCAGCGAGCACGGCGGCAACCAGGCCCGGGACGAAGACGAGCACGAAGCCGATCGCCGCGGTGCCGACGAGCCCTTCGCCCCACCGCTCGCGCAGGATGCGCGTCGAGCGCTTGAACGCCTCGATCGGACCGGGCCCTTCGAGGGCGATCACCGGTACGACGAAGAAGGTCGCCACCGACCAGGCGAAGTTCAGCAGCGAGGCGACGATCTGTCCCAGGATCCCTTCGCTCATCGCCTGCTCGAGCGCGTGGATGATCAGCCCGACGACCGTCTGCACGAGCGCCCAGCCGGCGATCTGCCCGACTCGGCTCCACGCGACCGCGAGGCCGTACCGCACCGAGGTCTCCTGGCCCTGGAGCCCCTTCACGGCGGCCGCGGCCAGCGCGACGTTGAAGAAGATCGCGACGAAGGTGACTGCGTAGAACCCGAGGATGCCGAAGACGACGAGCCAGGCCTCCTGTTGGCCGCTCGAGTAGTACAGGCCGACGCCCGGGCCGAACAGGGCGCCGCCGGCGACGAGCGTCGCGGGAGCAGAGATCAGCGGGAAGAGGACAAGCGTCTGGTGCGCGCGGAGGACGGCGAACGACTTGCCGGC
>JBKPNC010000168.1:0-10098 GCA_046732435.1 Actinomycetota bacterium
GCGTACAGCGGGCCGAGGTTGTACGAGTTCTGGATCGCCAGCGGGCCGAAGCACCGGCGTCCGACCGAGTTGCATTGTGCCTGGGACGGCGGCGTCTCGCTGCCGGCCACGAACTGGTAGTCGCTGACAGTCGGGTGCAGCAGCGGCAACGCGTGTGCCGCCGGCGCCGCCTTCGTTGCAAGACCGACGAGCGCCGCTGCGACGACCGCCGCTCCCGCGACAGCCGCGATCAACAACGTGCGTCTCACACACTCCTCCTTCTGTCGCCTGCAGGACCCCACTCCTCGAAAAGCGCCGCATCTTACAGATCCTGAAGAGGGGTGGTAGCCCCACCCCTGAGACGCCGGGGCCGCCATTGGCGGCGCGCCTCATCGCGGGCAGCCTCGAGCGAGGGTGCAACGCGACCGAAAGGACACGCCGATGAAGCTCGAACTCGCAGCCCGCGCGGGGCGGTGGAGCGCCGCGCACTGGAAGACGGCCACGGTCGGCTGGCTTTTGCTAGTCGCAGTCGCGGTCGGGCTCGGAACCGCGGTCGGCACGAAGAAGCTGACCGATGCGGAGCAGGCCTCCGGTGAAACGGCCCGCGCCGAGCGGATCCTCGACCGCGCCGGGTTCGAGCGGCGCGCGAACGAGAGCGTCCTCGTCCAGTCACGCTCGCTGAGGGCGGACGACCCGGCATTCAGGCACGCCGTTCACGCCGTCCTCTCCGCGCTCGCGGCGCGTCCCGAGGTGACGGAGGTTCGCTCGCCCCTCGCCCGCGCCGGCAAGGGCCAGATTGCCGCGAACGGGCACGCGGCGCTGGTGCAGTTCGAGTTGCGCGGGACCGAGAGCACGTCGGCCGACCGCGTGCAGCCGGTGCTCGACGCCGTGGCCGCGGTGCAGCGGACGCATCCCGCCTTCACGATCGAGGAGCTCGGCCAGGCAAGCGCCGAGCACGAGCTCGACCGGACGGTCGGAAAGGACTTCGCCCGGGCGGAGCGGCTCACGGTGCCGATCACATTCCTGATCCTGCTGCTGGCGTTCGGCGCGTTCGTCGCCGCCGGTGTTCCCGTGCTGCTCGCGTTCTCGGCCGTGCTGGGCTCGATCGGTCTCGCCGGCCTGCTGAGCCACGTCGCGCACGCGTCGGACGCGACGAACTCGGTGATCCTGCTAATGGGCATGGCGGTCGGCGTCGACTACTCGCTCTTCTACCTCAAGCGCGAACGCGAGGAGCGTGCCGCGGGCCGTAACAGTCGCGAGGCGCTGCATCGTGCCGCGGCCACCTCCGGTCGAGCGGTGCTCGTCTCCGGAATCACCGTGTTGATCGCAATGGCGGGGATGCTGTTCGCGGGCTCGCGCATCTTCACGTCGGTGGGCGTCGGCGCGATGGTCGTGGTCTTCGTGTCGATGGTCGGCTCGTTGACCGTGCTCCCGGCCGTGCTCGCGAAGCTCGAAGACCGCGTCGACCGCGGCGTCGTCGCGGTCGGGGCGGCTGGACTGGCGCGCCTGCTCCGCCTGCTTCGCTGGGAACCTCTGGTGCTCTCGCGCCTGAAGAACCGGCGGACCCTGCTGCAGCGGCTGAAGTCCGACCGGGCCGAGTCCAGGCTGTGGGGAGCGGTCCTGCGACCGGCCTTACGCTTTCCCGCGCCGGCTGTGGCGCTCGCGGCGGCGTTTCTCCTGCTTATTGGGTTGCCGTCGTTCCACCTCCACACGAGGCTGCTCGGCCTCGGCGACCTGCCGAGGAGCCTGCAGATCGTGCGGACGTACAACCAGGTCGAGCGGGCGTTTCCCGGAGCGCAGGTACCCGCGGAAGTCGTGGTGCGTGCTCCTGACGTCAACTCGCCGGAGACGCGCGCGGCGCTTGCCGACCTCCGGCGCCGGGCGCTCGCCACGGGTGTGATGAACGAGCCCATCCACACCGCGGTCAACGCGCAGGGAACCGTCGCCCGCGTCGACATCCCGCTCGCCGGCAGCGGCGACGACGCGACCTCGACGTCGGCGCTCCGGCAACTTCGCGGCGACGTCATACCGGCCGCGCTCGGAGACCTCCACGGCGCGCAGGTCGCAGTCACGGGGGAGACGGCCGGCAACTACGACTTCAACCGGACGACGACATCGCGGGCGCCGCTCGTGTTCGCCTTCGTGCTCGGCCTCGCTTTCCTCCTGCTGTTGGTGACGTTCCGTTCGATCGTCGTCCCGCTGACCGCGATCGCGCTCAACCTGCTCTCGGTCGGCGCTGCCTACGGCGTGCTCGTCTGGATCTTCCAGGACGGCCATCTGCAGGGGCTCCTCGACTTCCGGTCGAACGGCTCGGTCGTCACCTGGCTACCCCTGTTCCTCTTCACGGTGCTCTTCGGGCTGTCGATGGACTACCACGTCTTCATCGTCAGCCGGATCCGGGAACTCGTCGACCGCGGGTGCTCGACGGAGGAGGCGGTCTCGCGCGGGATCCGCACGACGGCGAGCACCGTGACGAGCGCGGCGCTCGTGATGGTCGCGGTCTTCGCCGTGTTCGCGTCGCTGTCCACGCTGGACATCAAGCAGATGGGCGTTGGGCTCGCCGTTGCGGTGCTGCTCGACGCGACGGTGATCCGCGGCGTTCTCCTGCCGGCGACGATGAAGCTGCTCGGGCGGTGGAACTGGTATCTGCCGCGGTGGCTCGGGTGGCTTCCGAGCGTCAGGCTCGACCGATCGCGGTCCGCGATGGCGGCGCGGGCAGAGTGATGCGCAGGACGCTCGCGTTCCTGCTGGCGGCCGTCCCGCTCGGCGCGGTTGGCGTCCTCGTGCTGATCGCGGGGTGGACCCTCACGATCTGCCTCGCGATCACGCCGGCGGTCGTGCCGGTCCTGCTCGGCTTCCGGGCCGTCGTCGGGCAGCTGGCGGCGGCGGAGGCCCGGCTCGCGAGGGTGCTCGTCGGCGCCGCCGCCGTCCCGGCCGTGGCGGGCGGCGGTGGGCGAAACTTCTGGCGGCGTGGGTACGGCGTCCTCGTCGATCCGGCGTTCTGGAAGCAGCAGCTCTACCTGCTGCTGCGCGCGCTGCTCGGCTGGACGCTCGCAATCGTCGAAATCAGCCTGCTCGCCGCCGCCCTTGGTGCGATCGCACTTCCGATCTACTACCGCTGGAGCGACATGGAGATCGCCGGCCGGCAGGTGGACACGCTGCCACATGCGCTGCTGTTCGTCCCGGCCGGGCTGCTGCTCCTGGGCGCGGCGGTCTGGCTCCTCCGGCCGATTGGTGCACTCTGGCGGCGGCTTGCGAATGCGCTTCTCGGGGGCGGCCGGGTGCCGGTCATGACGCCTGCGGAAGCGCGCGCTCGGCGCCTGCACGCGCTCGCGCTGCACGCCGGCGTGTACGGGCTGGTGAACGCGCTGCTGATTGTGATCTGGGCGTTGACGAGCCGCGGGTACTTCTGGCCGGTATGGACACTGCTGGCGCTCGGCCTTCCGCTCGCGATCCACGCCTGGGTCGTCCTCGTGCGCGAGCGCCCGGAGCTGGCGCGGCGGCAGCACGTCCCCCCTGCGCTGGCGCACTACGAAGGCGTCGCCCTGAGCTTCTGTCTGTTCTTCATCGTCGTCTGGGCGGTGTCGGGAGCCGGCTACTTCTGGCCGGTGTGGCCCATTCTCGGCTTCGCGGTCGGCTTTGCCGTGCAGGCATTCGTCCTCGCGATGCGGCGCCTGCGGCGCGGAGAGGAGCGGATCGAGACGCTCGAGACGTCCAGGGCCGGTGCCGTCGACCTCCAGGAGTCCGAGCTGCGGCGGATCGAGCGAGACCTCCACGACGGCGCGCAGGCGCGCCTCGTCGACGTCGGCATGAGCCTCGGCCTCGCCGAGCAGAAGCTCCGGACCGATCCGGGCGCCGCGCAAGAGCTGCTCGCCGAGGCACGCCGCGGCGCCCACGAGGCCCTCGAGGAGCTTCGTGACCTCGCCCGCGGCATCCACCCGCCGGTGCTGACCGACCGCGGTCTCGACGCCGCCGTCCGGTCACTCGTCGACCGCAGCCCGCTCGACGTCCACGTGGACGTCGAGCTCGACGGCCGCCCACCGGAGGCTGTCGAGAGCGCGGCCTACTTCGTCGTCGCGGAGGCCGTCGCCAAACGCGAGCAAGCACGCGGGCGCGGAGCGCCTCGACATCCGGATTCGCCGCTCGGACGGTGTGGACGCGGTCGTCGTCGAGATCGAGGACGACGGGCACGGCGGCGCCGACGAGTCCGGCCGCGGAATCACCGGTCTCCGTCAGCGGGTGCAGGCCCTCGACGGCACGCTGGCCGTCTCGAGCCCGGAAGGAGGGCCGACCGTCGTGCGCGCGGTCCTTCCATGCGCGTCGTAATCGCGGAGGATCTGGCGCTCCTCCGGGACGGCCTCACGCGCCTGCTTCGGGACAACGGCTTCGACGTCGTGGCGGCGGTACGCGACGGCGATGCGCTCGTCCATGCGGTTTTGCTCGACAAGCCCGACGTCGCGATCGTGGACATCCGCCTTCCACCGACGTTCCGTGACGAGGGGCTCCGCGCCGCGCTCACCGTCCGCGAGCGCCGGCCCGGCACGGCGGTCCTCGTCGTCTCGCAGTACGTCGAGCAGGCGTACGCCGCGGAGTTGCTCGCGGACGGGCGGGGCGGCGTCGGCTACCTGCTCAAGGACCGGATCATGGACGTCGACGACTTCGTCGACGCCGTCCGGCGCGTCGCCGACGGAGGCACGGCGCTCGACCCGGACGTCGTGGCCCAGCTCTTCTCACGCCTGCGGGCGGAGGGGCCGCTGGAACGCCTGACGCCGCGCGAGCGCGAGGTGCTGTCCCTGATGGCCGAGGGCCGCTCGAACGCGGCGATCGCCCGCCGGCTCGTCCTGACCGTCGGCGCCGTCGAGAAGCACGTGGCGAGCATCCTGGCGAAGTTGCGGCTCCCTCCTTCGGAAGACGACCATCGCCGGGTGCTCGCCGTGCTGACGTACCTCCAGGGCAGCGTCTAGCTGACGGCGTAGACGCTGACGGGGCGCACGCCCAGGCCTCGGAGGTGCCTGAGGATGCTCAGCAGGTGGGCCTGGCTGCCGAAGCTCCCGGTCAGGACGCTGTCGCCGGTGGGCTTGAGGCCGACCCCGGCCGCCGCCGCCGCGGCCTGCTCGGTGAGCGGCCGGCGGAGGACGAACCGGTAGCTGCTCCACCGCGTCGAGGCGCCGGACCCGTTGTCCGTGGACGGCGCCGCGGCCACCGGGTTGATCATCGTGAACGTCCAGCTGGTCATCGCTTCTCTCCCTTTCGCTCGGTCGCTGAAACCGTGCGCGCAGCATCGCCGCCGTCAACGCGCGCCGGAAGGAGGCGGCCCGGTCGCTTCGCGGAGGTGCGCCGCCGACCCGGCGGCGGCTAACCGCCAGGCTCAGCCGCGGCGAGACGCTCGTCCATCCGGTCGAAGAACGTCGACCAGCCCTGTCCGGCGCGCTCGTACTCGTCCGGCTGCATGTGCCCGCGTTGCTCGAAGTGCATCTCGGTCGTGCCGTCGCCGCGATCCGCCAGCGTGACCGCGACCAGCTCGAAGCCTTCGTCGTTCGGCTCGTCGGTGATCGTGAACACGAGGCGCTCCGGCGCCGTGACCTCGCGGTACTCCCCCGCCCATTGGATCTCTCGGCGCTCGCGTCCCGCGTACATCGTCGCGCGCCAGCGGCCGCCCGGCCGCACGTCCATGGAGACCGTGGACAGCGGAATCTCAGAGTCCGGGCCGCCGAACCAGTCCGCGAACGGCTCGGGCTCCGTCCACTCCTTCCAGACGCGCTCGCGCGGCGCGTCGAACACCCGTGTGAGGGTGATCCCGTACCTGCCGAACTCAGTCATCGCCGCCCGGATCCTCGCGCGTTCGGAGCCGCTCGTCGAGCCGCTCGAATCCGCGGTCCCAGAAGCGCCCGTAGCTCTCGAGCCAGTCGGCGGCGCTCTTCAGGGGCGCCGGGCGAAGCCGCGAGGGCCGGCGTTGCGCGCGACGGCCACGCTCGATCAGCCCGGCACGCTCGAGCACGCGCAGATGCTTCGACACCGCCTGGACGGTAATTGGAAACGGCTCCGCCAGCTCGTTCACGGTCGCCTCGCCCTCGGTGAGACGCCGGAGGATGGCACGGCGAGTCGGATCCGCGAGAGCGGTGAAGGTCGCGCTCAGGTCATCGCCTTCGATGTTCATCCGCCTAGTTGAGCAACTAGCTGGTTGAATAGAGTACGCGACGTACCGAACGGACGCACCACAAAACGAAGGGGAGGACACCAGATGGGCAGAATCGTCGTCACGGAATTCGTCTCGCTGGACGGTGTCATGGAGGATCCGGGCGGTTCGGAGGACTTCAAGTACGGCGGCTGGACGTTCCAGTTCGATCGAGGTGAAGGCGACAAGTTCAAGCTCGACGAGACGATGCAAACCGAGGCGCTCCTGCTCGGGCGCGTCACGTACGAGGGATTCGCCGCGGCCTGGCCGTCGCGAGAGGGCGAGTTCGCCGACAAGTTCAACACCATGCCGAAGTACGTCGTTTCTTCGACGCTGCGCGATCCCTCGTGGAACAACACGACAGTCCTCGACGGCGACGTCGTGCAGGCCGTGTCGAAGCTCCGGGACGAGACGGACGGTGACGTCGTCGTCCACGGCAGCCGGCAGCTCGTCCAGACGCTGCTGGAGCATGACCTCGTCGACGAGCTTCGGCTGATGGTCTTTCCGGTGATGCTCGGCAGCGGCATGCGACTGTTCGGGGACACGACCGACAAGAAGGCGCTCGAGCTCGTCGAGGCGAAGACGGTCGGCGACGGCATCACGATCATGATCTATCGACCGTTGTAAGGTCCCGCGCGTGAAACGGCGTCTCTCACCGCCGACGATGCCGCCGCCCTTCGGCTACAGCCAGGTGGTCGACGCGCCGACAAGCCGGATCGTCTACCTCTCGGGGCAGATCCCGTTCGATTCGGACGGCGAGCTCGTGGGCGACGGCGACTTCGAGGCGCAGACCCGGCAGGTGTTCACGAACCTGACCGCAGGCCTGGAAGCCGCGGGCGTCGGCTGGGCCGACGTCGTCAAGCTGAGCTACTTCGTCCGCGACGTCTCGAACGCCGCGGGGATGCGGGCCATCCGCGACGAGTTCATCGACACGGAGCATCCGCCGGCGAGCACGCTCGTCGAGGTGAGCCGGCTCTTCCGCGACGACGTCTTGATCGAGGTCGAAGCCGTCGCGGTCGTCGAGTGACGAACTGACCCGGGCGCGCATACGCTGCGACGACGTCATCGTCGGCGGCGGCACGGCGGGCTGTGTCCTGGCGGCCCGGCTCTCCGAGGACGCCGGCCGCACCGTCTGCCTCGTCGAGGCCGGTCCGGATTACGGGCCCTTCGGCGACGGCCGCTGGCCGCCCGAGATGGTGACGGCCGAGCGCATGCCGAAGTCACACGACTGGGGCACCGGTGCCGAGGACGGGCGCTCGCTCGGCGCCCGGATCATCTCGGGCTGCTCGGCACACAACGCCTGCTGCGTGCTCGCCGGCACGCCTGCCGACTACGACGCCTGGGGGCCCGCGTGGTCGTACGAGCGCTTCCGCGTCTACCTCGACCGGGCGCTTGCGGGCCTGCGGACGGCGCGCGTCAACACCGACCGGCCGGCGCCGTTCCACTCGGCGTTCCTCGAAGCCGCTCAGGCGCTCGGCTATCCGCTGCTCGACGACCCAAACGATCCCGACCAGCCGGTCGGCGTCGCGCCCTTTCCCGCGAACGTCGTCGACGGTGCTCGCTGGAACACCGCCTTCGGCTACCTGGACGCCGCACGCGATCGGACGAACCTGACGGTCCTCGCCGACACCCTCGTCGACCGCGTCGTCATCGAGGCCGGCCGGGCGAGCGGCATCGAGGCCGACTGCGGCCGTGTCGAGGCGGCCCGCGTGATCCTCGCGGCCGGGACGTACTTCAGCCCTGCGATCCTCATCCGCAGCGGGGTTGGACCGGAGTCGGAGCTAGGCCGCCTCGGCATCCCGGTCGAGGAGGCGCTCCCGGTGGGGCACCAACTCCTCGACCACTACGGCGCCGCGCTTGCCTGGGAGCCGACCGACGATCTCCACCGAGAGCTCGCGGCGCTCGAGCCGCTGTACGAGGCCCACGTGATGCTGAAGGCGGCGAGCAGCTCCTGCCCACCTGGGAGCCTCGACCTGCACCTGCCTTCGTGGGTCAACCCGCGCGAGGGCGAGCCCGGCCGCTACGACGTCCGGCTTGCCGTCTTCCTGATGCAACCGGCGTCGCGCGGCCGTATGCGCCTTCGGTCGGTCGACCCCCGCCGGCTCCCGCTCGTCGAGCACGGCTTCCTGTCGGACCCGCGCGACCTGCGCGTGCTCGAGGAGGGGCTGGAGATCGGGCGCCGTCTGGCTGAAACCGAGCCGATGAGAAGGCTGATCGATCGCGAGCTGCGACCCGGGATGCAGGACACCGCCGCGTTCCTCCGCGAGCACGTGTCGACCTACTACCACGCGGCAGGAACATGCCCGATCGGCTCGGTCGTGGACGCCGACGGCCGCGTCCTCGGCGTCGACGACCTCTACGTCGCCGACGCGTCGATCATGCCGGGCATCCCGCGCGCGAACACGAACCTGACCGTCGTTACGATCGCCGAGCGCATCGCCGACGTGCTGCGCGCCTGACGCGGGCGCCGGACTACGAGCTCGTGATGTCGATCCCGAAGCCCGCGCGGTCGCGGTGGCAAGAAATGGCGCGGTTCTCGTGGTTCGTCTGCAGGCGCCCGCCGACGAGCACGCCGCAGTACGCCTCGATGTGCGGGTCGCCAAAGTTGACGTTGCAGCGGACGATCTCCTTCCCGCGAAACGATCGCCCGTTGCGCAGGCACGCCACCCAGCGGTAGCCGATCCCCTTGGCGTGCAGCCTCGCGACGAGCGCGGAGCGGACGGCCCGCACGAGACCAACGGAGGCGGGCGCCTGCGTGGGCGTGGAGCCGCCGCCGCAGCCGGCTGCGAGGAGGACGACGACGGCGAGGGAGGCGAGGGCTGGTCTCATGCCGGCTGCTCGATCTCGACGAGGTAGCCGTCGAGGTCGACGCAGAAGAAGCGGCAACCGCCCCACGGCGGCTCGTACGGCTCGGCCAGGAAGCGGACGCCCTCGCCGGCCAGCTGCCGGTAGACCGCCCGCGCGTCGTCGACCTCGAGCACGAGCACCACGTTAGCCCGGCTCGGGTCGTCCGGTGCCGCCATTGTCACGCCCGGCCGATCCTCCGCGGCATGCCCCTGCTCGGCCAGCGAGATCCGCGCCCCGGCGGCCGTGAGCGTCGCGTAGGGAGGATCGTCGTAGACCGCTTCCACGTCGAGGCCGAGCCGGTCGCGGTAGAAGGCGAGCGCTCCCTCGAAGTCGGAGACGGCGAGGATCGCGCCCGCCCGCTTGACCGGAACGCGCGCCATCAGTTGTGCGACATGCCGCCGTCGACGACGAGCAGCTGCCCGGTGATCCAGCCCGCCTCCTCCGACGCGAGGAAGGCCGCCGCCGGCGCGATATCCGCGGCGACGCCGCGCCGCGGAATGCACTGGAGCATGACGACGAAGTCGAACGCCTCGGCGTGTGGGCTCGCGAGCACGCCCTCCGTCTCCGTGAGGCCGGGCGCGATCGCGTTCACCGTGATGCCGTACTTGCCGACCTCGCGCGCGTGCGCACGCGTGAACGCGACGATGCCGCCCTTCGAGGCGACGTAGTGGGCCAGGTTCGGCGTCCCGGCGAGCACGACGTTGGAGGCGACGTTGACGATCCGCCCGTATCCGGCTTCGCGCATCGGCGCCTCGGCCGCATTCGTGGCGAGGAACATGCCGTCGAGATTGACGGACATGATGCGCCGCCACTCCTCGAACGAGACGTCGTCCCAGGCTGTGAAGGGCACGATGGCGGCGTTGTTGACGAGGACGTCGAGCCTGCCGAACTGCGAGACGGTCTCGTCGACCATCCGGGCGACGGCCGCCGGTTCGGAGACGTCCACCTGCAGCCCGAGCCCGCCTTCGGGCGCTGCGCGCTCGGCCCCGTCGCCGTTCACGTCGGCGACGACGACGGTCGCTCCCTCCTCCGCCAGCTTGTCGACGATCGCCTTGCCGATCCCCTGCGCGCCGCCCGTGACGATGGCGACTCGGTCG
>JBKPNC010000169.1:0-23479 GCA_046732435.1 Actinomycetota bacterium
CGCCGGTTATCGTGAGTGGCAGCGCAAGCCCAGACGCCATTGCGGTTCGGTCGACGAGGGGTAGCTGGCGCAGCGCCCTACGACGAGCGCCGGTCCAGCGCGTCAGCCAGTTCCGCCGGGTCTCCGGGACGCTTTCGCACGATCCAGTAGGTGTCTTTCTTCCTGACGAGGTGCTCGACGTCAGACGCCAGGTGGTCAGGCTTGACAGCGAACTGCCTCGAGTCGGCTCGAAGGGCCTCGTACTCGGGAAGCGACATCACCATCTGCTCCGTGCACGCAATGTCCCCGCATTCGCACACCAGCGTCATCGTCTCGGTGAAGTCTGCGAAGGCGACGTTGATTCCCTCGAGCCGCTCGTTCGCCTCGCGAAAGATCGCCTCGTTCCTGCCGATTCGCTCCGCGCGCTCGTCCATCGCTACCACCCCTATCGGAAGTCAGCCTAGAAGTCGAGGTCGGCGGCGATCCGACCAGCCTCGCCCTGCTTCACCACGACGGCGTAGCGATCGGTAACGCGCAGCACCTGCTCGTCGCCGCCCTCATGGCCAGCGTTGACCATGAACTGTTTCGGGTCCGTTCGTACCTCCTGATACTCGGCGAGTGTCAGCGAAAGGAACTGGCGGCACGCACGATCCTCGCACTCGCACAGGAACGGCAGCGGCGACTCCCGCACATCCACTTGCTCCGCCTTCTCGGCAATACCCTTGTTGGCGCTGCGGAACGTGGCTTGGTTGAGTGCCACGCGAGCGGCGCGGTCGCGCTCCTCCGAACTCATCGTAGAAGGTGTTCTCCGGCAGAACAGTCGGGGAAACGTTGCGGCTGCTCGCCCGCCAGGCGTACCGTCCCGACTACCCCAGTTGCGGTGCGGCGTCGTCCTGGTCGCACTTGCTCGAGCGACGCGGTGCCCAGGAGCCAGACCTGTGTCCAGAAGAGCGCAAGGACGCGGTAGACGAATGGCTCCGCGAAATGGCTGAGGACGTCCGTCGAAGCGTTCGAGTACAGGCGCTTCCGATTGGTGTGGTACCGGCGGATGTCGGTGAAGCCCGCCTGGCGAAGGTCTCGCTTCAGCCGGCGGGCGTGTAGCCGAGCTCGGTCGTCCCATACTCGGACGACGCGGAGGCGCCGCGAGATCGATGCCTCCAGTTGGGTTCGGCGAGGAGCAGCCGGCCGCCGGGGCGCAACGCGCGCCGGGCGGTTCCGAAAACAAGGTCCGGCCGCGAACTGTGGTGCAAGGCGTCGTAGAGCAGGCAGGCGTCGAACGTCCGGCCGAGGTCGAGGGACTCCATGTCCCCCACCTCGAAGCGGGCCTCCAGCTTCTCGGCCGCGGTGCGATCACGAGCGATCTCGATCATCGTCGGCGAGATGTCGTAGCCCACCGCCTCGACGCCCTGGCGGGTAGCGAGCAGCGTCATCCAGCCGGAGCCGCAGCCCAGCTCGCAGAGCCGGGTGCCGGGATGAAGGTCGAGCAGCTGCAGGATGTACCCGAAGTCGATCAGGTAGCGCGCGGTCTGACGTGGATCACCGAACGGCTTCGTCTCGAGCCAGCGGCGGCCCGCCGGCCCGACCCGCTGCGGATACTCGCGCTCGGCCTGCTTCCGGCCGTCGGACACGCGTGCGATCGTACGTCTCCCGCGTCGCCGGGCCTGCGGTGGGCCGCCCTTCACCTGCGACCGGACCTACCGCCGGATCTCGATCAGAAGAACCCAGGCATCGGTGACGGCGGTGAGGTAACAGAGCAGGACGCCGGGAAGCGTCCAGTAGAGGCCGTTCTCACTGCTCGTCAGCAGCACGATTCCGGTGACGGCGAAGGCCGCGATCGCCGCCTGCCCGACGCTGATCTGCACGGTGAGCGCTCGCCGGTACTGATCGTCGGTCTTGCGGTACACATCGAGTTGGACGCGCGTCAGGATTCCCCAGAACGCGACGGCCACGACGAGGACCTCGACGCCGAGCACGCGAAGCGACTGGTCGGGAACAAGGAAGAACGAGCCGACGACGAGCACGAGGATGAGGAGCGCCATCGCCTCGAGGGCACGGCCAGGCAGCCTCGGGTACTTCATCACCTGATCGATATTGATCGACACGCCGACGAACACCAGCCCGGCGAGCACCGCGGACGCGCCCACCTGAGCGACGAAGAAGTCCGACCACTCCCTAACGGCGGCTCCGACGACCACGAACGAGCAATCCTCTCAGGTCGTGCCTCGCGCCCGAGTCACAGTGTCGCAAACGGTGTAACGCGAACGGGCTGCGCCGCACTTGAACGCGGTCGCGGGCTACACGAGACTCCCGAACCGACCGGAAGTCTTCTCAAAGGCAGTACGGGAGGGAGCCATGAGCTGCAAACGCAGCGCGGGAGTGCTCGCAGTATTCGGGGCGGTCGTCGTCCTGACCGGGCTTTTCGCCGCGTCGATCACGCGGGCGAGCACAGACGAGAGCCAGAACTACATCGTCCTCTACAACAAGAGCGCGACACCGGCCGACGCGTCGACGACGCTGGCCCGGGCCGGCGGGGCACTCGTCGCCGACTACAGGGACATCGGCGTGGTGATCGCGAGCTCCGCGAGCAGCACCTTCGCGGCCGACGTCCTCAAGGACGGCCGCGTCCAGGGAGCGTCCGCGACGACGAGGTTCGCGACCCGGGTGGACGACAACATCGGAGACGACGCAGACGCCGCCGAGCCCGTGCTCGGCACGCCGGCACCGGGCAGCGACAACCTGTCGGGCCTGCAGTGGGACATGAACCAGATCCAGGCGCCGCAGGCCCGCGCGATCAACGGGGGCAGCAGCTCGGTGCTCGTCGGTGACATCGACACCGGGCTGGATTACACGCATCCGGACCTGGCGCCGAACGTCGACGACGCCGCGAGCGTCAACTGCGTCAGCGGCTCGCCCATCCAGGGCAAGGTCGCCGCGATGGACGACAACGGGCACGGAACGCACACCGCCGGGACGATCGCCGCAGCCAAGAACACGATTGGAATCGTCGGCGTGGCGCCGAACGTGAAGATCGCCGGAATCAAGGCCGGGAACGCGGCCGGCTTCTTCTTCCCCGAGGCCGTCATCTGCGCGTTCATGTGGGCCGGCTCGCACCGCTTCCAGGTGACGAACAACAGCTACTTCGCCGACCCGTGGCTCTTCAACTGCCGTAACGACCCGGAACAGCGTGCGATCTGGACCGCCGAGCGCCGCTCGATCCAGTACGCGATGCACAACGGTGTCGTCGTGGTCGCCGCGGAGGGCAACCAGGCGGACGACCTCGCCCATCCAACGCAGGATGCGACGAGCCCGGATGACAGCAATCCGGTGCTCCGGCAGATCCACAACGACTGCGCTGTCGTGCCGACCGAGGTGCCGGGCGTGATCGGCGTGACCGCCGACGGGAACAAGCAGTTCAAGTCGTTCTACTCGAGCTACGGCGTCGGCTCAGCCGATGTCATCGCACCCGGCGGGGATTCGATCCTGCAGGTGACGCCCGCCGCCCCGAACGGGCGCGTGCTGTCCACCTACCCCGCCTCGCTGATCAACACGTGCGTCCGCAAGGTGTTCGACGGCGCTGCGACCTATTGCTACCTGCAGGGCACGTCGATGGCCTCGCCGCACGCCGCAGGAGTGGCCGCGTTGATCGAGAGCACCGGCGTAACGTCGCCGGGCGCGGTCTCGGCGCGGCTCGAGAACACAGCGGACCCGCTCGCGTGCCCGCCGGACCTGTCGATCTACGCCTTCTTCCCGGCGGTCGACAACGGTGCGCCGCAGGTCTGCCAGGGTGGTACCGGTTACAACTCGTTCAACGGTCACGGTCAGGTGAATGCGCTGACCGCCGTCTCGTAGTCATTCCGGTCCGGGGTCGGGCTCGTCAAACGGGTCCGGCCCCGACCGCCTTCGTCTCCGCCAAGCCTGTCGAGGACACACCCGGCGGGGCGGTGGACTAGGCTCCGCCGGAATGGACGACAAGACCGCTGCCCGCCTGCTCCAGGGTGAACGGCGCCGGGTCGAGCGCATCCTGCGCGACCTCGACGCGGCCGACCCGGCCAAGCTGCCCGACTACGAGCGGGAGCGAAACGAGCAGCTGCGCGCGCAGCTCAAGACCGAGCTCGAGGCGGTCGAGCGCGCGGAAGCGAGGCTCTCTGAAGGAACGTACGGCCTCTCGATCGAGAGCGGGACGCCGATCCCCGACGGGCGGCTCCACACCTTCCCCACGGCGGAGCGTACGGAAGAGGAGCAGCTGCGGTACGAGCGGGCACGGGGTGAAGCAGAACCCGATCTCGAATAGCTTGCCGGTTGGGCGCCGTCGCAACTGACTGGAGCCGCCTCCGTGCGCTCATCTTCGGCGGCGTCCACGCACGGCTCGTCTACGTCGCGGCGAGCCTCGGGATTCCGGATGTTTTGCGAGAGGGCGCGCTCACAACCGAGGAGATCGCCAGCCGGACGGAGACCCACCCGGAATCCCTCCGGCGCGTTCTGCGCGCACTCGCGGCAGACCGGCTGTTCGACGAAGTAGCCCCCGACCGGTTCGCCCTGACGGACGTCGGCAGGCTGCTCGTCGACGATTCCGCGGGCTCGCGACGCAACGACGCGCTGCTGATCGGCGACCACGTCGAGCGCGTGCTCGCCCACGTGGTCGAGGCGGTGCGCACGGGCAAACCGGCGGCTGAGCTCGCGTTCGGCCGGCCGTACTTCGACTGGCTGAGCGAGAACCCGGAAGCAGCGATGATCTTCAACAACGCGATGACGCTCGGCGCGCGCGCCGCGTTGCCCACGCTGCTGCAGCTCGAGCTCTGGCCCGGTGCTGAACGGGTCGTCGACGTCGGCGGCGGCAACGGGACGGTGCTCTCCGCCCTCCTCCGCGAGCACGCGCACCTCGAGGGGACTGTCTTCGACCTCCCCCACGCCGAGCGCTCCGCGAACGCCGTCCTCGCGGCGGCCGGGGTGGCCGACCGAGCCTCGTTCGAAACCGGCAGCTTCTTCGATCGCGTCCCTGCCGGCGCCGACGTCTACCTCGCCGTCCAGGTGCTGCACAACTGGGCAGACGAGGACGCGACTCGCATCCTGCAGCGAATCCGCGAGGCGATCGCTCCGGTCGGCCGGCTGCTCCTGATCGAGATCGTCGTGCCGAGCGACGACCGCAACGCGACGGCAGTGGCCGACGCGATGAGCTACTTCTGGCTCGGCGGCGGCGAGCGCACCGAGTCCGCGTGGCGGCGGCTGCTGGCGGACGGGGGCTTCCGGATCGATCGGATTACGCGCGGTGAGTGGGTCTCCGCGATCGATGCCTTGCCGGCCTAACCGAAGTCGGTGTCAAGCTGGCAAACGCAGTCGCCACCGGCTCCCGCCGACAGGTCTAAGATGTTCCGCGATCGACGCGATCAGGGCACTCCGGGCAGCGTCGCTCGCCGGTGCGTTCGCCCTCGTCTGCTGCGGCACCGCTTCAGCCGAGATCGTCGCCCCGGGGGCGAAGAGCGGGATGCTCGCGCTCGGCCCATCGGACGCGCCCAACGTTGCGTACGTTCGGGGCACGAAGGTCACGGTCGCAACCCGTCTCGCGAAGGGGAAATGGCGGCGTGTGGCCGCAGCGGCGGTGCCCTCGGGCTCGCAGGTCATGGCGTTTCGCGTCGGACCGTCGGGCCCTGTCGCCCTCGTCCAGAGCGGAGACGACAAGCGGCTCTTCCTGGTTCGCAAGCGCAGCGCCGGCTGGCAGAAGATCCAGATTGCCGGCGGCCTCCCCGGGGCGGTCCAGCTCGGCTGGCCGGGCCTTGCCCTCGACGGGAACGGCCCTCCCGCCATCGCGTACACGCGCTGGAACCGGGTCACCTGGAACACCCAGCTGTTGCTCGTGCGGATCGACGGCCGAGGTCGAGCTCATTCCCAGCGCATCACGGCCGAAGGCTTCCCGCAGAGCGAGGTGCCGCCGCCGGCCGCCCCCGTGTTCGTGAAGGGCCGGGTGCACGTGATCGAGTCGTACGGCTACCAGACGGTGGTCGGGACGATCGAGTGGTACCCGGACAAACGGACGTGGACGGGCCTCTTCATCGACGTCGGCCGCGGCGACTTCCCGATCGGTCCGGTCCTGGCCGCGCACAACTCTGCTGGAACCGTGTATGCGGCCTGGACCGAGTCGATCGTCGGCTTCGATGCGACGCCCGTCACCCTCGCCGTGCGCGCCATCGAGCCGACATCCGAGTTCGTGCTCAATCGCGCCCTGACGACGGGGCTGGCGCTTTCCTCCTCCGGGCCGGAGATCGCGGCGAACGAATGGGTCGGCGAGGGGGATTTCGGGTTGAGCGGCGACCATCAGATCTGGGCCGGGACGGTCGTGAGCCGGACGAGCCACGTGGAGCTGGACGGTTGGATCGCCGGGCTGGCCGCCGGCCCGAAGAGCAGTCGTGACGTCCTCCTCGAGCGACCCGCCGGGCTGGCGTGGTTCCGCGCTCGCTCGGGGCTCACCAGGCACGTGAGCATCCACGCGACGCCTCGCGGGGACGGTGGCGTGACCGTCAGTGGCGAGGTCGCGGGCGTCAACGGCGGCAAGGTGACGGTGTATCGAGAGCGGCTCGGCTCGACCCGCAGGACGATCGGCCAGGCGACGATCCGAAGCGGGTCGTTCTCGCTCGTCGATCGCTCGCCGGTACAGCCGCTCCTCTACCGCGTCGTCTACACGGATCCCACGAGTGGGATCCCGTACGCCGCGCTCCTGCGGCCTCGGCTGCCGACGACCCCGTTCCCGGGCGAGGACGAGGGCGGCGACGGCGACGGCGACGGCGACGACGGCTAGCGAAGCCGGTTCGTCTCACTGCACCGCGAAGTAGATGCTGCACGCGGCGCCGAAGGCGAGGCACCAGACCGCGAACGGAATCAGCGTCCGCGTCTCGAAGTAGCGCATCAGAAAGCGCACCGCGAGGTAGGCCGCCCCCGCGGAGCAGAGCGAGGCGACGAGCGCCTGGCCGCGGATCCCGTTGCCCTGCGAGCCGAACAGCTCGGGGAGCTTCAGGACCGCGGCAGCGCCGATGATCGGGGTCGCGAGAAGGAACGCGAAGCGCGCCGCGTCCTTGTGCGAGAGGCCGACGAGCAGGCCGCCGGCCATCGTCGCGCCGGATCGCGAGAACCCGGGAATCAGCGCCAGGGCTTGCGCGGCGCCGACGAGAGACGATTGCGGGAACCCGACCTGCCTCGCGATCCGGGTGTCGTCGTCGATATCGGTCTGCGGCGCGCGCCGCCGGAGCGCCTCCGCGCCGAAGAGCAGCACGCCGTTCAGCACCAGGAAGAATGCGGCCGAGCTCGCGGACGCGAAGACGTGACGGAGCGCGTGCTCGAGCAGCAAACCGAGGATTCCGGCCGGGATCGTGCCGACGACCAAAAGCCAGGCGAGCTTCGCATCGGTGTCGTCCTCGGCGATGCCGCGGTCACGAAGGCTGCGCCCGAGGCCCTTCACGATGCGCACCCAGTCGCGCCAGAAGAACCCGAGCAGGACGAGCGCGGTCGCCAGGTGGGTCGCGACGAGGAACGTGATGAAGTAGGGGTCGTTCTGGTGGATGTTCCAGCCGAAGAGCCGCGGGAGGATGACGCTGTGCCCGAGGCTCGAGATCGGGAAGAGCTCCGTGACCCCCTGGAGCAGCCCGAGGATGATCGCCTGCGGGTACGTAATCAGCGAGGCGAGGATCACGCCGCCGTCGGCTTCCGCCGCCCGGTCTGGAACCAGGCGAACACGAGCAGCGCCAGGCCGACGACGAATGCGGCGATGCCGTGCTTGACGTGATGATGCCCGGATTCGCTTTCGTGACCGGGGATCCACGAGGGCAGCGAGCCGGCGGGCTCGGCCCAGTAGACGACCGCGAGCACGATGAACGCGACGCCCAGGACGATCGCGAGTCCGATCACGACAGGATGTCTCGTATTCACGACGTGAACCTCGGTTTCAATTGACGAGCGTGCGGAGCTTACGGGCCCGCGCGCTACGCTCGGGAGGGTGGCGACCCAAGAGGTTGACTTCGAACAGCTGGTCGAGGACGCGATCGCCGAGCTTCCCGAGGAGCTTCGCGACGCGGTCGAGAACGTCGCCTTCATCGTGCAGCGGGAGCCGCCGCCCGGCGAGCCGCTGCTCGGGCTCTACCACGGTGTCCCGCTGACCGGCAGGACGAGCGGCTACGCAGGCGCGGCGCCCGACCAGATCACGATCTACAGCGGGCCGCTCGAGCGCCTGTACGGAGACGATCCGGGCCTCTTGCGACGCCAGGTTCGCCGCGTCGTGCTGCACGAGATCGCCCACTACTTCGGCATCAGCGACGAGCGCCTCGTCGAGCTCGACCGCTACTGACGCCCCGAGGCGTTTGCCGGGCGGGCCGGCCGGCGAAAACGGCATCGTGGACGCGCAGCAGGAGCGGCAGGCGCAGGCGATGAACGAGGCGGTCGAGGCCCGCAGCCGGCTCGGCCGTCGCTGGCCGCTGGTCGCGCTCGTCGCCGGTGTCCTCGGCGTCTTGCTCGGCCTGCTGCTCGGCTGGCTCGTCTGACGCGGCCGCGGATAGGGCGTATCGTCGAGGCGTGGCGACGCCGCTCGAGCGTGCACCTGACGACCTCGTCCCGGGCCGCGACGTCTGGCTGAAACGCGAGGATCAGCATGAGCTGGGTGCGTTCAAGTGGCGCGCCGCGCTTCCGGTCGTCCAGGAGTACGCACGAGGCGGCGCTCCCGCGGTCATGACGGCCTCGACAGGGAATCACGGCGTCGCCACCGCGTGGGCCTGCGGGCAGGCGAACCTTCGCGCGATCGTGTACGCGCCGGAGCAGGCAAGTGCGTCGAAGGTCGATCTTCTTCGCCGCCTGGCGGCTGAGGTCCGCTTCGTCGACGGCGACCTCGACGACGCCAAGGAGCGGGCGCGCGCCGACGCAGAGCTGTGGGGCATGCCGTTCTTCGAGGACGGCGCCGAGCCGCTTCAATACCGGGCTTACGAGGCGATCGGCGACGAGATCGCGGAGCAGCTCACGTCGGCGCCGGCGGCGGTCGTGGCGCCGGTCGGCAACGGCGCGCTGCTCGCGGGCGTCGGGCGCGCAATTCGGCATCACTTCCCGGCGGCCGTGCGGGTCGGAGTCGTGGCCAAGCATGCTCCGGTGATGGCGGACAGCTGGGAGGCTGGACGTCCCGTCACGGCCGAGTCGGCGAGCACGATCGCCGACGGGCTCGCCGTCCGCGTGGCAATCCCTGCCGCCGTCGCGGCCCTCCGTGACGCCACCGACCGGATGCTGCGCGTCTCCGAGCGGGAACTGGCCGAGGCGATGGGCGCTCTCGCGCGGGCCGGGATTCGCGTGGAGGCCGGTGCGGCGGCGCCGCTTGCCGCGCTGCGGCAGCTGGACGACGTCTCGGGCCGGATCGTGCTCGTGATCTCCGGGCGCAACGTCGACGACGAGCTCTGGGAGCGCGCGGTCTCCGACCCGTCGTCCTTCCCTGCGTAGCCGGATCAGCGCACTCGGAGAGCGGCGCACGTTCGCTTGCCGGCGTGGCCTGAGCCGTCGACCGGTTTGACGCAGAACCGTAGCGGCGGACGCGCGCTCCGCGGTACCCGCCACGTGACGTCCGCAATGCCGCCGACCTGCGCGAGCCGGCGGTGCAGCGTCACGAAAGTGCGCTTGCCGCGTACGACGGTGACGGTCGCGCTGGCGCGGCCACTGTTGTCGGCCAGGCGGAAGCGAAGGCGTGCCTTCGCGCCGCGCCTGCCTGCCGAAGGCAGCGCGCGCGCGACCGGGACGGCCACGTCGGCGAAGCTCGCCACGACCGAGGTCGCGTCCTGCATCTTGACCGAGCACCCGCCGTCGCCGGAGCACGCTCCACCCCACTCCCGGAACCGCGATCCCCTGGCGGCGCTCGCCGTCAGCGTCACTTTCGTCCCGCCGGCGAAGTCGGCCTCGCACTTCGATCCGCAGTCGATGCCGCCGGGGGCACTCTTGACCGCGCCCTTGCCCTGGCCGCGAAGCGACACGGTGAGCCGCCGCATGCGCTCGAACCGGGCCTGCACGTTGACCGGGCCCGAGACGGTGAGGGCGCACGCGCCGGCGCCGGTGCACGCCCCGCCCCAGCCGGCGAACAGCGAGCCCTGCGTCGGCGTTGCTCGCAGCGAGACCGAGTCGCCTCGCCCGACCGGCGCCGAGCAGACGCCCCCACAGTCGATCCCCCCGCCGGCGACCGAGCCGGTGCCGCTACCGGTCCTCGTCACGGTGACGGGAAACGCCGGAAACGTCCACGTGCCGCTCCCCGGAGCCGCGTCCGCCGTCGTCACGACCTGGAGGCGGGAGTTCCCGGTGATCCCGAGCTCGCCCTGGCTGACGGCGACGGCGAACGAACCCGCCGAGCCGGCGACGGGCGAGAGCGGGCGGACGGGATCCCAGGCCGTGCCGGACCAGCGGTCGAGCTGGACGCCGTCCTGGTCGAAGACGAGGTCCTCGTCGAATCCGACAGTGCCCGTCGAGGAGTTGGCGTCCTTGTCGATGCGCACCTGGATCTTCTCTCCGGGCCCGAGCGACGAGCGGTTCGGCGCCTGCACGGTGAACGTCAGGATGCCCCCGCTGCTCTTCACGCTCACGTTGCCGAGGTCGGGGCCGCTCGACGCGTCGCCGGTCTGCTCGGGATAGGTGACGTCGTCGTCCGGCAGGTAGGTCGGGCCGGGCTGGGACGGTTGGCCGGTGAGGGAGTGCAGCGCAGCAACTGCATCAACGCGGTGAAACTGACCGCCGTTGCGCGGATCGGTCACGTTCGGACCGGCCTTCAGCGCGTCGACGATCTGCCCCGGCGCCAGGTCGGGTCGCTGCTGGAGAAGCAGCGCGGCCACGCCCACGGCGTGTGGGGTGGCCGCCGACGTGCCGTCGAACTCGTCGTAGCCGCCGCCGCGCGCAGGAACGTCGTCGATGACCGCGCCGGGGGCGAGCACGTCGAGCAGTGGGGACGCGTTGCTGAAGCAGATGACCTGGTCGGCGGCAGTGAAGGGATCTGAGCACCCTTCCCAGGAGACCGGTCCGAAATTATCGGCGTAGACCGCGCCGACCGCGACCGCCGCGCTCAGGCACGCGGGTTCCTCCATCTCCGTCTCCTTGGCATCGTTCCCCGAAGCGGCGAACGTGAGCACGCCGCGCTGTCGCAGCGCGTCGAGCGCGGAAGCCTCCGCGCGCGTGTTGGCGTCGTTCGTGTCGCAGGCGGAGTCGTAGAGCGTGTCCGAGCCGAGGCTCAGGTTGACGAGCTTGACGCTCGGGTTGGTGTTCATCACCCAGTCGAGCCCGGCCAGGACGTCCGAGCTGTAGCCGCTGCCGTCCTGCGCCAGCACCTTGACCGCGACGATCTTCGCGTCCGGCGCCACTCCCGGCGACCGGCCGCCGACCCCGTTTGCAGTGATGACGCCCGCGACGGCGGTGCCGTGACCCTCGTCGTCCTCCGCTGCGCCGGATCCGAACGCCGTGCTGCCGCCGGGACAGCCGCTGTGGCCGTTCTCCTGGACGGATACGAAGCACGCCTGGCCGACGATGCTGTTCGCGAGCTCCGGATGGTCGGTGTCGACGCCGGTGTCGAGGATCGCGACCGTGACGCCGGCGCCGGTCACGTCCTGGCCGCGAGCCGTATCGGCGCGTATGAGCACAACGCTCTTCTCCAGGTCGGCGTGCATGCGCCGATCGAGCGACACCGCGGCCACGTCCGGCGAGAAGGTGAGGCGTCGTAACGCCGCTCGGTCGATCCGCCCGGCGAGCGCCGGGACCGTCCGATAGCGGCGTCCGAGCGCGAGGCCGCGACCGGCGCGCGCAAGCACCCGGCGCTGAACCGCTGCGACGACAGCGTGCGCCGAGGCGAACCGACGCCCGCGCACGGTCGCGCGAAGCGCGACGACCACGCGAGGGTGAACGCCGCGCGCGAGGACCCGATACACGCCCGGTGAGACGAGCGCACGGGCGTGGGCGGCCGTCCGGCCCGAAGCGGCCGGTCCGATCGCCGTTACCGCGCAGGTAACCGCCAGCGCGCACAGGAGCCTCCTCCCCATTGGACACCAGTCTCGCACGCTCAGCGGGCCCCGGTCGGGTTAGCAAATGTTCACAGTCGCTTGACTCGGCTCCGCGACATCGCGAGGATGCGCCCTTCCAGCGATCACGGCGAGGGGGGTTCCGGTGCGGATTGAACTGCGGATCGGAGTTTCGGGTGTCGGTTCTTCTGGAAGGACAGGGGAGTCGGAATGACGGCCCCCATCCTCGATCAGTTGCTCGAGCACGAGGACGTCCAGCAATTGCTTGAGCAGGCTGACCAGAGCGGTACGGTCCGGACGACGGAGCTCGCGGAGCTCGTCGACGTGCACTCGCTCGACGAGCTCGAGCACGAGATGCTGCGCGGCGAGCTCGAGCAGCGCGGGATCGACGTCGTCGAGGTGCCGACTCCGCCGGAGGAAAGCCCTCCGCCGGTGCCGCTCCCGGCGCCGGAGGAGACGACGACGGACGCCCTGCAGCTCTTCCTGCGAGAGGCCGGGCGGCACCGGCTGCTGACGGCCGCGCAGGAGGTCGAGCTCGCGAAGCGCGTCGAGCGCGGCGACATGCAGGCGAAGCAGCAGATGATCCAGTCCAACCTGCGACTGGTCGTCTCGATCGCCAAGCATTATCGAAACCAGGGGCTCCCCTTCCTCGATCTGATCCAGGAGGGGACGTTGGGCCTGATTCGGGGTGTCGAGAAGTTCGACTGGCGCCGCGGCTACAAGTTCTCGACCTACGCGACCTGGTGGATCCGCCAGGCGGTCGCGCGGGCGCTTGCCGACAAGGCGCGGACGATTCGCATGCCCGTTCACATCGTCGAGCGGATGCAGAAGATGAACCGTGCCGAGCGCCTCCTGTGGACGCAGCTCGGGCGCGAGCCAACGCTTGCGGAGATCGCGGAGGAGGCGAACCTGCCGCTCGAGCAGGCGAAGGAGGTCCGCGCCGCCGCGCGGGCGTCGATGAGTCTCGACCAGCCGGTCGGGGACGAAGAGGACGCGGTGCTCGGCGACTTCGTGGCCGGCGACGACCCGCCGCCCGAGGAAGAGGTCGAGGTTCTGCTGCGGCGGGACGCCGTCCGGAAGGTGCTCAGCTCCCTCCCCGCCCGCGAGCGCCAGGTGATCGTACTCCGGTACGGGCTCGACGGCGCCGAGAAGCCGGAGACGCTCGAGGCGATCGGCCGAAAGCTCGGGCTAACGCGCGAGCGCGTCCGGCAGATCGAGCTGGAGACGCTGCGGCGGCTCTCTGCGCTTCACGAGATGATGGCCGTCCCGAGGTAGCCGAGAACCTGGCGGTTTTCGGCTAGACAGACGCTGCCTCGGTGCAGCGGGTCGCGATCCTCGGCAACGGCGGAGCCGGCAAGAGCGAGCTTGCGCGCGAGATCGCTCGCCGGACCGGGCTGCCTGTCGTGCACCTCGACGTCCTCTTCTGGCGGGGAGCCTGGACGCCGGCGCCGCACGACGAGTTCGTGCGCGACCTTGCCGCTGCCATCGCAGGCGAGCGGTGGATCCTCGACGGCAACTTCCTGTCGGCCGAGCCGGAAGCGCCCCGATTCGACCGAGCGGACACGGTGATCTTCCTCGACCTCCGGCGGACAACGTGCCTCGGGCGCGCGCTCTGGCGGCTGGTTCGCGATCGGCGCCGCCGTCGACCCGACCTCCCCGAAGCGTGCGCCGAGGGGTTCGACCTCGACTTCCTCCGGTGGATCTGGCGGTACCCGCGTGACAATCGTCCTCGCGTCCTGCGGATGCTCGCCGGCCTGAACGATCGCGTCGACGTGCGCCACCTGCGGTCGCGTTCAGACGTCCGGCGCTACGTCGCCGCGCTGTAGCCGAGACCGGCGACGTCAGGCCCGCAAGCGAGGATGTGGGAATGAATCGCGGGCGTACGAGTCTCAGCGGGTAGAGGCGAACGATCTTTACATGTCACATACACATTCGTCACTAACCAGGTTTACGCTGGGCGTCAGAGGTTAGAGGAGCCCGAGAGTGTTACAAGGAGCCTGAGGGTGTTACAAGCTCGAGGGCTGCGGGTCGGAACGGGATATGTGCGGAATAGCCGGATACAGCCTGAGTCCTGACAGCGCCGTGGAGCGGACGCTCGCAGCGCAGGCGCTGCTCGCGGGGATCGCTGAGCGCGGTGCCGACGCCGCCGGGTACGCCTTCCGCTCGCCGGGCGGCGACGTGGTCGTCCACAAGCAGCGCTCGGGCGCAAGCCGGCTCCTCGATCGCGTCGAGATCGCCACGGACGCGACCGAGGTCCTCCTGCACGTCCGCGACTACACGAAGGGCCATCCGGAGATCGAAGCGAATAACCATCCGATCCGGCATGGCCCGGTCGTCGGCGTCCACAACGGCGTCATCTTCAATGACGACGAGGTGCTTGCGTCCTACGGGCTCCGTCGTGCCCGCGAGGACATGACCGTCGACTCCGAGGCCATCTTCGCGCTCGCCGGTCACAAGGACGGACGGGCCGAGGTGCTCGAGGAGCTACGCGGCTCGATGGCGACCGCCTGGCTCGATGAGCGCCGTGACGGCGTGCTCTTCTGCGCGCGCGGCACCGGCCGACCGCTCTGGATCGGCGAAGGCGCGGGCGCCACCTTCTTTGCGTCCACCGAGCACGCCCTGGAGCTCGTCGAGAGCTATGCGCGCGTGCCGCTCGCGAAGCGCGAGCTGGCCGAGGGGACGCTTGCCGGGCTCAGCCACGGCCGCGTCTCGTGGTATGAGCACTTCACTCCGAACGACGAGTTCGAAGAGCGCCCGCTCCCGGCCGTCCGTGCCCCCCAGGAGCGCCGGCACTGCCTGCGGCTACTCGCGGCCCTCGCAACAGCGGCCTAAACAAGAAACGGCTCGAGGGTTGATCCACGGAGGCGGGCTTCGCCCGCCGAAGCTCCTGTCGCCTTCGGCTCGGTCGCTTTGAGTTGACGCGTCGACCGGGTCTGCATAAGCAGTCAAACTCGGCCGGGGAGGGCTCGCCCCTGGCCGAGCTATCCTCCGCGTCACAAAACCGCAGCGTCTCGAGCGGTCGATCAACGGAGGCGGGCTTCGCCCGCCGGAGTTACAGCGCGCGAAGTCGCGTCTGCATGTGGGTCTGGGAGGGGCCACCGGGGGAAACCCCATTTCCCCCGGTTTAAGGAGCCCAGAGGGCTCCGAGGTAGACCGCCGGGTCGCCGGGTTGCCAGCGCGTGAGGAACCGCTGGATCGGCGGGTGCACCGGAACGCTCACAAGCTCGTCCGGCGCGAACAGCCGGTGCCCGCGGACGGCGGCGTCCTGCGACGTGACCGCCTCCAGCGACCGCCGGCCGAGGTCGCCCGCGAAGATGATGTGGACGACGTGCTTCTGCGCGAAGCTCTTGATCGGCGAGATCGAGTCGACGATCGCCACCGGTCCCTCGACCGGAAGCTCGTCCTCGATGCCGATCTCCTCTTCGAGCTCGCGGTGGAGCGCGTCGGCGAGCGACTCCCCGGAGTTGACCCCGCCGCCGGGCAGCAGCCAGTACTCCTTCCCGGGCTTCTCGTGGCGGCAGAGGAGGACGCGGTTCTGCCAGCGGAGGATGGCCGACACCCGGATCCGAGGCTCGAGGCCCATCACACCCGCGACGAGCCGAAGCCGCGCCCGCCCCGCTCGGCCTGCGGCAGCTCGTCGACCTCCGTGACGTCCACCTGCGGGACGGCGAGGATGACGAGCTGGGCGATTCGCATCCCCGGCTCGACGACGAACGGCCGCTCCCGGTCGGTGTTGAGCAGGATGACGCGGATCTCGCCGCGATAACCCGCATCGACGAGCCCCGGCGTGTTGACGATGGCGATGCCGTGTTCGGCGGCAAGGCCGGAGCGCGGCTGGACGAACCCCGCATACCCCTCCGGAATGGCCACGGCGAGACCGGTCCCCACCACTCCGCGCTCTCCCGGCGGAAGCTCCCGCCGCTCGGCCGCGACGAGGTCGAGGCCGGCGTCGTGCTCGTATGCGCGCCCGGGCAGGACGGCATCGTCGTGCAGCCGGCGGACGGCGAGGCGGATCACGAGGCGGCGGGCGCCTCTCTCGCCTCGCGGACGAGGTAGGGCGCAAACCGGCGCAGCTCTCGCCGCGGCAGACGCGCTCGCACGAGCACGCCGTCGGGCCGGTCGATCCGCTCGTCGATCGGCGCGCCCAGCTCGTAGAGCCGCGCCAGGGCGCTTCCCTCGTCGTACGGGACGAGCAGCCGCACGGGCTCGAACCGCTCGGCGAAGGACTCCGCGATGCGCTCTCGCAGGTCGTCGAGACCCTCGCCGGTGCGCGCCGAGACCTGCAGCGACCCCGGGAACCGCGACGACAGGCGGCGCCGCCCAAGCTGATCGACGGCATCGATCTTGTTGAGCACGAGCTCGATCGGCAGCTCGTCGGCGCCGATCTCGTGCAGGACGGCCTCGACCGCCGTGACCATCTCGTCGATGCGCCCGTCCGGAGCCGAGGCGTCGACGACGTGGAGCACGAGGTCGGCGACGAGCGTCTCCTCCAGGGTCGACGCGAACCCCTCGACGAGCTGGTGCGGCAGCCGGCGGATGAAGCCGACGGTGTCGGTGACGAGGTAGGTCCGGCCGTCGTGCGCGAAGGAGCGCGTGGTCGGGTCGAGCGTCTCGAAGAGCCGGTCGTTCACGGACACGTCCGCGTCCGTGAGAGCGTTGAGAAGCGTCGACTTGCCGACGTTCGTATAGCCGGCGAGCGCCACGGTCGGCGTCTCGGAGCGGGCACGCTCCCGGCGGCGCGTCTCGCGCTCGCGGGAGAGGTCTCGCAGCCGCTTCTTCAGCAGCGCGATCCGCCGCCTGGCAAGCCGCCGGTCGGTCTCGAGCTGCGTTTCGCCCGGCCCGCGGGTCCCGACCCCGCCACCGAGCTGGCGTGTGCCGCCGCCGCCGGCGAGCCGTTCGAGGTGCTGCCACATGCCGCGCATTCGCGGCAGGTTGTACTCCAGCTGCGCGAGCTCGACCTGGAGCTTGCCCTCACGGCTTCTCGCATGCTCCGCGAAGATGTCGAGGATTAACTGCGTACGGTCGACGACGCGCGCGGTCAGCGCGTCCTCGATCCGCCGCTGCTGCGGCGGGCTGAGCTCGTGGTCCACGATGACGACTTCCGCGGCCGCCTCGCGGTACGCCTGCTTCAGCTCTTCGAGCTTGCCCTTCCCGAGGTAGGTGCGCGGATCCGGTCGCTTGCGATGCTGGATTCGCTCGCCGACCGGCTCGACCGACGCGGCGCGGCTCAGCTCCTGCAGCTCCGCCAGCTCATCGTCGGCATCCTCGCCCTGCGGCAGCACCGCGATCAGGAATCCACGCTCCCGGTCCACGCCGGGAGCGGGATCGGGCCGGCGAGGAGACACGAGGGAGATTATGCCCGCTCGCCGGGCGATTTCGGAACACCCACTCCGCGCTGGCGGCGGCACTCGTAGAGGACGATCGCCGCCGCGGCGGCAACGTTCAGCGAGGTCGTCTGGCCCGTGGTGAAGGTCATCGGTACGACCGCCATCTCATCGCACAACTCCCTCCAGGCGGCGCTCAGACCTCGCGTTTCGTTTCCTATTGAGACAACAAGCGGTCGTCTGAAGTCGACGTCGGTGATTGGCGTCTTGCCCTTCGCGCTCGTGCCGACCACCTGCAGGTCGCGGACATCGTCGCGGACTCGAGCGAGCCAGGCCTGGACCTCGTCCATCGTGCCGGCGCGGACGACGGGCAGCGCGAACAGCGCGCCCACGGAGGCCCGTACTGTCAGAGGGTCGTAGACGTCGACCGCATGACCGGTGATGACGAGCCCGTCTGCGCCAAGGGCATGTGCCGAGCGGATGACCGATCCCAGGTTCCCGGGTCCGGTGGGCCGGTCGAAGGCCACGATGAGCGCATCCTCGTGGACCGGAATCCGGTCGAGGTCGTCCGGAGGGATCTCCGCGATCGCGACGAGCTCCGCGGGATCCTGCTTCTCGCTCAGCTGCGACAGCAAAGCGGCCTCGACCTCGTAGTGGACGCCCGCGACCCCGAGGTCGAGAATCCCGCGCGCCCAGTCGGACAGCCGCCGCTCGGCCGGGTACCAGAACGACTCGACCGGCCAGCACTGCTCGACGGCCGCGCTGATCCCGCGGACGCCGTGGACCACGAACCGTCGCTGGCGCGTGCGCTGTCGGCGGTTCGTGAGCAGGCTCGCCGCCAGCTGAAACTCGTCGTTTGCGACGGACAGCCGCCGAGTCCGCGTCTCGGCCATTGCCGCAGAGCGTAAGCTCCGATCCGTGCTGACGGGCGACGACGGCCTCGCCGAGAGGCTGGCAGCGACAACCCTCGCGCTCGTCGACACACCCTCCGAGAGCAGGAAGGAGCAGGCGATCGCCGAGCTGGTCGCGGCCAGCGTGCCGCTAGCGGTCGCCCACCGGAACGAGGCGACGCTGCTCTTTGCGGGCCCCCGAACCGGGCGTCCTCTGGTCGTTCTCGCCGGCCATCTCGACACCGTCCCGGAGAACGGCAACATGCCTGGGAGGATCCAGCACGGCGTCGTCCACGGCCTGGGCGCGAGCGACATGAAGGGCGGACTCGCGGTCATGATCGAGCTCACCCGCTGGGTGGCCGACGCCGGCGCGGATCTCGCCGTGGACCTCGCCTTTCTCTTCTTCCCACGCGAGGAGCTGCCGGCCGGAGAGAGCGCGCTACCCGACGTCCTGGCGACCGGCCGGCTGGACGACGCGGCGCTCATCATCATGCTCGAGCCGACCGACAACACGATCCAGAGCGGGTGCCTGGGGAATCTCAACGCCGAGCTCGTCTTCGAGGGGCAGAGCGCGCACTCGGCGCGTCCGTGGCTGGGTGAAAACGCGATCGCGCTGGCCGTCGAGGCCCTCGCACCCGTCGTGCGGCTGCCGCCGCGCGACGTCGAGATCGAGGGACTGCTCTTTCGCGAGGTGCTCAGCGTCACGGAGATCGCGGCCGGCATCGCCACGAACGTCATTCCCGACCGGGCTCGCTGCACGATCAACTTCCGCTGCGCGCCCGATCGAACCGAGGAGGACGCCCGGGCGCGCCTGGAGGAGCTTCTCGGCCGCCCGTTCGACGTGCGCGGCAACTCGCCTCCGGCACGGGTGGTGACCGACACGCCGCTGCTCAGGCGGCTGCGCGAGGCCGGCGGTTTCGCGCTCGAGCCGAAGCAGGCCTGGACGCCGGTCGCCGAGTTCTCGGCGCACGGCCTCGACGCCGTCAACCTGGGCCCGGGCGCAACGCGGTACGCCCACACGCGCGACGAGCAGGTGGCGGCGGCGGAGCTCGAGCGAACCTTCCGCGCGCTGCAGAGGTTCGTGCGCGTGTAGTAGCCCAGGAAGGCGGGCTCAAAGCGACCGAGCCGAACGCGACAGGAGCTGTAGCCTGGGCAGGTGCCGCTTTCGCCTGTTCTCGCCGAGCAGAGCACGTACCCGTTCGTCCGCCTCGAAGAGGCCAAGCACCGGAAGGCCGCCGAGGGCGTCCGGATCATCGATTTCGGCATGGGCGACCCGAAGGGCATCCCGGAAGAGCCGATCCGCCGGGCGCTCGCCGACGCGCTGGAATCGGCGTCCGGCTACCCCGCGGCACAGGGGCTCCCCGAGCTCCGCGAGGCAGTCGCAGGCTGGCTCGATCGGCGCTTCGGCGTCGAGGTCGATCCCGACCGCGCGGTCATCCCCACCCTGGGCAGCAAGGAGGCGATCTTCAGCTTCGCGCAGGTCGCGGTCGATCGCGACGCCGGCAAGGATCTCGTGCTGATCCCGGATCCCGGGTATCCGGTCTACGAGCGCGGAGCGCAGTTCGCAGGCGCCGACGTCCTGACGATGCCGCTGCTCGCCGACGCAGGATTCCTGCCCGACCTGGACGACGTCGATGCGGACGTATGGCGGCGTGCGGCCGTCGTCTGGGTCAACTACCCGAACAACCCGACGACGGCGACGGCTCCGCCGGCCTTCCTGCGCCGGCTCGCCGAGCTCGCCCGCGCGCACGACTTCTACCTCTGCTCCGACGAGGCCTACTCGGAGCTCTGGTTCGAGGCGCCCCCTCCCCACTCGGCGCTCGAGGCGGGTCTCGAGAACGTCGTCGTCTTCAACACGCTCAGCAAGCGGTCGTCGATGACGGGCTACCGCTCCGGGTTCGTCGCCGGGGACGAACGAGCGATCGACGCGCTGAAGAAGTTCAGGCCGACGGTCGGAACGGCGCCACAGCTCTTCGTCCAGCGCGCGTCGATCGTCGCCTGGGCAGACGAGGGTCACGTCGAACGCAACCGCGAGCGATACCGGCGCCGCCGCGAGCCGTTCGTCGAGCTGTTCGCGCGAAAGGACCTGGCGCTTCGCGGCGCTCCCGCGACGATGTACCTCTGGCTCGAGGTGCCCCCGGACGAGAGCTCGGAGGCGTTCGCCGCCCGCCTGCTCGAGCACGGCATCGTGGTCGCACCAGGGTCGCATCTCGGACGCCACGGCGAGGGCTACGTCCGCTTTGCGCTCGTCCCGCCCGAGGACGAGTGCGAGGACGCCGTGGAGATCCTCGACCGGGTCTTGTGACCGCGGCCGAGCTGGAGCGCCTCATCGACGCGGCCTGGGAATCGCCCACCGCAGACAGCCTCGAGCCGGTCGAGGAGACGATTCGGGCGCTCGACGAAGGCCGCGTGCGGGTCGCCGAGAAGCACGAGGGCGAGTGGGTCGTGCACGAGTGGGTGAAGAAGGCAGTCCTGCTCTACTTCCGCCTCCGTCGCATGGAGCCGATCGAGGTCGGGCCGTTCGCGTACATCGACAAGGTCCCGCTCAAGCACGTCGATCCGGCGGGGCGCGTCCGCATCGTTCCGCCGGGCGTCGCGCGCTACGGCTCGTTCCTCTCCGAGGGCGTGATCCTCATGCCCGGGTACGTGAACATTGGCGCCTGGGTGGGCCCGCGGACGATGATCGACACCTGGGCGACCGTCGGGTCGTGCGCGCAGATCGGCGCCGACGTCCACCTCGCAGGCGGCGTCGGCATCGGCGGCGTGCTCGAGCCGCTGCAGGCGCGCCCGGTGATCGTCGAGGACGGGGCGTTCCTCGGCTCGCGCTGCATCGTCACGGAAGGCGTCGTCATCGGCGAAGAGGCGGTGCTCGGGCCGAACGTCGCCCTCACGGCCTCCGTCCCGATCATCGACGTCACCGGGCCCGAGCCGGTCGAGCACCGCGGCCATGTCCCTCCCCGGTCCGTCGTCGTGCCGGGAACGCGGCCGCGCGAGTTTCCGTCCGGGACGTTCCAGCTGTCGTGCGCGTTGATCATCGGGCGGCGCAGCGAGTCGACAGACCGCCGCACGAGCCTGAACACCGTCCTGCGCGAGTACGGGATCGGCGGGTGACGGCGGGCCCGTCGTACTCGACGCAGTGGCGGGCGACGTTCGGCGAGGTCGACGCCACGAGGACGGCGGTGGAGGTCGACTTCCTCTCCCGTGTACTCCCGCTGCCTCCCTACCGGTCGGTGCTCGACGTGCCGTGCGGGGCGGGTCGCCACATGCAAGGGCTCGTTGCCCGCGGCTATCGGGTCGTGGGCGTCGACAGCGACGAGGTCGTCGTCGCCCGGGCGCGCGCTGCCGGGCTCGATGCCCACGTCGGCGACATGCGAGCGCTTCCGGAGCTCGGCGGCTTCGACGCCGTGATCTGCATGTGGGCCATCTTCGGCTGGTTCGACGACACCACGAACGCGGCGGTGCTCGGCGAGCTTGCCGCAAGGTTGCGGCCCGGCGGCCGGCTCGTCCTCGACGTCTACCACCGTGGCTTCTTCGAGGCTCACGAGGGCGAGGTGCGAAACCGCGGCGTCCGCGAGCGCAAGACCGTGGCCGCCGGGCGGCTCGTGACCGAGCTGACCTATCGGGACGGCGTCACCGACCGGTTCGAGTGGACGCTGTTCACGCCGGGCGAGTTGACGGCTCTGGCAGCCCGTCACGGCCTCGTCGAGGTGCTCGCCTGCTCGGGCTTCGACGAGACGATGCCGCCCACCGCGTCGTCGCCGCGCATGCAACTCGTCTTTGCCCGGGGCTAGAGTGCCGGGCGTGGAGGGGGCCGACGGGTTCCTCCGGCTCGACGGTCGCCTGGCGATCGTCACCGGAGGCGCACAGGGCATCGGACTGGCAAGCGCACGCCGCCTCGTCGGGGCGGGTGCCGAGGTCGCTGTCTGGGACCGGGATTCCGACGCGGCCGCGACGGCCGTGGCGACCCTCCGAGCGGAGGGCGGCAATGCCCGCGCGCACCATGTCGACGTCAGAGATCCGTCGTCGATCGCGCGTGGCCTGGACGAGACGCTCGACGACCGCAAGGCGGCGGACATCCTCGTCAACAACGGCGGCATCGCGGGCCGCTCCGCCCTTGACCGAGCTCTCCGACGGCGACTGGGAGGAGGCGATGCTCGCCGACCTCACCAGCGTCTTCTACTGCTGCCGCGCCGTCCTTCCCGGCATGCGAGCGGTCGGGCGGGGCGCGATCGTGAACCTCGCGTCGGTCACGGGCAAGGAAGGAAATCCGAATCAGGTCGCCTACTCCGTCGCGAAGGCCGGCGTGATCGCTCTCACGAAGGCGCTGGCCCGGGAGGTCGCTCCCGAGATTCGCGTGAATTGCGTCGCGCCGGCGCTGATCCGGACGCGGATGCTCGACACGCTTCCGTCGCAGGTGGTCGACTACGCGCTTCAGCGGATCCCGATCGGCAGGGTGGGGACGCCGGACGAGGTAGCCGCCGTCGTCCACTTCCTCAGCTCGGACGACGCGAGCTTCGTCACCGGCCAGTGCTACGACGTCAGCGGCGGGCGGAGCACCTATTGATGACGCTCGACGCCGAGGCGCTCGAGCTGTTTGCGCGCAAGGGCCTCGAGGCCGGCCCCGGCGCTCCCCAGGTGGGTGAGGCGAACGCGGTCAAGGTTCGGCGCGTCATGCAGGTCGTGCAAGACCTCGGCGGCAGACCGTTCCGCGAGCTCAGGATCCTCGACCTCGGGTGCGGCGAGGGCGTCTACGCGATCGAGGCCGGCCTCCGCGGGGCGACCGTGCTCGCGCTCGACGCACGCACCGAGCGGATGGAGCTCGGCGCGGCGTGCGCGAACCGCCACGGTCTGAGCACCGTCACCTTCCGGCAAGAGGACGTGCGCGGAGTCGGCCGTGACACCCACGGCGAGTTCGACGTCGTCCTCTGCCTCGGGCTGCTCTACCACCTCGATACGCCGGACGTCTTCCACCTGCTCGAGCGGATCCACGAGCTGGCTACCCGCCTCGTCGTCGTCGACACTCTGATCGCCGCCGGCAGAGAGGTGGATGTCTCGCACCGCGGACGCGCGTACGAGGGCGAGCGCTGGCGGGAGCACGGCGATGACGATGCCATGGAGGTGCGGCGGAGCCGGGTGCTGCGCTCGGTCGACAACACGTTCGCGTTCCGCTTCACGCGCAGCTCGCTCGTGCAGGCGCTCTACGACGTTGGCTTCAGCTCCGTCCACGAGTGCCTCGCTCCGCCCGAGCCGGGCAAGGCCGACGACCGGATCACGCTCGCCGCCC
>JBKPNC010000170.1:0-14196 GCA_046732435.1 Actinomycetota bacterium
TGCGTGCGAGAGGTGGCGATCGTAGTCAGCGCGGCGAGCCCGAGGGCCCCGCCGACCAGGCGCGAGGTGTTGAGGAGCCCGGAGGCGAGGCCGCTCTGGGACGAGGGGACGCCCTGAACCGCGACGATGGTCGCGGGCACGAGCGCGAGGCCCAGCCCGAACGCCGACAGCACGCCGCCGGGAAGCACCTGGCCGAGATAGGTGCCGTCCGGGCGGACGCCGGTCAACAGAGCGAGTCCGGCCGTTGCCGAGATCATGCCCGCGGTCAGAACGGACCGCGCGCCGATCCGGCGGACCAGCCGCGGCGCGAGCGTGGCCGCCACCACGACGCTGAGCGTCATCGGCAGGAAGGCGAGACCGGTCTCGATCGCGTCGTGGTGGAGGTCCTGCTGCATGTAGAGCGAGACGAAGAACCACATCGCGAAGATCGCCGCGTACAGCAGGAGGATCACCACGTTCGCCGAGCGCAGCGGGCGCAGGCGGAAGATCCCAAGCGGCATCAGCGGCGCCTTGGCGAGCCTGCCCTCGACGAGCCCGAAGCCCATCAGCAGCGCGACGCCTACGACGAGCGGCACGAGCACGCCGGCAGAGGCCCAGCCCAGCACGTCAGTCCGGACGATCCCGTAGACGAGCGCGACCATGCCGCCCGTCACCAGCAGCGCGCCTGTCAGGTCGAAGTGGCGATGACCGAGGGTGCTGCGGCCCTCCGGGATGACCGGGCCGCCGAACGCGACGACCGCCAGTCCGATCGGAACGTTGATGAGGAAGATCGCCGGCCAGCCCAGGCCCTGCGTCAGCACGCCGCCCAGGAGGACGCCGGACGTCGCGCCGAGGCCGCCGAGCGCGCCCCAGACGCCGAGCGCCCGGTTGCGCGCGGCTCCCTCCTCGAACGACGTGGTGATGATGGCGAGGCTCGCGGCGGAGATCACCGCGCCTCCGACGCCCTGGACGGCGCGCGAGGCGAGCAGCACGGCGGGCGAGCCCGCCAGCGCGCAGACGAGCGAGGCCGTGGTGAACAGCGCGGTTCCGGCGAGGAAGACACGCCGCCGGCCCAGGAGGTCCGACGCCCTGCCACCGAGTAGGAGGAAGCCGGCGAAGGTGATGGTGTACGCGTTGATCACCCACTGAAGGCCGGTCGTGGAGAATCCGAGACCGTCCCGGATCGCGGGCAGCGCCACGTTCACGATCGAGACGTCGAGGATCACCATGAACTGCGCCAGGCAGACGAGGAGCAGCAGGACGTTGGAGTCCCTTCGAACGTATGCCCTCGACGCAGTGACGGGATTCAAGTCAGGAGTTGCTTCGTTCGGCGGTACGGCGACTATCGTACCAATAGTACGACGATCGTCGTATACTCGTCCGCATGGGCCTGTATCACCCGTCACGTGACGACCTCGACCTGACCGCGGTGCTGCACGCGCTTAGCGACCCGCAGCGCCTGCGAATCGTTCAGGAGCTAGCCGAGGACCCGGAGCCGCGTCGTTGTGGCACCTTCGACCTCGACGTCACCAAGTCGACGATGACCCACCACTTCCGGATCCTGCGCGAGGCCGGCATCATCGAGCAGCGGTGTGAGGGCACAGCGAAGCTCAACGCGCTGCGTCGGGACGACCTCGAGGCCCGGTTTCCCGGCCTGCTGAACGCGGTGCTGGAGTCCGTCTCCGCAGCGACGCCGGCCTGATCGGCGGGGTCTACTCGGATTCGGCCGCGGGTTGCTCGTCCTGCTCGTCGCGCGCGGGCGAGCTCTCCTCGGCGTGCTCGGAACCGTCGCCGCCGCTATCGCCCGACGGGCCGCTCTCGGGACTCGAGGCCTCGCCGTCGCCCGACGCCGGCGCGCCCACGCCGACCGGCTCCCGCTTCCTCGCGCGCTTCTTGGGCTTGACGAGCCTCATCTTGAGCGGGCGGTCCTCCTCATCATCGCCTGACGAATCCCGCTCGACGAGCACCGTCGTGCCGGGCTCGATGTCGCCGGTCCGCAGCACCTCGTCCGCGAGCGGGTCCTCGATGTAGCGCTGGATCGCGCGGCGCAGTGGACGCGCCCCCATCGCCGGATCCCACCCCTTGTCGACCAGGAGCTCCTTGGCGCCCTCGTCCAGCTCGAGCTGAAGCTCGTGCTCGGCGACCTGCGCGCGCACGCGGCCGATCATCAGCTCGATGATCTCCTTGATCTCGTCGCGGGTGAGCTTGTGGAAGACGATGACCTCGTCGATCCGGTTCAGGAACTCCGGGCGGAACACCTTCTTCAGCTCGCCCATGATCCGGTCCTTCATCTCCTCGTAGGAGGCGCCGGTCTCGTCGGAAGCGCCGAAGCCGAAGGACACGTTGCGCGCGATGTCCTTGGCGCCGATGTTCGACGTCATGATCACGATCGCGTTGCGGAAGTCGACGGTACGGCCCTGCGCGTCGGTGAGGCGCCCGTCCTCCAGGATCTGGAGGAGGATGTTGAAGACGTCCGGGTGCGCCTTCTCGATCTCGTCGAGGAGCAGCACCGAGTAGGGCTTGCGCCGCACGGCCTCGGTGAGCTGGCCACCCTCGTCGTACCCGACATAGCCCGGCGGTGAGCCGACGAGCCGCGACACCGCGTGCTTCTCCATGTACTCGGACATGTCGATCCGCACCATCGCGTCCTCGTCGCCGAACAGGAACTCGGCGAGCGTCCGCGCGAGCTCGGTCTTCCCCACGCCGGAGGGGCCGAGGAAGATGAACGAGCCGGCCGGGCGCTTGGGGTCCTTGATCCCGGCACGCGAGCGGCGGATCGCCTTGGAGACGGCGGTGATCGCGACGTCCTGGCCGATCACCCGCTTGTGGAGCTCGTCCTCCATCCGCAGGAGCTTCTTGGTCTCGGCCTCGGTGAGCTTGAAGACGGGGATGCCGGTCCACATGGAGACGATGTCCGCGATCTCCTCCTCGCCGACCTCCGGCCGCTCGCCGCCCTCGCCGGCGGCCCACTGATCCTCGAGCTCGCGCTTGCGGTTGGTGAGCTGGCGCTCCTTGTCGCGGAGGTTCGCGGCCTTCTCGAACTCCTGGGCCTCGATCGCCGCCTCCTTGGCGCGGCGTGTCTCCTCGATCTCCTCCTCGAGGTCGCGGTATACCGGCGGCTGCGACATCGACTTGATGCGCATCCGGGACGCGGCCTCGTCGATCAGGTCGATCGCCTTGTCGGGCAGGAAGCGGTCGGAGATGTAGCGGTCCGCGAGCTCGGCGGCGGCCCCGAGCGCGTCATCGGTGATGTGGACGCGGTGGTGCTCCTCGTAGCGCTCGCGCAGGCCCTCGAGGATCTGCACGGTGTCGGGGATCGACGGCTGGTCGACCTTGATCTGCTGGAAGCGACGCTCGAGCGCGGAGTCACGCTCCAGGTACTTGCGGTACTCGTCCATCGTCGTCGCCCCGATCGTCTGGATCTCGCCGCGGGCCAGCGCCGGCTTGAGGATCGAGGCGGCGTCGATGGCACCCTCGGCGGCACCCGCGCCCACCAGGTTGTGGAGCTCGTCGATGAACAGAACAATGTCGCCGCGCTGGGTGATCTCCTTCATCACCTTCTTGAGGCGCTCCTCGAACTCGCCGCGGTACTTGGACCCCGCGACGAGCGCGGCGAGGTCGAGGGTGTAGATCTGCTTGTTCTTGAGGAGCTCGGGCACCTCGCCCTTGGTGATGCGGGAAGCGAGCCCCTCGACGATCGCGGTCTTGCCGACGCCCGGCTCCCCGACCAGAACCGGATTGTTCTTCGTGCGCCGCGAGAGGATCTGCATGATCCGCTCGATCTCAATCTCTCGGCCGATCACCGGGTCGAGCTTGGACTCGGCGGCGAGCTTGGTGAGGTTGCGCCCGAACTGGTCGAGCAGCTTCGAGGACTTCTTCCCCTCGCCCGCGCCCGCGCCCGCGCCCTGGCGGCGCCCGCCGGGGCCGGACAGCATGCGGATCACCTCATTGCGGATCTTCTCGGAGTCGGCGTCGAAGTCGAGGAGGATACGCGCGGCGACGCCCTCGTTCTCGCGGACCAGGCCGAGGAGGATGTGTTCGGTGCCGATGTAGTTGTGGCCCAGCGACAGTGCCTCGCGCAGCGCCAGCTCGAGGACTTTCTTGGCCCGCGGCGTGAACGGGATCTGCCCGGAGGTGACCTCCTCACCGGAGCCGACGATCCGCACGACCTGCGCACGGACGCGCTCGACGGTGATGTCAAGCGACTCGAGAACCCGGGCGGCGAGCCCCTCCTCCTCGCGAAGCAGCCCGAGCAGGATGTGCTCGGTGCCGATGTAGTTGTGCTTGAGAGTGCGCGCCTCCTCCTGCGCGAGGACGACGACCTGCCTGGCTCTCTCTGTGAATCGCTCGAACACTTCTCGCTGCTGCTTCCTTCCGCCCCTGAGGCTAGAGGGTGGGCGGCGCCCTCCCCAAGTATGGCTTAGTGGTTGGTCGTCTCCGGAGACTCAATGCGGGGACGCATGAGCGCCGGAGCCCGATCCAACGTTTCGGCTGCTCGGTGCCGAGGGATTAGACCTCCGGTTTGTCGCTTACGGCGAGTGCCCAGTATACCGGCGGCCCGTGCGTGGCCAGGCACGCTTCAGGCACGCCTCCGGAGAAGCGGCGCTAATTGCGGAGTGGTCTCCGCGACGGGGTTCGATGGGTGGTCGAGGGGGAGCCCGGCGGCGGCGCTGTTCCTCCGCCTTCGCTCAGGCATCGACCGGTGCATTTCCCGCGCTGAGTGCGGATTTTGCACCGCTCGATGCGGAGGGCGGGCTCCCTAGGTCCGCATCGCGGGGAAGAGCACCACCTCGCGCAGATTGCGGGCGCCCGTCAAGATCATCACGAGGCGATCGATGCCTAGGCCGACCCCGCCGGTCGGGGGCATGCCCTGCTCCAGGGCCTCGACGAACGCCTCGTCGAAGGGCTGGGCGTCAGCGTCCCCGCGGCGCATTTCCTCGGTCTGCTGCTCGAAGCGGTGGCGCTGCTCGTCGGGGTCGTTGAGCTCCGTGAAGGCATTGGCGATCTCGACGCCGCCGACGAATGCCTCCCAGCGCTCGACCAACCCCTGCTCGGAGCGGTGCCGCTTCGCGAACGGCGATAGCTCCACGGGGTAATCCAGGATGAAGCTCGGCTGGATGAGGGTGGGCTCCACGAGCTTCGAGAGCACGGCGTCCACAAGCTTGCCCCACCCCTCCCCCGGGTCGGGGTCGCGGCCCAGCGCCGACGCCAGCTCCTCCCGGCTGGGCCGCTCCGCCAGATCGAGGCCGGCGCGATCCCGGATCGCGTCACGCAGGGTCAGCCGCCGCCACGGCGGCGCCAGGTCGATCCGCTCGCCATCCCGCTCCAGCCTTGTCGAGCCGAAGACGTGCTCCGCGACATGGGCGACGAGGTGCTCGAGTCGCTCGGCCTCATCCAGGTAGTCCGCATAGGCCTCGTACCACTCGAGCATCGTGAACTCCGGGTTGTGCTTCGGCGAGATGCCCTCGTTGCGGAAGTCCTTGCCGAGCTCGTATACGCGATCGACGCCGCCGACCACGAGGCGCTTTAGATACAGCTCCGTCGCGATCCGCAGGTAGAGGTCGCGGTTGAGCGCGTTGTGGTGCGTCGCGAAGGGGCGCGCGAGCGCGCCGCCGTAGAGCGGCTGCAGCACCGGCGTCTCCACCTCGACGAAGCCGCGGGCGTCGAGCCACTCACGCACGGACCTCACCACGCGCGCCCGGTTGATGAAGAGCTCCCGGACCTCCGCATTGGCGATCAAGTCGAGCTCGCGGCGACGGTAGCGCAGTTCTGTGTCCTCGAGGCCGTGGTACTTGTCGGGGGGCGGGCGGAGGCTCTTCGCCAGCAGCGTCCAGTCCTCGACCCGCAGCGAGAGCTCTCCCCGCTTGGTGGCGAACACCGTGCCGTCGGCGCCGATGATGTCGCCGAGGTCGAGCCCGACCAGCGTCGCGAAGGACTCCGTCCCCAGGACGTCCTCGCGCGCATGGAGCTGGACGCGGCCCGAGCCGTCCACCAGGTCGAGGAAGGCAGCCTTGCCGTGGCCGCGCCGCGCAGCGGTGCGGCCGGCAACGCGGTAGCGATCGGACGTCTCCTCGCCCGCGGCCAGCCCCTCGTGCTCGGCCCGGACCGTGGCGATCTCGGTCCGACCTTCGAACGCGTGCGGGAACGGCTCGATCCCGCTGCTCCGAAGCCGCGCGAGCTTCTCGCGCCGCTCCGCGACGACGTGCGATTCGTAGCGCTCTGGATCGTCTCGCTCGGTCATCGGCCGGCGAGCCTATCGCCGGCCGCCCTGTGCACCGGCTATGCCGCTTCGATCTTGGTGATCTTGAGCTTGCGCTTGGGACCGCGCGGCACCTCGACGGTGACGACGTCGCCACGCTTGTGACCGACCAGCGCCTTTCCGATCGGCGACTCGTTGGAGAGCTTGCTCTGCGCGGGATCGGCCTCCGCCGACCCCACGATCTGGAACTTCTTCGAGTCACCGGACTTCTGGTCCTTCACGTGCACGCGGACGCCGACACCCACCGTCTCGGTGTCGAGATGCCTCTCGTCGACGACGGTCGCCCGGCGAATTCGCTCCTCGAGCTGGGCGATCCGCTGCTCGAGCAGGGCCTGCTCGTTCTTGGCGTCGTCGTATTCGGAGTTCTCCATGATGTCGCCGAACTCACGCGCCTCCTTGATGCGCGCGGCCACCTCGCGACGCTTCACGGTGGTGAGGTAGTCGAGCTCCTCGCGGAGCTTGTCCAGCCCCTCCTGGGTGATCAATGATTCACGAGCCACGTGCTGAAACCTCATCCCCTGTGTTGTCGCGGGACGCTTGTGCGCGCCCCGCCGGATGACGAAACAAAAACCCGAACGCGGCGCCATGGAAGACACGCGCGGGTCGGGCAGGCGGGCGATTATAGCGGGGGTGTTCTGGCGTCCCCGAGGGGCTCGAACCGGTCCAAGCCGGCTATCTGGACACCACGAGCAGGTAACAGGTGGCAGGTAGCAGGTAGAGCATCATTTCTCCCTGCTCCCTGCTTACTGATTTCGATCCCAGATGAGGCGCAAACCCGTGAGCGTCAGCAGGTCGTCCACCTCGTCGATCAGCTCGGAGAACGGGACGATCGCGGCGGCATGACCGCCGGTGGCGACGAACTTCACCTCGTCGCCGAGCTCGCGCCGGAGGCGGCGGGCGATCGCGTCGACGGCGCCCGCGAACCCGTAGGTGATCCCCGACAGAAGGCTCTGCTGCGTGCTGCGGCCGATCACTCCGCCCGCCGCGCTGGGCGGCTCGCCCAGCTCGATCGGAGGCAGCTTCGCGGTGCGTTGAGCGAGAGCCTCCATGGAGATCTCAACGCCCGGCGCGATCACCCCTCCCAGGTACTCGCCCGCTTCGGATACGACGTCGAAGGTGATCGCCGTGCCGAAGTCGACGACGGCGCACGGCCCTCGAAGCCGATCGTACGCGGCGACGGCGTTGGCGAGGCGATCCGCCCCCAGCTCGCGCGGGTTGTCGAGTTGGATCGCCATCCCCGTCTTCAGTCCGGGCCCGACGATGAGACAGTCGCCGTTCAGGTAGCGCTCGCTCATTCGGAAGTACTCCGGAGTGAGCTGCGGCACGACCGATGAGACGATCGACCCGTCGACGGCGCCCGGCTCCAAGCCGCGCAGCGCGAGCAGCGTGGATATCCGCACCGCGAGCTCGTCGGCCGTCGCCTCGGCGTGCGTGGCGAAGCGCCAGTGCTCGACTAGATGCGCATGGTTGAACAGGCCGAGATGGCTCTGCGTGTTCCCGACGTCGATCGCCAGCAGCACGCGGTGGATTATCGGTGGTCCAAGCGACCAGGCAATACGATGCCCGCGATGCCCGCGGGCGAAGATCTCGACGCGAAGCTCTACGTCATCCCGGGATCCCACCCCTCGATGGCGGTGCGCAGGATGCTGGAGCTCAAGGGGATCCCGTACCGGCGAATCGATCTGATGCCCGTGATCTCGCGCGGTGTGCTGCGGGCGCTTCGGTTTCCGTCGAACACCGCGCCATCGCTCGCCATCGCCGGCCGCAAGCTCAGCGGCTCGCGCGAGATAGCCCGCGACATTGATGTGCTTCGGCCCGACCCTCCGCTCTATCCGCCCGAGCCGGAGCGGCGCGTGGCGACGGAAGACGCCGAGCGCTGGGGTGAGGAGGTGCTTCAGCCGGCGGTCAGGCGCATCCTCTGGAACGCACTGAAGCGAAACCGGACGCCGCTCGCGAGCTTCGCGCAGGGCGCGAAGCTCGGCGTGCCCCTTGACTTGGCCGTGAGGACGGCGGCTCCCATCGTCGCGGCCGCCAACCGCATGAACCGCGCGGACGACGACACGGTCCGCCGCGATCTCGCTTCGCTTCCCGGCTGGCTTAAGCGGATCGACGACTGGATCGATGAGGGCGTGCTGGCGTCAGATCCTCCCAACGCCGCCGATCTGCAGATCGGCGCGAGCGTGCGGCTGGCGATGACACTCGACGATCTGCGTCCACACATCGCCGAGCGTCCCGCCGGCGAGCTCGCGCTGCGCGCAATCCCCGAGTTTCCCGGCCAGGCGCCTCCCGTGCTGCCCGGGGCGTGGCTCGCGCCGCTGCGCGAGGCGCGCATTGCGGCCGCCGGCTGACGACGGCTACAGCGAGCCCACGCGATCCACCCGCTGACCCGGCGCCAGCCTCTCCAGCGCGCCCGCGAGCCGCGTTCCGTCCGGCAGCGTTAGGTCGGGGTCCAGCTCGAGGAGCGGTGCCAGCACGAAGCGTCGAGTCGTCACCTGGGGGTGCGGAACGGTCAAGCGCTCGGTGCTGACCTTGAGGTCCCCGAGCAGGAGCAGGTCGACGTCCAGCGGTCGCGGGCCGTGTCGCTGCCCCCCGAGCATGCGCCCCGATTCGACCTCGATCGCCTTGCAGAGGTCCAGGAGCTCCTCCGGCTCGAGGTCGGTCCGGATCCGGACGGCCGCGTTCAGGAAATCCGGCTGGTCGAGGATCTCCCCGACCGGCTCGGTCTCATAGAGCGAGGACGTCGCCTCCACCGCCACCCCGTGCTCGCGAAGCGCGACGACCGCAGTGCGGAGGTGGGATTCGCGGTCACCAACGTTGGAGCCCAGCCCCAGGTACCCGGCTCGCTCCGTCACGCGCCGGCGTCGTCGCCGCCGGCGGCGGCCTCGCGCTCGCGCACGACCTCGACCGCCACCTGAGCCACCGCCAGCGGCAGCGGAGGCTCGGCCTTGGCGGCCCGAACGCGAACCGTCTCGCAGCCCATGCGCTCCGTCAGCCGCTCGCCGACGACGTGGCAGAGCCGCTCGAGCGTTTTGTAGTTGCGCTCGGTGACGGCCAGCGCAACGATGTCGCAGACCTCGGCGTAGTCGACGGTGTCCTCGAGGCGATCGGTGAGAACGGCGTCGCAGTCGGGGACGTCGAAGCTGACGTCGATCTCCAGGCGCTGCCCCACCTCGCGCTCGGCCTCGGTGACGCCGTGGTGCGTGTAGATCGACAGGCCGCGGATCTCAACCTCGACCGAGGCGATATGTCTCCCGTCCGCTTCCACGCGCGGACGTTACCAGCGCCCGACGCGACCGCAGGACGCCGCGCTCAGCCGGAACCGGCAGCGAGGACGGCCTCGGAGATCACGAGCGCCTGCCGGACCTCGGCGACGTCGTGCACGCGCAGGATCTCGGCGCCAGACCTCATCGCCAGCACGTTGCTCGCGATCGTGCCGCCCAGGCGATCGCCGACGTCCCGCCCCGTGAGCGTCCCGATGAACCCCTTGCGCGAGGTGCCGACGACGATCGGACGCCCAAGCTCGCGCAGCTCACCGAGCCGGTGCAGCAGCTCGAGGTTGTGAGGGACGGTCTTCCCGAATCCGATCCCTGGGTCGAGCCAGATCCGCTCCTCCGCGACGCCCTCGCCGGTCGCGAACTCGATCCGCGCTGCCAGGAAGGCCTTGACGTCGTCCACGACGTCGTCGTAGGTCGGGTTCGTCTGCATCGTGCGCGGGGTCCCCTGCATGTGCATCAGCACGACGACGCACTTCCGGTCGGCGCACAGTCCCGCCATCGAGGGATCGACACGCAGGGCGGTGACGTCGTTGACGATCTCCGCTCCCGCGCCCAGAGCCGCCTCGGCGACAGGCGCCTTCGAGGTGTCGATTGAGATCGGAACACCTACGTCGGCAAGTCCGGCCAGCACCGGAGCGACGCGCGCGAGCTCCTCGTCGCTGCTGACGCCGCGCGCGCCCGGTCGCGTCGACTCGCCACCGATGTCCAGCAGATCGGCACCCCGATCCACCAGCCCGCGCGCATGCGCGATCGCCCGCTCGGGAGCGAGGAACCTGCCGCCGTCGGAGAACGAGTCCGGCGTCACGTTGACGATGCCCATCAGGCGCGCCATAGCGCAAGTATCGCGCCGGGCTACTGGGCGCGGATCAGGTGGCCGGCGAGATCGAGCTCGACGAAGTGATGTGCCTCTCCCTCCCTGAACCGCCGGCACTGGTTCGCCGGCTGATCGTCCACCGGCTGGCGCGGCTCATGGGCGACGTCGGCGACCCAGTCCTGCAGTCCCGGAAGCTGCTCGACGATGCAGGGGCCGCGGCTGAGATCCATCCCGTTCTGCTTCGCCTCGCGGTAGGCCTGCATCGCCTCGCTCACCGCTTGGTCGCGGATGTCCTGGCCGGGGGAGCCGCCCCCGCATCCGATCATCAGGACAACGGGCAGGAGGGCAAGTAGAGGGGGGCGGCGCATGCCGAACGCTATCGCCGGGGGGTTGAAGCCGGGTAACTGCAATCCACGCCCACCTGTCGGGCGCAGATTGCACTGACCCGGCGCATACCCATTGATCGGCCGCCCTATTCAGCCTGGAAACGCCGGCGCCACTCGGCGCGGGCGAGGAGCCGGATCCGCTTACGAGGGCTCGTTCGGATCGTCGGCCCGCATCTCGGCGGTGCCGCCGGCCAGGCCGGGGCGCGGGCGGGGAACCGGGCGCGGGCCCTCGCGGGCGGCGGGCTTCTCCGTCTTCGCCTCGGGCTCCTCGGGCACCGGGGTCTCCTCTTCCTCCTCGCCGAAGACCTCCTCCTCCGGAACGCCGTCGAGGAGCTTCGCGAACTGCTCGGCGTCGATGGTCTCGCGCTCGAGCAGGATCTTCGAGATCGTGTTCATCGCCTCGCGGCGCTCGACCAGGAGGTCCTTGGCCGTCTGATGCGCCTCCTCGACGATGCGGCGGATCTCGTCGTCGATCTCGCGCGCCACCTCGTCCGAATAGTCCGGCTCCGAGGAGAACTCACGCCCCAGGAAGGGCTGCGAGCGGTCGTGGCCGAACACCCGCGGGCCGAGACGCTCCGACATCCCGTAGCGCATCACCATCTGCTTGGCCATCTCGGTGACCTTCTCCAGGTCGTTGGACGCGCCCGTGGTGATCTCGCCGAACACGATTTCCTCCGCGCCACGGCCGCCCAGCGTCATGGCCATCGTGTCGGTCAGCTCGGCGCGGGTCGTCAGGAACTTGTCCTCGGTCGGCAGCGAGATCGTGTAGCCCAGCGCCTGGCCGCGGCTGATGATCGAGATCTTGTGGACCGGATCGGTGTTCGGGAGCAGGTGGCCGACGATTGCATGCCCGAGCTCGTGGTAGGCGGTGACCAGCCGCTCCTTCTCCGACATCACGCGGCTCTTCTTCTCGGGGCCGGCGATCACTCGCATGATCCCCTCCTCGAGTTCGTTCATCGTGATCTCGCGCTTGTTGGAGCGCGCGGTGAGGAGGGCCGCCTCGTTGATGAGGTTCGCGAGATCGGCGCCGGTGAACCCGGGCGTCTGCCCGGCGAGCGAGTCGAGGTCGATGTCCTTGGCGAGCGGCTTGCCGCGAGTGTGCACCTCGAGAATCCGCCTGCGTCCCTTGCGGTCGGGCCGGTCGACCACGATCTGGCGGTCGAAGCGTCCGGGACGCAGGAGCGCCGGGTCGAGGATGTCCGGCCGGTTGGTGGCGGCGATGAGGATGATGTTGTCCTTCATCTCGAAGCCGTCCATCTCCACGAGGAGCTGATTGAGGGTCTGCTCGCGCTCGTCGTGGCCGCCGCCCATGCCGGCGCCGCGGTGACGTCCGACCGCGTCGATCTCGTCCATGAAGATGATGCAGGGAGAGTTCTGCTTGGCCTGCTCGAACAGGTCGCGGACGCGGCTCGCGCCGACGCCGACGAACATCTCGACGAAGTCCGAACCGGAGATCGAGAAGAACGGGACGCCCGCCTCGCCGGCCACGGCGCGCGCCAGCAGCGTCTTGCCTGTGCCGGGCGGGCCGTAGAGCAGAACCCCCTTCGGGATCCGGGCGCCCAGCGCCTGGAAGCGCTTCGGGTTCTCCAGGAACTCCTTGATCTCCTGGAGCTCCTGCACCGCCTCGTCCACGCCGGCGACGTCGCGGAACGTGATCTTGGGCGCGTCGACGGACATCCGCTTCGCCCGCGACTTGCCGAAGCTCATGACGCGCGAGCCGCCGCCCTGCATCTGGTTCATCAGGAAGACCCAGAACCCGAAGAAGAGGATGAACGGCAGGATGTAGGTGAGGATCGAGAGGAAGCTCGACCCGCCCGTGCCCTCGACCTTGGTCGTGATGTCCTTCTTCCCCAGCAGGTTGAGGAGCTGCGTCGGGCCGTTGCCGGTGTTCGGGTAGCCCGTCGAGTAGCTGCTGCCCTCCTGCTCCTCGACCGTGATGGAGCTCGACTTCTGATCGAACGTGACCGACTCGATCGACGACGGGTCGTTCTTGACCTGCTGGACGAACTGGTTGTATGTCGGCGGGTTGCTCGAGGACGGACCGCTGATCAGCTTCTGCGCGAAGAACGCCAGAACGATCACGATCAGGATCGGGAACGCCGCGCTGCGGAAGAAGCGCCTCATGTCAGACCCCGCGGTTCTGCTGCAAGTAGGTGACCGCGAGGCAGGTCCGATGGAGCTGATGGATCTTGCGCATGATCGAAGGGATTGTTGACAGCCCCGCGAGCGGCTGGAATCAGCGTACCAGGGTGCCTATACCCCGGCTAAGTGCCGTCTCGGGCACGGTCCGTCTCCGCCAATACGGCCACGTAGTCGAGGTTCCTGTACCGCTGTGCGTAATCGAGCCCGTAGCCGATCACGAAGCGGTTCGGGATCTCGAAGCCCACGTATCGGATGGGCAGGTCCACCCGTCGGCGGTCGGGCTTTGTGAGGAGCGCGCAGACCTCGAGCGAGGCCGGATTCCGCGCCCGCAGACTCCGCAGGAGGTACTGGAGGGTCAGGCCGGAGTCGATGATGTCCTCGACGATCACCACGTCCCGTCCCTCGATCGAGGAGTCCAAGTCCTTGAGAATGCGGACGACTCCCGATGAGTCGGTCTCGGAGCCGTAGCTCGACACTGCCATGAAGTCGATCTCGCAGGGGATCTCGAGATAGCGCATGAGATCGCCGAGGAAGAGGACGGCGCCCTTCAGGATCCCGATCAACACGAGGTCCCGCCCCTCGTAGTCGCGGCTGATCTCGGCGGCCAGCTCCCGGACCCGGCGCTGGAGCTGATCGGCCGGGACGAGGGTCTCCCCGATCGCCGGGTCGAAACCAGCCGCGCCCGTTCCGGACGGGCGCCGGGGCTGGTTTCTCACCCGCTCGCCCTCCGGGGCTCGCTCGTCCATATGACCCGGAGTCTACGTTCGGTGAGCTAGTCGAGAACCCGCGCGGTGAGCACCGCCACCTCCCGCGCGTCCGGGGTGAGCCGGAAATCCTCGGAGACGGCGACGCCCGCGACCCAGACGACCCGCCCTGCCGCCGTGACCACCGGGAGGCGGTGGCGCAGCGAGCGGGGAACCCCGCGGTCCGTGAACAGGTCCTGGAGCGTCTTGGTGCCGTTCATCCCGAGGGGGCGCATGCGGTCTCCCTGCCGCCAGGTCCGGACGACGAGCTCGTCGCCCAGCGCCTCGGCGTCCAAGGTGGCGAGATCGGGTCCGGATGGCTCGAGCGGTCCCGCGCGAAGCTCGGCGCGGACCTCCCATTGCCCGAACCTGCAGGTGCCCGGCACTCGAAGCGGTGTCGGGGCCGGGGCGGCGTCGGCCTCCGACGCTACCTGGAAGCGGATCAGGCCCGCTTCGCAAACGGCGGTGACGCCATGCCCGAGGTCGACCTCGCCACCCTCCGGCATCAGCGCGAGGCGCATGATCTGCGAGGCGCGGCGCCTGCTGAGCGGCACGGTGCGCCCGGCCGCCCGTTCAGCCAGCGCGCGCAGGGCCAGGC
>JBKPNC010000171.1:0-12095 GCA_046732435.1 Actinomycetota bacterium
CCCCAGTCGTCGATCGAGCCGTCACCGTCGCCCGAGCCGTGAGGCCGGTCATCGGCGAGCGCACTGGAGGCGAAGACGCCCGCGCTCGCCGCCGCGACTCCGGCGGCGCCCACCGCCGCGTGTTGAAGCAGCCAGCGCCCCATGCCGCTTGGGGCCGAGGTGTCACAGATGCCGCAGGGTTCGCTGCAATCCACACTAAACTGACGATCGACAACCACGAGGCAAGCGCTTGGACATCGGCTCGTCCCGCTCGCCGTCGGCGAGGACGAACGGCCGGATCCGATCCGCGACCAGCTCGGCTCCAGGCTGCAGCCGGACGAGACCGTAGGCGCCGTGTCGGACAACCGCACGGCGGGACAGTCAGGCGGAAATCATCGCCGCGGTTTGCGGTCCCGCGTTGTCAGTCCCGACAAGTTCGCCGCTGAGCAGGACGCGGCCGTGCCTGTGAAGCTTTACGCTTCCGGTCTGAGTCGGACAGCAAGCGAGGCAGCTCAACAGAAGGGAGGATCCAGCGCCACGTCGACGATGGTTGGCCCGAACGGTTAAAGCAATTCTTACTGCGGGAAGGCGAGGCATGTTTGAGTCGGGCGGTAGCGAATCGGTAGAGTACGGTGACTTTGACTTTGCAGCCTGGGAACAAGAACATTTTGAGGCTGAGATAGAGCAAGCGGCAGACCGTCTACAAGAGTTGGCTCCCAACGCAACCTTTGAACTGAGGGGCGACCAAAAACATCCGATTCATTCTATTTCGATCGTGAGGTACTCAGGAACATCGACCAGCGACCGACTACCTTTGGGAATTGACCCGCAATCTCAAAGTGTGAGACGAAGAATTACTGGTGGTCATCGCACTCAATTGGGAGCCATGTGGGAAGCAATCATTGTGCTGACGAGAGAGAAAGACCAGAATCTAGGGGCGGATGATGCGAAGAGTACTGTCGCGGATATTACGCAGAAAGGCGATGAAATTTTAAATCAAATAGATCAACTCATTGCAAACTCAACTTACAAAAAAGACAAAGAGCTTGACTTGAAATTTTTTAGTTGGTTGGTTTTGCAACTGCGCGGTAATCACAGAGAAATTCTCGATGAAATTAAAATAATGAATGCTATTTTAGCCCGAATGAACGAAAACATAAGGACTGACGAGTAATCCGTTGTCGATTGAAGCAGTCGGTTGAAGATTGAGACCCTTGACCGACGGAGGGGGGCGAGAGACAGCAACCTCCCAAAGCTTTCATGAAGGAGAGTCAAAGTCGGGTGAAGCCCGGATGGTGGAAGTCCCATGACCGAGTAAGTGGGCCTGGCGGGCAAACCGAGCGCGTAGTTTCGGCACGACGTGATCTCGCCGCTCCACTGCGCCTCGGTAGCACGTGCCGGAGTCGATGCGAGAGGTAAGCGGTGAGCCGCTGACCTCCTTGCCGTACGCGGCCATCGCGGTCTTCATCTTGCGGAAGCCCCTCACCTGGAGCTGATCCGGGCCTGACGTCGTGTGCAGTCGTCGCGTGCCGCCGCGGCCACTGTGCCGCCCGTCAGTCAGCCGGCGGTCCACCCGAGCGCGCGACGCGGGTTGTCGTCTTTTGGTGGGAACGCGACAGCAGGGCGCGCGGGGGCCACGCGATCCGGCGAGGCCTGGCTTAACGCACCACGGACGCACCAGCACCGCGCCGCCGCATCCATGGCTGCGGTTGGATGACTCGCTCCTCGCAGCCTAAAGCCACACTGATTCCAGGTTTCACTGCCACGCCTACCCCCTCTGAATGTCGCCTCTAGGAGGTTTCCACGCCCAGCTGCGTGAGCCGGCGTACTGCCCGGCGAGGAGCTCCGGCCGCTCGCGGGTCGCTTGCCTCTGTTGTTGCGGCGGACGGGAAGCCTGCCGCGGTGCTCCGCCGATGAGTCCTCGGAACGACACGCGAGGGCCAAGCGGCCGCTCTCGGCGGCGGCGGTCTCTTTAGGGCTTGTCCCCCACCCGCCTGCGTTTAGTTCATAATCAACGAGCAATGCAGAGTTTTCGCCGGCAAGGGCCGATGAGTCCGTCCCCCAAAAAGCAGGGCTCCAGATGAGTGCCATCACTCACGCCGCTAGCGGTCGAGACGTAAGCCTGCTGGTTGTCGAGGATGACCCGATGGTGCGGAGCTGGGTGCGACTTTCTCTGCGGGCCTCGGAGTTCCGCGTCGACGCGGAGGCAGCAAGCGCCGTTGAGGCGGTCGAGCTGATGCTCGCCGTGGAGCCCGACTTTCTGCTCGTTGACTACCGGCTTCCAGACCACCGAGGCACCGAGCTCATCCGCGAGCTCCGCACGCGCGGCGTGACTGCTCCTGCGCTGATGATGACCGCAAACCGGGAGCAGGGCTTCAATGAGGCGGCGCGCGATGTTGGCGCCCAGGGGAGCGTCCTAAAGACCGGCAGTCCGATTGAGCTGCTCGCTGCATTGCGCACGGTCCTAGCGGGCAACGCGATATCCGACCCGTACCACCCACCACGGCCGGGAGGAAGCGCACCCCTCACGAGGCGCCAGCGCGAAATCCTCGCGCTCGTGGCGCACGGGCGCTCGAACCAAGACATCGCCAACGAGCTCGGTATCGGCGTGGAAACTGTAAAGACGCAGCTGCACCGCACGTTCCACAAGCTGCAGGTCCGCACGCGCGCACAGGCCGTGGCCGTCGCGCGAGGACTCGGTCTGATCTGACCGAACCTGTTCCCGCCTAACGCATGGGCGGTGGACTCACCGTCGTCTCGACGACGCACGACTGCGCGAAGAGCCAACAACTCTGTCGATGGCACATCGAACTGACCGGCTGCGCGGACTCCAACTCGACGCTCTGCAGTGCTCCACCGCCGCCGGCGCTTCATGCGCGACGTCCCGTTCACAACCTCGGGTGATCTACGCGTCGCGACCCTGGCCGCACGGCTTCAAACATCCGGCCGTCCACCCGAGCGCGCGGCGCGGGTTGTCGTCTTTGGTGGAACCGCGACATTCGCTTGCTGGGAACGTCGCCGTAGCCGCCTGTGACGTATGCACCTCGTTGCCGTTTCCGAAGCTCGGGTCGGCTCTCCAGCACGTGACGGTTCTGTCGTCCGCCCTGGACCGCGAGCCCTGATCCCCCAGACTGGTCATCGTGCCACCTACCGAACCGCGCCCATGGTATCTTGGATCCGAAATGCTCCCTAGAGGGGCGGAGGCGCGCACTGAGGCCCCGTCTTTGGATCCCAAGAGAGAGGGGACGCGAGTATGAGCCTGCTTGACAAATTTCGCAGCCGGCCGGCCGATGGTGGCGTACTCGCTGCCGGGGACAATGGGGGCCGTAGCGGGCACGTGCGGATCGTGAAGGACGGAGCGGCCCGCGTCTCGTATGTCGTCAGCAGCGCCGAGACGGCGGCGTGCACGTGCCCAGAGTTCTGCGAGCGCGACCACGAGAACGAGTGAAGGCGGTGGCTGTTGCTGCCGAGGTTGAGGTCGTCGCGGCACCGTGCGAGCGCGCCGACGGGATCTTGACGGCGGAGGCGCTTGGCTTCGTTGCTTCGCTTCATGATCGCTTCGAGCGGCGCCGGCATGCATTGCTCGAGGCGCGGCGTGAACGTCAGGAGCGCCTGGATGCCGGCGAGTTGCTCGACTTTCCCCCGGAGACGCGCGAGATCCGCGAGTCCGACTGGCAGATCGACCCGGTCCCGGCCGACCTGCGCGACAGGCGCGTCGAAATCACCGGCCCGACCGACCGGAAGATGGTAATCAACGCGCTCAACTCCGGTGCGCGCGTGTTCATGGCCGACTTCGAGGACGCGAACTCGCCGACCTGGTCGAACATGGTCGCGGGTCAGGCCAACCTGATCGACGCGATCGAGGGGACGATCGAGCTCGAGAGCGAGCAACGGAAGTACCGTCTGAACGAGGAGGTGGCGACGCTTCTGGTGCGCCCGCGCGGGTGGCATCTGCCAGAGGCGCACGTTCGCGTCGGCGGCGATGCGGTTTCGGGCGCGCTGTTCGATTTCGGCCTTTACCTGTTCCACAACGGCCGCCGCCTGCTCGCCAGGGGTGCGGGTCCGTACCTGTACCTGCCGAAGCTGGAGAGCCATCTAGAGGCGCGGCTCTGGAAGGACGTGTTCGTGTTCGCGGAGTCCGAGCTTCACCTGCCGCGCGGCGCCATCCGCGCGACCGTCTTGATCGAGACGATCATGGCGGCATTCGAGATGGACGAGATCCTCTGGGAATTGCGCGACCACGTGGCCGGCTTGAACGCCGGCCGCTGGGACTACCAGTTCAGCGTGATCAAGAAGTTCCGGCACCGGCCCGAGTTCGTTCTGCCGGACCGCAACAGCGTGACGATGACGGCGCCGTTCATGCGGGCGTACACGGAGTTGCTCGTCAAGACCTGCCACCGGCGCGGCGCGCACGCGATGGGTGGCATGGCGGCCTTCATCCCGAGCCGCAAGGACGCTCGGCTGAACGAGATCGCGCTGGCGAAGGTCCGAGACGACAAGGTCAGGGAGGCCCGCGACGGCTTCGACGGCACCTGGGTGGCACATCCCGACCTCGTGCCGGTGGCGCGCCGAGAGTTCGACCGAGTTCTCGGCGCGCGGCCGAACCAGCTCGAGCGGCAGCGTCCCGACGTCGATGTCGACGCAGACGACCTCCTGGACGTCGTCGCGACGCCAGGTGCGGTTACGGAAGAGGGCTTGCGCAACGACGTGAGCGTCGGGCTGCAATATTTGTCGTCCTGGCTGCGCGGGGCCGGTGCGGCCGCAATCTTCAACCTGATGGAGGACGCGGCGACGGCCGAGATCGTGCGCTCGCAGGTATGGCAGTGGGTTCGTCACGGCCGGTTCGAGCGCGGTGAGGTGCGGCACGTGATCTCGGAGGAGCTGGACAAGATACGCGCGGCGGTCGGCGACGAAGCCTATGCGCGCGGGCGCCCAGGCGAGGCGCGGGAGATCTTTGAGCAGGTGGCCCTCGGCGACGAGTTTGTCGAGTTCTTGACCACAACGGCATACCCCTACCTGGAAAGAGGAGAGAGCGAATGACGGAGACGATGGTGGCGACGACGAACGGCAGGACCAATTTGATGGTCGAGCAGCTCGAGCGGATGTGGCGCGAGGACCCGCGTTGGGACGGGATCGAGCGCACCTACACCACGGCCGACGTGGTCCGGCTGCGCGGGACGATCCAGGTCGAGCACACGCTCGCCCATCTAGGTGCAGAGCGGCTGTGGGAGGTATTGCAGACGGACGAGTACGTGCCGTCGCTCGGCGCGCTGACCGGCCAGCAGGCGGTGCAGATGGTGAAGGCCGGCCTCAAGGCGATCTACCTCAGCGGCTGGCAGGTGGCCGCTGACGCCAACCTCGCCGGGCACACCTACCCCGACCAGAGTCTTTACCCCGCGAACAGCGTGCCGGCGCTCGTCCGGCGGCTGAACAACGCACTCCTGCGCGCCGACCAGCTACACGCTGCGGAGGGCGATACGGGTATCCACTGGCTGGCGCCGATCGTCGCCGACGCCGAGGCCGGCTTCGGCGGACCCCTGAACGCCTTCGAGCTGATGAAGGCGATGATCGAGGCAGGTGCCGCCGGCGTCCACTACGAGGACCAGCTCTCATCCGAGAAGAAATGCGGCCACCTCGGTGGAAAGGTGCTCGTCCCCACCAACCAGTTCGTGCGCACACTGACGGCGGCGCGGCTGGCGGCGGACGTCTGCGGGGTGCCGACGATCCTCGTTGCGCGCACCGACGCGCTCACCGCAAAGCTGCTGACGAGCGACGCGGACCCGGCCGATGAGGAGTTCATCACAGGAGAGCGCACGCTCGAGGGCTTTTTCTGCGTACGCGACGGCCTTGAGCCGGTGATCGCGCGCGCCTTTGCCTACGCCCCGTACGCAGACATCCTCTGGTTCGAGACGTCGACGCCCGACCTCGGCGAGGCGCGTGAGTTCGCCGCGGCGATTCACGAGCGGTTCCCAGGAAAGCTTCTTGCCTACAACTGCTCGCCCTCCTTCAACTGGCGCAAACACCTCGACGACGCGCAGGCCCGCCGCTTTCAGGACGAGCTCGGCGCGCTCGGCTACCGGTTCCAGTTCATCACGCTCGCCGGGTTCCACGCACTCAACGCGGCCGCGTTTCAGCTCGCCCGCGAGTACGTGCACGAAGGCATGGCGGCATACGTGCGCCTCCAGGAGCACGAGTTCGGTCTCGAGGAGCACGGTTACAGCGCCACCCGGCACCAGCGCGAGGCCGGCGCCGGCTACTTCGACGCCGTGGCGGAAGCGATCAGCGGCGGCCAAAGCTCGACGCTCGCGCTGACCGGCTCGACGGAGGCGGCGCAGTTCAACCGGACGTAGCGACAGCCGAGACGCATCCGACGAAGGCGGACGAGATCGCGCTCGCACTCGAAGACGCGATCGTCACCGGCGAGCTGGCGCCCGGAACGGTGCTTCGTCAGGAGCAGGTCTCGCAGCGATTCGAGGTCAGCCGCACGCCCGTGCGCGAGGCGCTGCGACGGCTGGCTGCGACGGGGCTTGTCTCCTTCGTGCCCAACCGCGGCGTCCGCGTGCGCTCGATCGACCGTGGCGCGCTGCACGAGGCCTTCCTCATCCGCGCCGAACTCGAGGGGCTCGCCACGGGGCTGGCGACGCCGCGGATGACCGCCGCCGACCTCGAGGCGCTTGCGGAGGCCGAGGGGCGCTTCGCCGAGCTGACGGCGGAACTCCTCGACAGGCGGCACCGCAACCGCGAGCGGGCGAACCTGATGAGCGACTGGATGCGCGCCAACCACGGCTTCCACAATGTGATCTACGCCGCAGCCGACGCGCCACTCCTCGAACAGATGGCGAAAAGCGCCCGCCGATCCTTCGTCGGCCAGGCCGTCTGGCGGCTCGGCGGTGCCGAACTCGACGCCCTCTACGAGCAAAACGTCCGCCAGCACCGTGCGATACGAGACGCGATCGCCGCAGGCAGCTCTGCTGGCGCACGAGCCCTAGCGCACGAACACGTTCTCCACTCCGGCCGACTGCTCCAACTGATCCTCGACCACATTGAATCGCCGAGCTCCGGCGCACGTGTGCGGAGCTAGCGATTCCAAGGTCGCGCCGCAGTATGTGCGACGCGACGGAGGGAGGCGAGCGGAAGCTCGCCGGCCCGCACGTCGGTCGCGATATCGCCGACCTGTCCTGGTCGCCCGACGCGTCGCGGTCGATGCCAGAAACGCCCGCTTCGGCGTTCTCGTTGTCCGTGGGCAGAAGCTACCTTTTCGAGTGATTGCGGGTGGCGAACGACAGGGGGCGTCTGGTGCCATGCGCCGGCTGATTTGCGTTTGCATGTCCTGATTGCCGGCGGCGGCGGCGTGGCTGCCGTGGAGGCGTTGCTGGCGTCGGCCGAGCTCGCGGGCGATCGCGTTCAGGTTGAGCTGGTTGCTCCCGAATGGGGTTTTCGTATCGGCCGCTCTCGTCGGGGAGCCGTTCGGTCTCGGCCGCGTGCACGGCTTCGGCCTGAACGCGATCCCGGTGCGACTGGGCGCTTCCGCCGCCTCCGCCACCACCCACTAGGCCTAACGATCGCCGCTTTGGCCGCATCACACTGCGCAACACCGCTGGCGACGTTTTCGCGATGAAGCCCCTGCAAATCAGCGGGTTAGGCGAACGGTGTACCCGGAGGATTCCGGGCTGTTCCCGCTAGTCCCGATTCGGCTTGTTTGCGAGGTTCAGCCTGACTGCCAGGAACACTGGGAACCCGTGGGAACGAGGTGCCGCTACCTAAGCGCTACCTAGTTCTTGCGCTTCCGCTGCTTCGGACCAGCCGGTTTCTCCGTCGGGGTTTTGAATCGGGCGAAGCGGCGGATCGGAGTACCACCGGCTGTTGTCGATGTTGAGCAGGTTCGGGTCAGGGTGGGTGGCGCTCGCGAGCCAACCTGACGTATTCCCGGGATCACCGGACTCCCGGAAAGGCTGGGCGCACCGCCGGCGTCTACGGGCGCGAGCAAACCGTGCGCCGGGCCGAGCACCGTCGCACGAAGCTGCGCGTCGGATTGAAGCTCCCCGTAGAACGATTGGAAGGCGGCCTCGCAATCGTCAATCAGCGAGCCGAGGTGAATGACCCGCCCTTGCGGGCGCTTCGACCAGTGCTCCCCGGTGTCCTCGTGCGTGAGCAGTACCTCGCGGGTGCCGTATTCGTGCAGGAGAGCGTTCCGCAGCCCGTCGTACAGGGCGTCAACGTCGTTGGCGTATTGCGGCATGTGCCGCCGGATGAACGCCTCCAAAGCGTCCCGGCCGTTCCACTGCTTCCCTTTGTAGAGGCGGCTCACGGCGTCGAACCACGCGGCGACGCCGACGAAAGCGAGTCGATACAAGCCGACCCTCGCCGCTCGCTTGATATCCGCGAACGCCCACTCGTACAGGCTCAGTCGAAGCCGGTTCAGCATGTCCTGTTCGCCACGCGACGGTTGAGCGCTCATGGCTACAAACATCGCTTCGCCCTCTGTCGGTTAGTGCGGCTGTTCCTACGACCCCGCCGCCTCAGACGCCGGCATGTTCCCGGCGTCCGACAGGCCCAGCCCCGCCTCGATCGCGGCGACAAACGAACCCGGCTCCTGCCGCTCGCCCGCCCGCACCCGATCAAACTGGTGCGCATACGTGCTCGCAATCATCTGCACCGTGTCACCCGCACGAGCCGCCACCGAAACAATGTCAACGCCCTCCGCAAGCCAATGGCTGATCGCGGTATGCCGCAGGCTGTGCAACGCCAACGTCGGCAACTCCTCCGAATCCGGTAGAGCAGCCCTTCCGCGGCCTGCAAATCAGTCACTTCCGCGGCACCAAGGGGGCAACGTTCTGGCCCAACGTGGGCCTTGCGGGCCGATCTCAAGGCTGAGAGTGGAAAGCTCTGAGAGGCGTAGATCTAAGCGGCTCTGCGCATCCGCCACTTCGTTTTCAAACTACAGGACGGAGAGATGCCTATAAGCAGGCCCGCATTCAGTTCGGTACTGCGTCGGGTGCACGCGATAGCACGGACCGTCCAGACTCGGAGGGTCAAAGCCTGCGCGCGACCCGTGGGCACATGATCCGGTGGGATGGTCCGCCTGTAAACGAGCCGGCCCGGCTACGCCGCCTCCCCCCTCAAGCGCGGCCAGACTAGGGCCACTGCGGCCGTAGAAGCGGGGTGGAAGCCGCGATTTCATCGTCGCGAAAGAGACCGCCCGGTGGCCGAGCCAGCTTCCATGCCATCGCCGCGCGAGCTTCCTCGCGCGCGCGTGTGCATAAGCACCGTTCGGGTCTGGCGTGCGGCCGGCTCGCCCGAACGGGTGCTCGAGTGGTGGGACGGGCCGCATTGCGCCAGTGCTCCCCAAACCCGTCCGCAAGGTTCGGCATCGCACCCGGGGCGCCCCCGATTCGCTCCTTCCAGCGGGTTCGTCTCTAGTCCTGGGTCACGGCGACCCACATCGACCCCCTCCGCACGAAATCGAGCGAGGGGTAGCATCGCCGGGGGTGCTGCGTGCAGACGGATCCCGCTTTCGCCTAGCGGTCCCGATCGCTGCCGGTACGTGCGCGGCGCTCGTCTTTGCCGTCACCGGCGCCGCCGCCGTGTCGTCTAGCCCAGCTTCGGCGAGCGATCGCTCACGCGCCACCGCGGCTTCCGCGCGTGTGTCAGCGGCGCCCGCACGTCGAGTCTTCCTGCTGGGCCTGCGCCGGCGCGGGACTCCGGGAAAGCTCGCACGGCAGGTTTCGGATCCCTCCTCGCCGCGGTACCGCCGGTTTCTCTCGTTGCGCCAGTACCAGAACCGATTCTCGGCGAGTAGCGCCGTCCGTCGCCGAGTCCTGCACTACATTGCCTCCCGGCGTGGCATCCTCGAGGTGGAACTGAGCTCCGACAAGTCGATCGTCCTGGCCGTGCTGACGGCGCAGGCGGGGCGGCGAATCTTCTGTGCCAGGGGGATGACGCCGCCGACGCGTCGTAGCCTCTGCATCCCCAAGCGTCTCCGCCGATGGACGAGCGAGATCTCGGCCAGTGAGACCTATCTGCCGACCCGCTCGCTGCGAGATAGATCGCGTGCTCGGGAGAAGGCAAGGACCGCCGCCTCACAGAGCTGCGAGGGCGCGACCAAGACGGGCGCGTTCACGCCACAGCAACTCTCGACGGCCTACGAAGTGGATGAGCTGCACTCGCGCGGGCTCTCCGGTTCCGGAATTCGCGTCGCAACGCTGAGCTCGCAGGAGGTTGACGTCGCGGGATTCGCGACGTGGGCGCGTTGCTTCGGTCTACCGACTCCGGTGGTGCGGCAGTTCGCGATGCCAGGCGCGACTCGAGACACCGCGACGGATCCGGGTGAGACGGTGCTCGACGTGGAGGCGCTCTCGTCGCTCGCGCCGGGCCTGGAGCGCATTACGCCGATCTTCGTACCGCTCGACGTCGGGTTCGGCAACTCTTTCGTTCTGTTCATGTTCGGCGCGCTCGATCCGTCGCGCCAAGGCGGAAGGCTCCCCGACGTACTATCGATCAGCGACGGCGTCTGCGAGGACCGCTTCAGCGCCGATCAGTTGCGACTCGCGGAGCGACTACTGATAGAAGCCGCCGCGCTCGGGATCACCACGTTGGCGGCGTCCGGGGATTTGGGATTCGAAGGCTGCTTCACCAGCGAGCCCGGAGCGCTCTTCCCGAGCAGCTCACCGTTCGCGACCAGCGTCGGCGGCACCAACCTGACGCTGACGGCGGCGAACAAGATCGCGGATCAAGTGGTCTGGTCGACGTTCGCGACCCAAGGCGATCAGGTGGGGACCGGCGGAGGTCGCAGCAAGGTCTGGCAACGCCCGGCTTTCCAGCGAGCTCCGGGAATCGGCCCTCAGATCCAGCAGGGCAAGAAGACCCGGCTCGCCCCCGACATCGCTGCGATGGCGTCGTTCACACCCGGCCTCGCCGTCTTCGACCAGTACAGCGGCGGGTGGGGCGGCGGTGGGGGAACAAGTGCCGCGACGCCACTCGAGGCGGCGATCATGGCGCTCGTCATCGAACAGGAGCGAGACGCCGGTCGTCCCCGTCTCGGCTTGGTCTCGCCGCTTGTGTACCAGCTCGCGCGAGGATCCGGCTATCACTCGATCTTCTACGACGTCACGAAGGGGACGAGCTCGCGCCACCCTGACTCGGCGATCGGGCGGGCCCCTGCGGGCGGCGCAGCGCAGCCAGGCTACGACCTGGCGACGGGACTTGGCTCGCTGAACGCCTCCACGTTCGCAGATGCCGCGGGGTTCCAGTAGCCACTACGCCCGCGACGACAGCGAGAGTCGCTCTGTAGCTCCGTCCTCCAGCGTGCGCCGCCCCGCCCCAACTGTCGGCACATCTCGGTGACGATCTGGCCTAAGTGAACCGTTGCCGGCGGGTCGAACTGAACCGTTTGACGAGGCTCCGACGTCGCGACGACGACGGCACGCCCATCGCGGCTGCGCAGGCGCCGCGATGCGACGGTTCAGACCGGATCCGCCGCTGACTCTCGGAGAACGGAAACGCGATCAAAGTTCACGAACAGGAGGAGATCTTGAACAACGAGAAACACCCACCACCGGTATGTTCAATCTGCGGCAAGCCAGTGGTTCCGATCTGGCTGATTTGCAGGTATTTTTGAAGCAGAGCCCTCGGATGGACTCGAACCGTCGACCCCCTCCTTGCCATGGAGATTCGAGCTTCGGCGGTGGCATGGAGGAGACGCGCTTGTCACCTTGGCTTCTGCAGCTAAGAGGGTTCGTCCTCCTGTCCCATCTGCTCTTGGCGTTCCCTGAGCAGCCCTGGGAAGATTCGAACCTGTCCCCAAAACCTGTCCCCAAAATCGCGCGCACGCGTCTCGAAGCCTCTGCGGCTTTTGTCTAGTTTGTAAACGGTTGATGCGTCACGAATGGGCGTAAGATCAACCTCTGGACGCGAGAACGACGGAAACAGACGCGATAGTCGGTCGCGAGGAGGAGCTTGCCGCCGTTGAGCAGTTCCTCGATGCAATCGCAACAGGTCCGTCAGCGCTTGTAATCGAGGGCGAGCCCGGGATAGGGAAGACGACCTTGTGGGTCGAGGCGGTACGTGCTGCCGAAGCCCGTTCTTACCGAGTTCTCCAGGCCCGGCCGGCCGAGAAC